>NZ_JBAJGT010000037.1:0-621 GCF_036706555.1 Pseudomonas sp. JDS28PS106 | reverse complement strand
CTCAACCCACCGCTCTTTAACAACTGAATCAAGCAATTCGTGTGGGTGCTTGTGGTGTCAGACTGAAGTCAACAGATTATCAGCAACCCAAGTTACTCCGCGAGAAATCAAAGATGTAACCAGATTGCTGAGCCAAGTTTAGGGTTTTCTCAAAACCCAGATAGATGTTTGAACTGAAGAGTTTGATCATGGCTCAGATTGAACGCTGGCGGCAGGCCTAACACATGCAAGTCGAGCGGCAGCACAGGTGCTTGCACCGGGTGGCGAGCGGCGGACGGGTGAGTAATGCCTAGGAATCTGCCTGGTAGTGGGGGATAACGCTCGGAAACGGACGCTAATACCGCATACGTCCTACGGGAGAAAGCAGGGGACCTTCGGGCCTTGCGCTATCAGATGAGCCTAGGTCGGATTAGCTAGTTGGTGAGGTAATGGCTCACCAAGGCGACGATCCGTAACTGGTCTGAGAGGATGATCAGTCACACTGGAACTGAGACACGGTCCAGACTCCTACGGGAGGCAGCAGTGGGGAATATTGGACAATGGGCGAAAGCCTGATCCAGCCATGCCGCGTGTGTGAAGAAGGTCTTCGGATTGTAAAGCACTTTAAGTTGGGAGGAAGGG
>NZ_JBAJGT010000036.1:0-625 GCF_036706555.1 Pseudomonas sp. JDS28PS106 | reverse complement strand
TGATACCCGTAGCTTCGGTGCATGGTTTGAGCCCCGTTACATCTTCCGCGCAGGCCGACTCGACTAGTGAGCTATTACGCTTTCTTTAAAGGGTGGCTGCTTCTAAGCCAACCTCCTAGCTGTCTAAGCCTTCCCACATCGTTTCCCACTTAACCATGACTTTGGGACCTTAGCTGACGGTCTGGGTTGTTTCCCTTTTCACGACGGACGTTAGCACCCGCCGTGTGTCTCCCATGCTCGGCACTTGTAGGTATTCGGAGTTTGCATCGGTTTGGTAAGTCGGGATGACCCCCTAGCCGAAACAGTGCTCTACCCCCTACAGTGATACATGAGGCGCTACCTAAATAGCTTTCGAGGAGAACCAGCTATCTCCGAGCTTGATTAGCCTTTCACTCCGATCCACAGGTCATCCGCTAACTTTTCAACGGTAGTCGGTTCGGTCCTCCAGTCAGTGTTACCTAACCTTCAACCTGCCCATGGATAGATCGCCCGGTTTCGGGTCTATACCCAGCGACTAAACGCCCTATTAAGACTCGCTTTCGCTACGCCTCCCCTATTCGGTTAAGCTTGCCACTGAATATAAGTCGCTGACCCATTATACAAAAGGTACGCAGTCACCTAACAA
>NZ_JBAJGT010000035.1:0-691 GCF_036706555.1 Pseudomonas sp. JDS28PS106 | reverse complement strand
GTAGGAGCCAGCTTGCTGGCGATAGGGCCGCAAAGCGGCCCCAGGCTTAATGAATGATCTGGCTCAGGAACAGCCTGGTCCGGTCACTCTGTGGGTTGTCGAAGAAGTCGTTCGGCGCGGCCTGTTCGACGATTTCGCCCTTGTCCATGAAGATCACCCGGTTCGCCACGGTACGGGCGAAGCCCATTTCGTGGGTCACGCAGAGCATGGTCATGCCCTCTTCCGCCAGACTGACCATGGTGTCGAGTACTTCCTTGACCATCTCCGGATCGAGCGCCGAGGTCGGTTCGTCGAACAGCATGATCTTGGGTTTCATGCACAGGGCGCGGGCAATGGCGACGCGCTGCTGCTGGCCGCCGGACAGCTGGCCCGGATACTTGTGCGCCTGCTCCGGAATGCGTACGCGCTCCAGATAGTGCATGGCGATTTCCTCGGCCTTCTTCTTCGGCATCTTGCGCACCCACATCGGCGCCAGCGTGCAGTTCTGCAGGATCGTCAGGTGCGGGAACAGGTTGAAGTGCTGGAACACCATGCCGACTTCCCGGCGGATGGTTTCGATCTGCCGCAGGTCGGAGGTCAGTTCGGTGCCGTCGACGATGATCCGGCCCTGCTGGTGTTCTTCCAGACGGTTCAGGCAGCGAATGGTGGTCGACTTGCCCGAGCCGGACGGACCGCACAGCACGATACGCTC
>NZ_JBAJGT010000034.1:0-780 GCF_036706555.1 Pseudomonas sp. JDS28PS106 | reverse complement strand
CGCTTGTGTCTTCCATCAGGCTAAAGTCTGGGGTGAGAGGGGTGGACGGCAAGCTGTCTAATCGCGGTGCCCTTGAGCACGTGTAGGAGCCAAGCTGCCGTCCACTCTTCCCGCTTTGGCCCAAAGCTCGAACAGTTGACTGAGTCCGACCTCGAACAACAAGCGTGAGCCAGGCCAGAGCGCCTCTCACTCTTTAGACTAGAGGCTTTACTCATGTCTGCCTATGCCGGAATAGATGTCTCCAAAGCCACCTTACAGGTGGCGCTATTTCCCACCGCCAGTGATCTTTGCGTGCCGAACACTCCCGAAGGCCTTGCCTGGATCACTGAGCATCTCAACACGTATCAGGTCGAGCAGGTTCTGGTCGAAGCCACCGGCGGCTATGAGAAGCTGTCGGTCAGGCTTCTGGCCAATGCTGGTTTCAAGGTTCAGCGCATCAACCCCGTACGCGCTCGTCAGTTTGCTCTGGCCATGGGCAAACGCGCCAAGACCGATCCGATCGATGCTCGAATGCTGGCGATGTTTGCCTCTGCCCTGTCGGCGAAAGAGCTCGTCAGACCTGATCCCGAGCGCGAAGAGCTGCTCGAGCTGGTCAATCTGCGCGGTAATCTACTTCAGCAACGCGATGACAACCGCAGGCGCCTTCAGCAAGCCAACGTGTCTTATGTGGTGGAAAGCTATCGCGTGCTGGATGACCAATTCAAAGAGATGATCAAAGCGGTCGACAGGCGTATTGACGAACAAGCTCGCCGGGTCGACTGCGAATTGCTGGAACGGTTG
>NZ_JBAJGT010000033.1:0-826 GCF_036706555.1 Pseudomonas sp. JDS28PS106 | reverse complement strand
TGCGCTAACCCCATCAATTAACCTTCCGGCACCGGGCAGGCGTCACACCCTATACGTCCACTTTCGTGTTTGCAGAGTGCTGTGTTTTTAATAAACAGTCGCAGCGGCCTGGTATCTTCGACCGGCGAGGGCTTACGCAGCAAGTGCTTCACCTTCACCGGCGCACCTTCTCCCGAAGTTACGGTGCCATTTTGCCTAGTTCCTTCACCCGAGTTCTCTCAAGCGCCTTGGTATTCTCTACCCAACCACCTGTGTCGGTTTGGGGTACGGTTCCTGGTTACCTGAAGCTTAGAAGCTTTTCTTGGAAGCATGGCATCAACCACTTCGCGTCCTAAAGGACACTCGTCATCAGCTCTCGGCCTTGAGATCCCGGATTTACCTAAGATCTCAGCCTACCACCTTAAACTTGGACAACCAACGCCAAGCTGGCCTAGCCTTCTCCGTCCCTCCATCGCAGTAACCAGAAGTACAGGAATATTAACCTGTTTGCCATCGACTACGCTTTTCAGCCTCGCCTTAGGAACCGACTAACCCTGCGTCGATTAACGTTGCGCAGGAAACCTTGGTCTTTCGGCGTGGGTGTTTTTCACACCCATTGTCGTTACTCATGTCAGCATTCGCACTTCTGATACCTCCAGCAAGCTTCTCAACTCACCTTCACAGGCTTACAGAACGCTCCTCTACCGCATCACCCGAAGGTGATACCCGTAGCTTCGGTGCATGGTTTGAGCCCCGTTACATCTTCCGCGCAGGCCGACTCGACTAGTGAGCTATTACGCTTTCTTTAAAGGGTGGCTGCTTCTAAGCCAACCTCCTAGCTGTCTAA
>NZ_JBAJGT010000032.1:0-902 GCF_036706555.1 Pseudomonas sp. JDS28PS106 | reverse complement strand
CTGGACTGACCCCCAAAAGTTGGACGAGAAACGTTAAAAATTCATCGCCTGTGTTCGAAATTGTACCGGACTCAGGCCGTTGAGCTTGAGGCTGATACGTTCATGGTTGTAGTAGTGGATGTAATCCTCAAGCCCCACCTGCAATTGCTCGATGGTTTCGAAGCGCTCCAGGTAGAAGAGCTCACTCTTCAAGGTGCCGAAGAAGCCCTCCATGACAGCGTTGTCGTAGCAGCTTCCCTTGCGTGACATGCTCTGCTCAAGGTTCCTCCCAGCCAGCAAATGGCGGTAATTGGCTTGGCGATACTGCCAACCCTGATCAGAATGCAGCATTGGGGCATCCCCTGGCTTCAGCCGCGTGAACGCTTTCTGAAGCATCGTAGCCACCATCTCAAATACTGGCCGCCTGCTGGTCTGATAGGCCACGATTTCACGAGTACAAAGGTCCAGCACGGGCGAAAGGAAAAGCTTTTGTCCGTTGACCTTGAACTCGGTGACATCGGTCACCCACTTCTGATTTGGCTGGTCTGCGCAAAACTGGCGCGCCAGCAGGTTGGGTGCTGTCTCGCCTTCGGGCCCCTGATAGGCGCGATATTTCTTGACCCTGATCAGCGACTTGAGCCCCATCGCCTGCATCAGCCGCTGCACGGTCTTGTGGTTGACATGCTCACCCTGCTGCCTCAGCGCTGCGGTCACACGACGGTAACCGTAGCGCCCTTTGTGTCGGTCATAAATGTGCCGAACTTGCACGTTCAGTTCTGCGTGTTTATCTGAAGCTCGCGCCTTGATCTGATAGTAAAACGTACTGGATGCCAGGCCAGCTGCCCGAAGCAGCAGGCGTGTCGGATGCTCGTGCCTCAATCCCTGGACTATTTGCGCTTTCTGGCTCGCGCTGCAGTCTGCTC
>NZ_JBAJGT010000031.1:0-1048 GCF_036706555.1 Pseudomonas sp. JDS28PS106 | reverse complement strand
GTACGAATCAGAACAGCTGGGTGGTGCCGGGATCGGCAAGCCGCTGACGGCCGAGCAGCAACGTATTCGTGAGCTTGAGCAGCAAGTTCGCGACCTGAAAATGGACAACGACATCCTAAAAAAGGCTACAGCCTTCTTTGCCCGCGAGTTGAAGTGATCCACGAGGCGGTTCACCAATTACAAGGTAAGGCTTACCCGGTGGCACGTGTCTGCCGATTATTGCGGATCAGCCGTTCCGGTTACTACGAGGCGATCCAACGTGGATTGGGCAAGGTAGTGGTCGACCCGAGTGAGATCAAGCTCAAAGCGCTGTTTTACCGTCATGAGCGCTGCTTTGGCAGTCGACGGTTGCTCAAGGCGTTGCAGGACGAAGGGATCCGCATGGGGCTCTTCAAAATCCGCAAACTCATGAAGAAACAGGGGCTGGTAACGACCTGGAAACGTAAGTTCACGCACACCACCAACAGCAAACATGATCTGCCTATTGCACCAAACCTGCTTGATCGGCAGTTCAATCCATCGAGCAGCAACAAGGCCTGGGTGGCGGACATTACCTACATCCGTACACGGAGCGGCTGGCTCTATCTGGCCGTGGTCATGGACTTGTACTCACGCAAGATCGTGGGCTGGGCAATGGCGCCTCACATGCGGGCTGAGCTGGTATGCAGCGCGATGCAGTTGGCCATCACACAGCGACAACCTGAGCCGGGACTGATTGCTCACTCTGATCGTGGCAGCCAGTACGCAGGCTCTGACTACCAGGCGTTGCTGGCACGTCACGGGATGCAATGCAGCATGAGCCGTAAAGGCAACTGCTGGGACAATGCGGTGATGGAGCGCTTCTTCCTGAACCTGAAGATGGAGCGCGTCTGGCGCAAGGATTACGCCAACCATGGTGAGGCTATGAAGGACATCACCGATTACATCGTGCGGTTTTATAACGAAGGTCGCCTGCACTCGACACTGGGCTATGTCTCACCAAACCAGTACGAACGCCAGCCGGCCTGAAATCACCTGCTGATGTGTCCGGAAAAAGTTGACCAGCACA
>NZ_JBAJGT010000030.1:0-1228 GCF_036706555.1 Pseudomonas sp. JDS28PS106 | reverse complement strand
TCATGACTGGGGTGAAGTCGTAACAAGGTAGCCGTAGGGGAACCTGCGGCTGGATCACCTCCTTAATCGACGACTCAGCTGCGCCATAAGCTCCCACACGAATTGCTTGATTCATTGAAGAAGACGACAGAAGTAGCTCCAAGCTTTGAGCCACACGCTTCAAGCTTGATTGCGGTACGCATCAAGATTTAGGTCTGTAGCTCAGTTGGTTAGAGCGCACCCCTGATAAGGGTGAGGTCGGCAGTTCAAATCTGCCCAGACCTACCAGTTTTCCTGGGGCCATAGCTCAGCTGGGAGAGCGCCTGCCTTGCACGCAGGAGGTCAGCGGTTCGATCCCGCTTGGCTCCACCACTTCTGAATCGGAAGCTTAGACATGAACATTTGGTTCGAATGTTGATGTCTAGTCTTTGATTAGATCGTTCTTTAAAAATTTGGGTATGTGATAGAAAGATAGACTGTTGACCACTTTCACTGGTGGTGAACAGGCTAAGGTAAAATTTGTGAGTAATTGCAAGTTTTCGGCGAATGTCGTCTTCACAGTATAACCAGATTGCTTGGGGTTATATGGTCAAGTGAAGAAGCGCATACGGTGGATGCCTTGGCAGTCAGAGGCGATGAAAGACGTGGTAGCCTGCGAAAAGCTTCGGGGAGTCGGCAAACAGACTGTGATCCGGAGATGTCTGAATGGGGGAACCCACCTAGGATAACCTAGGTATCATGCACTGAATACATAGGTGCATGAGGCGAACCAGGGGAACTGAAACATCTAAGTACCCTGAGGAAAAGAAATCAACCGAGATTCCCTTAGTAGTGGCGAGCGAACGGGGACCAGCCCTTAAGTTGACTTGAGATTAGCGGAACGCTCTGGAAAGTGCGGCCATAGTGGGTGATAGCCCTGTACGCGAAAATCTCCTGGCAATGAAATCGAGTAGGACGGGGCACGAGAAACCTTGTCTGAATATGGGGGGACCATCCTCCAAGGCTAAATACTACTGACTGACCGATAGTGAACCAGTACCGTGAGGGAAAGGCGAAAAGAACCCCGGAGAGGGGAGTGAAATAGATCCTGAAACCGTATGCGTACAAGCAGTGGGAGCCTACTTGTTAGGTGACTGCGTACCTTTTGTATAATGGGTCAGCGACTTATATTCAGTGGCAAGCTTAACCGAATAGGGGAGGCGTAGCGAAAGCGAGTCTTAATAGGGCGTTTAGTCGCTGGGTATAGACC
>NZ_JBAJGT010000002.1:0-469484 GCF_036706555.1 Pseudomonas sp. JDS28PS106 | reverse complement strand
AGAGCATTGGAACCACCTGATCCCATCCCGAACTCAGCAGTGAAACGATGCATCGCCGATGGTAGTGTGGGGTTTCCCCATGTGAGAGTAGGTCATCGTCAAGATTCATTCCGAAACCCCTGATTGCATAAGCAGTCAGGGGTTTTGTCTTTCTGGAATCTGAATTTCTTGCGTAAAACTTCCAGGCAATAAAAAGCCACCGCAAGGGTGGCTGTAGAACGCAGGCGGGATCAGTCCCCGCGATATTCGCAACCGCTTGTGCAGGTCTCATGGATGCGGATGGCGGAAAGCTCGGGCAGCAGAGGCTTGAGTTCGTCCCAGATCCATTTTGCCAACACTTCGCTGGTGGGGTTTTCCAAGCCAGGAATATCGTTGAGGTAGTTATGATCCAGCCTCTCGTACAGCGGCTTGAAGATGGCCTTGATCTCGGAGAAATCGCGGATCCATCCGGTATGAGGATCGACCGGTCCGCTCAGATGAATGCCAACCCGGAACGAGTGGCCGTGCAACCGGCCGCACTTATGGCCTTCGGGTACGTGAGGCAGGCGGTGTGCTGACTCAAAAGTAAACTCTTTAAAAATTTCCACGACATGATTGCTCTGAAATAATGGCGATCGCTTGAGCGATTCAATCAGCTCGCGAGTTTAACAGCTATGCCTCGAAACACCACGTTCGCGGATACCCTGTACGGCCACGACTTGATGGCATGTGGCCAGAACTCTTCAGTTTGAGTTAAGTTGTCAGGGGTAAGCTGATCTCCGTGAATCAGATCGCCAACGGAGGCGGATATGAAGACCTTTACCACTTTGCTGGCCGGAGTGGTTATTGCCATGACGGCGCACACGGCCTTTGCACATGACCTTGACGCCGCGCAAGGCCAGGCACTCCGAGACAACGGTACTATCCAGAGCGTTGAAAAGCTCAACGCAGCGGCGTTGGAGAGCCACCCCGGGGCGAAGATCACAGATACCGAACTGGAAAACGAATACGGCAAGTACATCTACAAGGTAGAGCTGCAGGATGAAAAGGGCATCGAGTGGGATCTGGAGCTGGATGCCGTGACCGGGCAGGTCTACGAAGATCATCAGGATAATTAATGAATACCCATGCACGTCTGTGCATCATTGCCGGCTGCAGTCTCCTGTCGATGGCGACTGTTGCACGGGATCTGGACCAGGACGAAGCGCTGCAACTGCGGCAGCGGGGCGTGATTCAGCCTCTGGAGCAATTCATCGAACGAGCGCTGAGTTACCACCCAGGCTCCAGGTTGCTTGAAGCCGAACTGGAAGAGAAACACCACCGCTACGTCTACGAGTTCGAACTGCTGACGCCCAGCGGTATCGTACGTGAGCTCAAGTTCGACGCCCGTGACGGACAATTACTGAAAGATGAGGAAGACTGATGCGGCTGCTGCTGGTTGAGGACAACGTACCTTTGGCCGATGAGCTGATGGCCGCGCTCGGGCGCCAGGGGTATGCGGTCGACTGGTTGGCGGATGGCCGAGACGCGGTCTATCAGGGCGTCAGTGAGCCCTATGACCTTATTGTGCTGGATCTGGGGCTGCCAGGCTTGCCCGGCCTGGAGGTCTTGCAGCAGTGGCGCGCCAATGGCCTGGCGATCCCTGTTCTGGTGCTGACGGCTCGCGGCTCGTGGTCGGAACGCATCGAGGGGCTCAAAGCGGGTGCGGACGACTACCTCACCAAGCCCTTCCATCCAGAGGAGCTCCAACTGCGCATCCAGGCGCTCCTGCGTCGATCCCATGGACTTGCGAACCAGCCCACGCTGGAGTCCGCAGGGTTGAATCTGGACGAGGGCCGTCAGTGCGTCATCAAGGACGGCGTCGACATCCAGCTGACTTCCGCAGAATTCCGGTTGCTGCGTTACTTCATGCTGCATCCCGAGCAGATTCTCTCGAAGAGTCACCTGGCCGAACACCTCTACGACGGCGAAAACGAGCGGGATTCGAACGTGATCGAAGTCCACGTTAACCACCTGCGCCGCAAGCTCGGCAGGGGAGTGGTGGAAACCCGACGCGGGCAGGGTTATCTGTTCGGCGGTGCCGCTACTTGAGGTCGATACAGCGCCGCTTGAGTGTGGGACTGATCGCGGTTCTGGTCGTGGTCGGTCTGATCGTCACCCAGACCGGACTGTGGCTGTTCGAGCTGGGCCTGCAACGTTATCTGGAATCAGGACTGCGCAACGAGAGTGAGAACCTCCTGGTGTCTCTGGCTCGGGGCCCTGCGGGCATTCAGCTCGACGAGCATCGATTGTCCGGCGCGTATCAGCGGCCGCTGTCGGGGCAATACTTCCGCATCGATTTCGAGAAGGGGCATTGGCGCTCCCGCTCCCTCTGGGACTTCGAGCTGCCGGAGCCGAAAGTCACCGGCCTGCACGCCAATGTCGAATTGGGTCATACCGGGCAATCGCTTCTGGTGCTGACCGAGGACTACCGCAAGTTCGGTCAGCGGATCATCATCACCGTGGCGCAGGACTACACCCCGGTACGTGCAAGCTTTCAGCGTTTGCAGCAGATCGGCTTTGGCCTGGGGCTGACGGCGCTGCTCATCGTGCTGTTCCTGCAACGCTTGACAGTGCGTCGTGCGCTTCATCCTCTGGAGCGAGTGCGCGAACAGATCTCTCAGCTTCAGCAGGGGCGCCGTTCCCACCTGGACGAAGCGGTCCCGCTCGAACTCGAACCGCTGGTGGCTCAGATCAATCACCTGCTGTCGCACACCGAAGACAGCCTCAAGCGTTCGCGCAACGCCCTCGGGAATCTGGGCCACGCGCTGAAGACGCCCTTGGCGGTTTTGCTCAGCCTCGCCTCGAACCAGCAGCTGGACGCCCACCCGGCCATTCGCAAGACCTTGCAGGAACAGCTCGAAAACATCCGGCTGCGGCTCGAACGAGAACTGAACCGGGCGCGCCTGTCGGGCGACGCTCTGCCGGGCGTGCGTTTCGACTGTGACGTCGAACTCAAGAGCCTGTTCGATACGCTGCGCATGATTCACGGTGGCCACCTGGATCTGGTCAATGACGTTGATCCGGGCGTGCAGCTGCCTTGGGATCGGGAAGACATCCTGGAAGTTCTGGGCAACCTGCTGGACAACGCCTGCAAATGGGCCGACAGCCTGGTGCGCCTGAGTATCGAGAGCGAGGATGGCGGTTATTGCCTGAACATTGATGACGACGGTCCGGGCATTCCGGAAGCCCGCCGTGAAGCCGTCTGCAGCCGTGGTATCCGCCTCGATGAGCAGACCAGCGGGCATGGCCTGGGCCTGGGCATCGTGCGTGACATCGTCGAAGCCTGGGGCGGGCGCCTGCAACTGCTGGAAAGCCCCATGGGCGGCCTGCGGGCCAGCATCCACCTTCCTGATCGTAATGTCTGATGCGGGCGTTACCTGACCGCGCGCGAGCGGCGTGAGCACGGCACTCCCGCCGTTCCTGGCTGACTAAGCTGTAGACCGGGCGCGACGCTGCGGCCTACGACATGGACAGGACATGAACGAAACCACGCTTCAATACAAAACCCTTTTATTGCTGGTCGTGCTGGTGACCCTTGCCTTCATCTGGATACTGCTGCCTTTCTATGGCGCGGTGTTCTGGGCGGTGATCCTGGGGATCATCTTCGCGCCGATTCAACGTCGGATTCACCTGCGCTACAACTGGCCACGCAACGTCACTTCGCTCTGCACCCTGACGATATGTCTGGTGCTTGCCATTCTGCCGGTGATCATCATCAGCGCCTTGCTGGTCCAGGAAGGGACTGTGCTGTACAAGAACGTCGAGTCCGGACAGCTGGATATCGCCGGCTACCTTGCCGAATACAAGGATCTGCTGCCTGACTCGATGCAGCGTCTGCTGGACCGCATGGGCATGGGCGATCTGAACGGCCTGCGCGACAAGATCGCCAAAGGCGCCATGCAGGGCAGTCAGTATCTGGCGACCCAGGCCTTCAGCTTCGGGCAGGGAACCTTCGACTTCGTGGTGAGCTTCTTCATCATGCTCTACCTGCTGTTCTTCTTCCTGCGTGACGGCCAGGAACTGGTGCGCAAGCTGCGTAACGCAGTTCCACTGGCTGATCAGCAGAAGCGCCGGTTGCAGCTCAAATTCACCCGCGTGGTACGCGCCACAGTGAAGGGCAACGTCGTGGTCGCGGTGACTCAGGGCGCGCTCGGCGGCTTTATATTCTGGGTACTGGATATTCCGAGCGCTCTGCTCTGGGCCGTGATCATGGCCTTCCTGTCGCTGTTGCCGGCGGTGGGTGCGGGCATCGTCTGGGCGCCAGTGGCGGTCTACTTCCTGTTGAGCGGCATGATCTGGCAAGGCGTTGTCCTGGCGCTGTTCGGCGTACTGGTCATCGGCCTGGTGGACAACGTTCTGCGCCCGGTGCTGGTGGGCAAGGATACCCGCATGCCCGACTACTTGATCCTGATCTCCACGTTGGGCGGCATGGCGGTCTTCGGCCTCAATGGTTTTGTGATCGGGCCTCTGGTTGCCGCCTTGTTCATGTCGACCTGGGGTATCTTCGCCGGCTCCAAGAGGAAGGTCCAACTGCCCGGCTGACCGAATTCAGAGCAAAAAAAACCCTGCTCCAGAGCAGGGTTTTTTTGTGTCCGGCGATCAGCTCGCCATTTGCAGCCCGGCGTTGACCACCAGATCCAGCAGCGGCTGTGGGTAGACACCCAGCACGAAGGTCAGGATCGCGACGGCCAGCAGCATCACACCGCCGGTACGTTGCGCCCAGTTGAACGCCGCATCGTGACGCGGCATCTGGTTGTCCACCAGATACATGGTCACCATCACCCGCAGGTAGTAGAACAGGCCAATGGCGCTGCCGAGAACCAGTGCGCCGGTCAGCCACCACAGATGCGCTTCGACACCGGTCGCGATCATGTAGAACTTGCCGATGAAGCCCGCAGTGAGCGGAATACCCGCCAGCGACAGCATCATCAGGGTCATGACCGCGGTCAGGTAGGGACGACGCCAGAACAGCCCGCGGTACTCGAACATCGCGTCCGCGTCACGACCGCTGTAAGGCGACGACATCATGGTGATTACACCGAAAGCGCCCAGAGAGGTCAGCACATAGGTCACCAGATAGACGCCGATGGCTTCTACCGCGATCCCCTTGCTGGCGACCAGCGCGATCATCAGATATCCGAAGTGAGAGATCGACGAGTAGCCGAGCAGACGCTTGAGGTTGCTTTGGGTGAGCGCCAACAGGTTGCCCACCAGAATCGAGGCCACGGCGATCACCGCCAGTACATCGGTCATGACACCGCTGCTGGCTGCCGGAGAGATCTGGAACAGACGCACCAGCACCGCAAATACCGCTACCTTGCTCGCCGTCGCCAGGAAGGCGGCGATAGGGGCAGGAGCGCCTTCGTACACGTCCGGCGTCCACAGGTGGAAGGGTACCAGAGACAGCTTGAAGGCGAGACCTACGACCATCATCGCCAGACCCAGGCTGGCGAGGGCGCTTGGCATGCCGGTGGCGGCGATTGCTTTGCCGATGCCCGTGAAGGTCAGCGCGCCAGCGTCCGCGTAGAGCAGCGCCATACCGAACAGCAGGAACGCCGAACCCGCAGCCGACAGCACCATGTACTTGATGCCGCCTTCCAGGGACCGCTTGTTGAAGAATGCATAGGCGACCAGCCCGTAGACCGGCACCGAGAGCAATTCCAGTCCGATAAACAGCCCGGCGAGATGCTGCGCGCTCACCAGGACCATACCGCCGGCGGCGGCCAGCAGGATCAGCAGGTAAAGTTCTTCGCGGTTGCCCGGGTAGCCGACTTTGTCATCACCCAGATAAGCGTGGGCCATGGTTACGCAAGCCAGGGTCGAGGCCAGGATGATCGCCATGTACAGACAGGCGAAGCTGTCGATCTGCAGCAAAGGCGTCACCGTCAGCGGCGCGACCTTGAGTGCGGGGATAATCGACAGCAGCGCCAGGTTGAGGCCCGCCACCGACAGCAGAAAGGTTTGCGAGTGATTGCGGCGCCATGCGATGGCCAGCATCACCACGACAATGGTGATACTGGTGATCAGCAATGGAGCAAGCGCAATAAAATGTTGAATCGTCAGGTCCATAGCGCTCTTACCGGGCCGAAGCGAGTTGAGTGAAGGCAGTGCCTAGCCATTGCTGCACACCGTGCATGGTGGCTGCGGAAGTGTCGAGGAACGGCTGCGGGTAGACGCCCAGCAAGACCAGCAACACGGCAAGGCCCAACACCATGATCAGTTCCCGTCCGTCCATGCCCTTGAGGATCTCGTCGGACTTGGACGGGCCGAAATAGGCACGGTGGATCATGATCAGCGAGTACACCGAACCGAATACCAGGCCCGATGTGGCGATCGCGGTGACCCATGGCGAGCTGACGAAACTGCCCAGCAGGATCAGGAACTCGCCTACGAAGTTACCGGTGCCCGGCAGGCCGAGTGAGGCAGCCGCGAAGAACAGGCTGATCGCTGGCAGGTAGGCAATCCGAGACCACAGACCGCCCATCTCGCGCATGTCGCGGGTGTGCAGGCGCTCGTACAGCTGACCGCTCAGGATGAACAGTGCCGCCGCCGACAGACCGTGGGCCAGCATCTGCACGACCGCGCCCTGAAGTGCCTGCTGGCTGCCGGAGTAGATGCCGATCAGTACGAAGCCCATGTGCGACACGCTGGAAAACGCGATCAGACGCTTGATGTCGGTCTGCGCGAATGCCAGGAAGGCTCCGTAGAAAATACCGATCAGGCCCAGTGTCATCGCGATCGGCGCGAACTCCGCCGAGGCGTTGGGAAACAACGGCAGGGCAAAGCGCAGCAGACCATAGGCAGCAGTTTTCAGCAGGATACCTGCCAGGTCCACGGAGCCTGCGGTCGGCGCCTGGGCGTGAGCGTCAGGCAGCCAGGAATGCAGCGGCACCACTGGCAGCTTCACCGCGAACGCGATGAAGAAGCCCAGCATCAGGATGTACTCGGTACCCGGCGCCAGCTGCGTTTTCAGCAGGTCGGCATAGGCGAACGTCAGCACGCCGGTCTGGTTGTAATGCACCAGAACCAGACCCAGGATCGCCACCAGCATGATCAGGCCGCTGGCCTGGGTGAAGATGAAGAACTTGGTGGCGGCATAGATACGGGTACGCTTGCCATCCGAAGAACTGTGACCCCAGAGCGCGATGAGGAAGTACATCGGCACCAGCATCATTTCCCAGAAGAAGAAGAACATGAACAGGTCGATGGCCAGGAACACGCCGACGACACCGCCCAGGATCCACATCAGGTTCAGGTGGAAGAAGCCCACCTTGCGCTGGATTTCGTTCCAGGAGCACAGCACCGACAGCACACCGAGCAGGCCGGTGAGCAGAATCATCAGCAGCGACAGGCCGTCGAGCGCCAGGTGCACATCGATGCCGAAGCGCGAGATCCACTGGCGGTGGAATTCCAGGGTCCAGGACGGATCGGCGCCGGGGACCGGGGCCAGAGTGTAGTCGCCGACGGTCCACAGCCAAAGGCCCAGAACCAGTTCGAGAGTCATGGTCAGCAGCGCGATCCAGCGCGGCAGAGTGGCGCCGAAGCGCTCACCCTGCCAGCACAGCAGGCCACCGATGAAGGGGATCAGGATTAGCCAAGGCAGAATCATGACGGGCTCAATTCCTTTCGCAAATTCGCAAGGTTCATGTCAGACCGCAACCAGAACGACGGCGCCGAGCACCAGAACGGCACCTGCGGCGATCGAGGCAGCATACCAACGCAGCTGGCCGGTCTCGGTACGGCTCATGGAGTCATGACCGCCTTTGACCAGACGCGGGATCAGGCCGATGCTGCGGTCGAACGGATCGCTACGCAGCAGATGGCTGATCGCCAGATAGGGTTTGACGAAGAGCTTGTCGTAGATCCAGTCGAAGCCCCAGGCGGCGAACCACCAGGTGGAGAAGAAACGGCCCGGTGCGCTCTTGGCGATGGCGCCGACCGCGCGACGCTTGCCCAGGAACAGCAGCGCCGCCAGCAGGATACCGGCCAGGGCGATGGCGCCCGAAGCGATTTCCAGGCTGTGCTTGGCTTCTCCGCCCGCGTGACCGACGCTCTCTGGCAGGACGCCTGCCAGAGGCGGGGTGATCATCGCGCCGATGAAAGTCGAGAGGACGATCAGCACCGACAGCGGCAACCAGTGAGCGATACCGTGACCGGCGTGCGCTTCGGTCTTCGCTTCGCCGTGGAAGGCGATGAAGATCAGGCGGAAGGTGTAGAGCGACGTCATGAACGCACCGACCAGACCGGCGTACAGCAGGCCGGTATGACCGCTGGCGAAAGCTTCCCAGAGGATTTCGTCCTTGGAGTAGAAACCGGCGGTCAGCAGCGGCAGGGCGGCCAGGGCAGCGCCACCGACGATGAAGCTGGCGTACGCCAGCGGCAGTTTCTTCCACAGACCGCCCATCTTGAAGATGTTCTGCTCGTGGTGGCAGGCCACGATGACCGAGCCCGAGGCAAGGAACAGCAGCGCCTTGAAGAACGCGTGGGTCATCAGGTGGAAGATCGCGCCTTCCCAGGCGCCGACGCCCAGCGCCAGGAACATGTAGCCGATCTGGCTCATGGTCGAGTAGGCGAGGATGCGTTTGATGTCGGTCTGTACCAGCGCCGCGAAACCCGCCAGCACCAGAGTAACGCCGCCGACGATGCCGACCAGATGCAGGATATCCGGCGCCAGGGCGAACAGGCCGTGAGTACGGGCGATCAGGTAGACGCCCGCGGTGACCATGGTCGCCGCGTGGATCAGCGCCGAGACCGGAGTCGGGCCGGCCATCGCGTCGGCCAGCCAGGTCTGCAGCGGCAGCTGGGCGGATTTGCCGACCGCGCCGCCCAGCAGCATCAGGGTCGCCAGCACGATCCAGAAGTCGCCGGTCTTGAAATGCTCGGGCGCCCGGACCAGCAATTCCTGAACGTTGAGCGTGCCCAGTTGCTGGAACAGGATGAACAGGCCGATGGCCATGAACACGTCGCCGATGCGGGTCACGATGAAGGCTTTCAGCGCTGCGTTACCGTTGTTGCGGTTGCTGTAGTAGAAACCGATCAACAGGTAACTGCACAGGCCCACGCCTTCCCAACCGAAGTAGATGAACAGCAGGTTGTCGCCCAGGATCAGGAACAGCATGCTGGCGATGAACAGGTTGGTGTAGGAGAAGAACCGGGAGTAGCCCGCTTCGCCACGCATGTACCAAGACGCGAACAGGTGGATCAGGAAGCCCACGCCGACCACCACGCCCAGCATGGTGACCGACAGGCCGTCCAGATAGAGCGCGAAGTTGGGCTGGAAGCCGTCGACGTCCATCCAGCGCCACAACACTTGGGTGTAGTGACCGCCTTCAGGCGGCGCGACATTGAACTGCCAGATCACCCAGGCCGCCACGATGGCGGAAAGGCCAATGGAGCCGACGCCGATCAGCGCCGCGAGGTTTTCCGAAATGCGGCCCCGGGAGAAGGACAGCAGCAGGAATCCGATGAGAGGGAATACGAAAGTCAGAAAGAGAAGATTCATCCGCGCATCTCGCTGGCAGCGTCGATATCGAGAGTGTGGAAGCGGCGATACAGTTGCATCAGGATCGCCAGGCCGATACTGGCCTCGGCCGCCGCAAGGGTGATCACCAGAATGAACATCACCTGTCCATCCGGCTGCGCCCAGCGGCTGCCGGCCACGACGAATGCCAGCGCGGAGGCGTTCATCATCACTTCAAGGCTCATCAGCACGAAAAGGATGTTGCGCCGCACCATCAGACCGACCAGACCCAGGCAGAACAACACACCGGCAACCGCCAGTCCGTGTTCGAGGGGAATTGCATTCATGGCTTGACTCCTTCTTGCCTGGCTTCTTCACGACCCAGATGGAACGCGGTGACCGCGGCGGCCAGCAGCAGCATCGAGGCGAGCTCCACCACCAGCAGGTAAGGGCCGAACAGACTGATGCCGACCGCCTTGGCGTCTACGGTCGTATGACCGATGGCGGCACCGGTCGGGTTGGCGAACAATACGTAGAGCAGTTCTCCGAGCAGCAGCACCGCCAGGATCACAGGCCCCAGCCAGACGCCGGGCTTGAGCCAGGTCCGTTCCTGGTCGACCGAGGTCGGCCCCAGGTTGAGCATCATGACGACGAAGACGAACAGCACCATGATTGCGCCGGCGTAGGCAATGACTTCGAGCACCCCGGCGAACGGAGCGCCCAGCGCGAAAAAGGTCATGGCCACGGCGATCAGGGAGATGATCAGGTAGAGCAACGCGTGCACTGGATTGGTGTTGGTGATCACCCGCAGGGTGGACACGACCGCAATGCCAGAGGCGAAGTAGAAAGCGAATTCCATCTTTACATCCTTATGGCAGCAGGCTCTTCACGTTGATCGGCTCGGCTTCGTTCTGCGCGGCGCCCTTAGGCTTGCCGGCGACCGCCATGCCCGCGACGCGGTAGAAGTTGTATTCCGGGTTCTTGCCTGGGCCGGAGATCAGCAGGTCTTCCTTCTCGTAGACCAGATCCTGACGCTTGAAGTCGGCCATTTCGAAGTCCGGGGTGAGCTGGATCGCCGTGGTCGGGCAAGCTTCTTCGCACATGCCGCAGAAAATGCAGCGCGAGAAGTTGATGCGGAAGAAATCCGGATACCAGCGGCCGTCCTCGGTCTCGGCTTTCTGCAGGGAGATGCAACCGACCGGGCAGGCCACGGCGCACAGGTTGCAGGCCACGCAGCGCTCTTCGCCGTCAGGATCACGGGTCAGGACGATACGACCGCGGTAACGGGGCGGCAGGTAAACCGGTTCTTCCGGGTATTGCAGCGTGTCACGCTTGCGAAATGCATGTGAGAACACCATCACCAGGCTGCGAACCTGGGTATAGGTGCCATGCACGATGTTCCATAGATACTTGAGCATGGTTAAGTCCTCACTGACCCGCGGCAGGCGTGTTCAGCAACACGATTGCGGCGGTTACCAGCAGATTGATCAGGGTCAGCGGCAGGCAGAATTTCCAGCTGAAATCCATCACCTGGTCATAGCGCGGGCGTGGAATCGAAGCGCGCAGCAGGATGAACAGCATGATGAAGAACGCGGTCTTGAGCGCGAACCACATAAAGGAAAGCGAAGGCAGCAGATCGAACGGACCGTGCCAGCCGCCGAAGAACAGGGTGACCAGCAGCGCCGAGATCAGCACGATACCGATGTACTCACCCACAAAGAACATGCCCCATTTCATGCCGGCGTATTCAATGTGGTAACCGTCGGCCAGTTCCTGCTCCGCTTCCGGCTGGTCGAACGGGTGACGGTGAGTCACGGCCACGCCTGCGATGAAGAAGGTACAGAAACCCAGGAACTGCGGAATGATGAACCACAGGTTCTGCGCCTGGTACTCGACGATGTCGCGCATGTTGAACGAGCCCGCCTGGACCACCACGCCCATCAACGCCAGCCCCATGAACACTTCATAGGAGACGGTCTGAGCGGAGGCACGCAGGCTGCCGAGCAGGGCGAACTTGTTGTTGCTCGACCAGCCGGCGAACAGCACCGCGTAGACCGACAGACCGGCCATGGCAAAGAAGAACAGCAGGCCGATGTTCAGGTCGGCAACGCCCCAGGTCGGGGTGATCGGGATGATGGCGAAGGCGATCAGCAAGGCGCTCATGGCAACCACCGGCGCCAGGGTGAAGATCATCCTGTCGGCGAAAGGCGGGTTCCAGTCTTCCTTGAAGAACATCTTGATCATGTCGGCGGCGATCTGGAACGCGCCGAACGGACCGACGCGGTTCGGACCGTAGCGATCCTGCCAGAGCGCCAGCAGACGACGCTCGACCCAGCTCAGCAGCGCGCCGCAGATCACGACGGCCAGGAGGATGACGATGGCCTTGAGCACCGAAATGATCGCGTCCATTACGTCAGGGGTAAACCAGCTCATACTGCCGCCTCCTGCAGAGCATCCACGGTTTTGCCGGCGACTGCCGCGGGAATCCCTGCGAGGCCGACAGGCAATGCCACCAGCCCTGCGCCCAGTTCCTCGCTGACCCGCAGCGGCAGACGCAGTGTCTGGCCGGCGACGCTCACACTGAGCATCGCGCCATCATTGACGCCCAGACGATCCGCTTCGGATTTCGCCAGTGCCACGTAAGGCTGTGGGATGCGCTCTTGAACCGGAGCGGCCAGCGACGAGGTTTCCTCGCTGCCGAACAGGTGGAAGAAGGGCACTGCCTGCCAGGTCCCGCGCTGCGGCGAGAAGGCACCGGGTACGCCGGTGAACCAGGTCAGGGCATCGCCCTTGCTTTCGATCAGGCGAACACCGGGGTCGCCGGCGCGCAGATGACCGCCGACCTCGTCCTGGAACTTGTTCCAGGCCTGCGGGGAGTTCCAGCCCGGCGACCAGGCGAACGGGACCTGCTGACGCGGTTCGGCCGAACCCGAATAACCTTCCATCGAGAACGCGAAAGCGGTGTCCGGGTCCTGCGGGGTGCGGGGTTCGTGCACGCTGATGTTGGCGCGCATCGCGGTCCGGCCGCTGTAGCGCAGCGGTTCGCGAGCCAGTTTCAGACCCTTGATACGGAACGAAGCCGACGGTGCCGCGTTGACGATGCCGGCCAGCTGGGTGCTGCTGGCGGCGCAGGCCTCGGTGACATGGTCCAGTTGCGTCCAGTCCACCGGCTTGTTCAGAAGCGTTGCGCGCAGGGCATGCAGCCAGCGCCAGCCTTCATGAACCAGGATGCTGGCGTCCAGGTAGGTCGGATCGAACACTTGGAAGAAGCGCTGGGCGCGACCTTCCTGGCTGACCAGGGTGCCGTCGCCTTCGGCAAAGCTGGCAGCTGGCAGAACGAGGTGGGCGCGCTCGGTGGTGCGGGTGGTCTGGTGGTCGGCGACGATCACCACCTTGGCCGCGCTCAATGCCGCGTCCACAGTGGCCGCGTCGACACGGCGATACAGATCGTTTTCCAGCACTACGAGAGCGTCGGCCTGACCGGAAATCACTGCCTGCAAGGCAGCGTCGACCGAATCGCCGCCGAACATCGCCAGACCCATGCTGTTGGCTTCAGGGACGACGAGGCTGATGGAGCCTTGCTTGTCACGCAGCTTCAGCGCCTTGGCGATGTTCGCGGCCGCCTCGATCAGGGCGTTGGAACCCAGCGAGCCGCCGGAGATGACCAGCGGCCGTTTTGCAGCGAGCAGGGCGTCGGCGATGCGTTGCGCCAATGCGAGCGCTTCGCTGTCCAGACCTTCGACGGCCGGAGCGCTGGCGTCGATGGCGTGGGCAACGGCGAAACCGATCCGCGCCAGATCGTCTGGAGCGGCGTGCACGCACTCTTCGGCGACGTCATCCAGTCGCGTTTCCGCAAGGCTGGCGATGAACAGCGGGTTCAGTTCGTGCTGGCCGATGTTGTTCACCGCGGCATTGAGCCATGGTTGCACCTTCATGGCCGCGGCCATGTCTTCGGCCTTGCCCTTGACGGCCTGGCGCAGACCCAGCGCCATGCGCGCTGCCGTCTGGGTAAGGTCTTCGCCCAGTACGAAGATGGCGTCGTGGTCTTCGATGTCGCGCAGGGTCGGAACCGGCAGCGGACTGTCGTTGAGCACCTGCAGGATCAGCCGGATGCGCTCCAGCTCGCCGGCCTCGATGCCGCTGTAGAAGTGCTCGGCGCCCACCAGCTCGCGCAGGGCATAGTTGCTTTCCAGACTGGCGCGTGGCGAACCGATACCGACGATATTGCGCCCGCGCAGCATGTCTGCCGCCTTGTCCAGCGCGGCATCCAGGCTCAGCTTGACCTTGATCTGGCCGTCGGCCAGCAACGGCTGACGTGGACGATCCTTGCGGTTGACGTAGCCATAGCCGAAACGGCCACGGTCGCAGAGGAAATACTGGTTCACCGAGCCGTTGTAGCGGTTTTCGATGCGGCGCAGCTCGCCGTAGCGCTCGCCAGGGCTGATGTTGCAGCCGCTGGAGCAGCCATGGCAGATGCTCGGCGAGAACTGCATGTCCCACTTGCGGTTGTAGCGCTCGGAGTGGGTCTTGTCGGTGAACACGCCGGTAGGGCAGACCTCGGTGAGGTTGCCCGAGAACTCGCTTTCCAGGGTGCCGTCTTCGACGCGGCCGAAGTAGACGTTGTCGTGAGCACCGTAGACGCCCAGGTCAGTGCCGCCCGCGTAGTCCTTGTAGAAACGGACGCAGCGATAGCAGGCGATGCAGCGGTTCATCTCGTGAGCGATGAACGGACCCAGGTCCTGGTTCTGGTGAGTGCGCTTGGTGAAGCGATACCGGCGCTCGTTGTGGCCGGTCATCACGGTCATGTCCTGCAAGTGGCAGTGACCGCCTTCCTCGCACACCGGGCAGTCGTGCGGGTGGTTGGTCATCAGCCATTCGACGACGCTGGCGCGGAACGCCTTGGACTCTTCGTCATCGATGGAAATCCAGGTGTTGTCGGTGGCGGGTGTCATGCAGGACATGACGATGCGACCACGGGTGTCGTTCTCGTCGGTGTACTGCTTGACCGCGCACTGGCGACAGGCACCGACGCTGCCAAGAGCGGGGTGCCAGCAGAAGTAGGGAATGTCGAGTCCGAGGGACAGACAGGCCTGTAACAGGTTGTCTGCGCCATCGACTTCGAGCGCTTTGCCGTCTACGTGGATAGTAGCCATGGTTCAAAGTTCTTCGTTGGCCCGTTGTCAGCGGGCGTGGCTAATGGAATCTCGGTTGCAGCTGCCTCGATCAGCCCGGTGGGGCGTCGGCAGTTACGAGTCGACGGCCCGAAGGCCGCCAACCGGTGTGTCTTGTTATGCGCCAGCCGTGGTCGGATTGTTCGCGGTGGCGAACAGGGCGCCGGTCGCGGTACGCACAGGCGCGATGCCTGCCTCGAACTCGGACCGGAAGTATTTGATCGCGCTACCCAGTGGCTCGACGGCACCCGGTGCGTGGGCGCAGAAAGTCTTGCCGGGGCCGAGGAAGTTGACCAGGCCCAGCAGGGTCTCGATATCGCCGGGCTGACCCTGACCTTTCTCAATCGCGCGCAGCATCTTCACGCTCCACGGCAGGCCGTCGCGGCAAGGCGTGCAGAAACCGCACGACTCCTGGGCGAAGAACTCTTCCATGTTGCGCAGCAGCGACACCATATTGACCGAGTCGTCGACCGCCATCGCCAGACCGGTGCCCATACGGGTGCCGACCTTGGCGATGCCGCCAGCGTACATCTGGGCGTCCAGATGCTCGGGCAGCAGGAATCCGGTACCGGCGCCGCCAGGCTGCCAGCACTTGAGCTTGAAGCCGTCGCGCATGCCGCCGGCGTAGTCCTCGAACAGCTCGCGGGCCTGAACGCCGAACGGAAGCTCCCAGAGACCAGGGTTCTTCACCTTGCCGGAGAAGCCCATCAGCTTGGTGCCGTGGTCTTCGCTGCCTTCGCGCGCGAGCGACTTGTACCAGTCGTTGCCGTTGTTGACGATGGCCGGCACGTTGCACAGCGTCTCGACGTTGTTCACGCAGGTAGGCTTGCCCCAGACGCCAACGGCGGCGGGGAAGGGCGGTTTGGAACGCGGGTTGGCGCGACGGCCTTCCAGGGAGTTGATCAGCGCGGTTTCTTCGCCGCAAATGTAGCGTCCGGCGCCGGTGTGCACGAACAGCTCGAAGTCGAACCCGGTACCCAGAATGTTCTTGCCCAGCAACCCTGCGGCCTTGGCTTCGGCCACGGCCCGGTTGAGGTGCTTCGCGGCGGTGACGTATTCGCCACGCAGGAAGATGTAGCCGCGATACGCCTTGAGCGCCTTGGCGCTGATCAGCATGCCCTCGACCAGCAGATGGGGCAGTTGCTCCATCAGCATGCGGTCTTTCCAGGTGTTGGGCTCCATTTCATCCGCGTTGCACAGCAGGTAGCGGATGTTCAGGGATTCGTCCTTGGGCATCAGTCCCCACTTCACGCCTGTCGGGAAGCCCGCGCCGCCGCGTCCCTTGAGACCGGAGTCCTTGACCGCCTGCACGATGTCGTCCGGCGACTGTTCGAGCAACGCCTTGCGCGCCGCCGCGTAGCCATCCTTGGTCTGGTATTCGTCGAACCAGACCGGCTCGCCGTCGTCACGCAGACGCCAGGTCAGAGGATGGGTTTCCGCTGTCCGCGCGATGCGGTTGGCGGGGCCGAAGGAAGTGATGGTCATAGGTAACCCTCCAGCATCTTGGCAACGCCAGCGGGCTGTACATCGCCGAAAGTGTCATCGTCGACCATCACGGCCGGAGCCTTGTCGCAGTTGCCCAGGCAGCAAACCGGCAGCAGGGTGAAGCGGCCGTCGGCGGTCGTCTGGCCCAGGCCGATGCCCAATGAGTTCTTGATTTCGTCGACCACCGACTCGTGGCCGCCGATGAAGCACACCATGCTGTTGCAGACGCGGATGATGTGACGGCCAACTGGCTGGCGGAAGATCTGGCTGTAGAAGGTCGCGACGCCTTCGACATCGCTGGCGGGGATGCCGAGCAGTTCGCCGATGGCGTAAACCGCGCCATCCGGCACCCAGCCGCGTTCCTTCTGAACGATTTTCAGGGCTTCGATGGACGCTGCGCGCGGGTCCTCGTAGTGGTGCATTTCGTGCTCGATGGCCGAGCGCTCGGTTTCGCTCAGGACGAAACGGTCTGTCTGGATTAACGGGCTGTTCATGCTTAGCGGTCCACGTCGGCCATAACGAAGTCGATACTACCCAGGTACGCGATCAAGTCCGCGACCATGCTGCCTTTGATCACCGAAGGGATCTGCTGCAGGTGCGGGTAGCTCGGGGTACGAATCCGGGTGCGGTAGCTCATGGTGCCGCCGTCGCTCGTCAGGTAATAACTGTTGATGCCCTTGGTCGCTTCGATCATCTGGAAGGATTCGTTGGCCGGCATGACCGGACCCCACGAAACCTGCAGGAAGTGCGTGATCAAGGTTTCGATGTGCTGCAGCGTGCGCTCCTTGGGCGGCGGCGTGGTCAGCGGGTGATCCGCCTTGTACGGGCCTTCAGGCATGTTGCGCATGCACTGCTCGATGATGCGCAGGCTCTGGCGCATCTCCTCGACGCGAACCAGGCAGCGATCGTAGGCGTCGCCGTTGGCGGCCAGCGGCACTTCGAATTCGAAGTTCTCATAGCCCGAATATGGGCGCGCCTTGCGCAGATCGAAGTCCAGGCCAGTAGCACGCAGGCTCGGGCCGGTGACACCCCAGTCCAGCGCATGCCTGGTGTCGTAGGCGGCAACGCCGATGGTGCGGCCACGCAGGATGCTGTTGTCCAACGCCGCTTTCTGGTATTCGTCCAGACGCTTGGGCATCCACTCGACGAAGTCCTTGACCAGTTTTTCCCAGCCGCGTGGCAGATCGTGCGCGACGCCACCGATGCGGTACCAGGCCGGGTGCAGGCGGAAGCCGGTGATCGCTTCGATCACGGTGTAGGCGCGTTGGCGGTCGGTAAAGGTGAAGAACACCGGCGTCATCGCCCCGACGTCCTGGATGTAGGTGCCCAGGAACAGCAGGTGACTGGTGATGCGGAAGAACTCGGCCATCATGATACGGATCACGTTGACCCGGTCCGGCACGGTGATACCGGCCAGTTTTTCCACCGAGAGGACGTAGGGCAGGTTGTTCATCACCCCGCCCAGGTAGTCGACACGGTCGGTATAAGGGATGTAGCTGTGCCAGGACTGGCGCTCGCCCATCTTCTCCGCGCCACGGTGGTGGTAGCCGATATCCGGCACGCAATCGACGATCTCTTCGCCGTCCAGTTGCAGGATGATACGGAACGCACCGTGCGCGGACGGGTGGTTCGGGCCCAGGTTGAGGAACATGTAGTCCTCGTTCTTGCCCGACCGCTTCATGCCCCAGTCTTCAGGGCGGAAGCGCGCCGCTTCCTCTTCGAGCTGCTGCTTGGCGAGGGTCAGGCTGTAGGGATCGAATTCGGTCGCGCGGGCAGGGTAGTCCTTGCGCAGCGGGTGACCTTCCCAGGTCGGCGGCATCATGATGCGAGTCAGATGCGGGTGGCCAGGGAAGTCGATGCCGTACATGTCCCAGACTTCGCGCTCATACCAGTTGGCGTTCGGCCAGATACCGGTGACGCTCGGCATGCTGAGGTCGGCTTCCGACAAGGCCACCTTGATCATCACGTCGCTGTTCCGCTCCACCGACAGCAGGTGGTAGAACACGGTGAAATCGGCGCCCGGCAGGCCGCGGCGATGGGTCCGCAGCCGCTCGTCGACCCCGTGCAGGTCGTAGAGCATCGAGTAGGGCTTGGCCACCTGACGCAGGAACGTCAGCACTTCGATCAGCCGCGCTCGCTCGACCCACAGCACCGGCATGCCGGTGCGGGTCTGCTGGGCCGTGAAGGCGTCGGCGCCAAATCGGTTGGACAGTTCAACGACGACGTCTTGGTCGTCAGCCTTGTAAGGCGGGATGTACAGAGCGGTGTCTGCAGTCATAGGTCTCAATCACTTCGGTCAACGTACAGAATCAGCCCGGTTGGTCTTGTTGTAAGAAGAACGGGCTGGATCAGACTTCGTCGGGGCTGCGCAGGTTTGTGACCTGAATACGCTGTTCGCGGCGCTGTTCCTTTTGCGACGGCATGTCGGCGCGATACACGCCTTGCTCGCCGACGACCCAGGAAAGTGGGCGACGCTCCTGGCCGATCGATTCCTGCAACAGCATCAGGCCTTGCAGGAATGCCTCGGGGCGGGGCGGGCAGCCGGGCACGTAGACATCCACAGGAAGGAACTTGTCGACTCCCTGTACTACGGAATAGATGTCATACATGCCACCGGAGTTGGCACAGGCGCCCATCGAGATCACCCACTTGGGCTCCAGCATCTGTTCGTACAGGCGCTGAATGACCGGGGCCATCTTGATGAACGGGGTGCCGGCAATCACCATGAAGTCCGCCTGACGCGGCGATGCCCGAATCACTTCGGCGCCGAATCGGGCGATATCGTGGGGAGCGGTGAACGCGGTGGTCATTTCCACGTAGCAGCAGGACAGGCCGAAGTTGTACGGCCACAGGGAGTTCTTACGTCCCCAGTTGACCGCGCCGTTCAGCACGTCTTCCAGCTTGCCCATGAAAACGTTCTTGTGGACCTGATCCTCTAAAGGATCGGAAACGGTCTCCCGTTTACCGATGGGATACTGCTCGTTAGGAGCATCCGGGTCGATCCTGGTGAGATTGTATTGCATCGCCAAAGCCTCATTGTTTTAGCTTCGCCTGCCGCGTACGACGACCTTCGGGTGCCCAATCGAGCGCCCCCACCCGCCATAGGTAGACAAGACCTGCCAACAGAATTGCTATGAAAACGAGAGCTTCGACGAATCCGGTCCAGCCGCTTTCGCGGACGGACACAGACCAGGCAAAGAGAAAAAGGGCTTCAATGTCAAAGATCACGAACAGCATCGCGACCAGATAGAATTTTGCGGAAAAACGCAGGCGGGCGCTGCCGGTGGGCAGCATGCCGGATTCGAACGGTTCGTTCTTGCTGCGGCCCCAGGCCTTGCTGCCGAGCAGGCTGGACAGACCGAGCATGAAGGCACAAAGCCCTACGACACCCAAAAGGAAAATGGCGAAGCCCCAGTTGTGGGCGATCAGTCCTGTCGATTCGGGCATGCTGGCAGTCCTTATAGAGAGCAAAGGTCTCTGTGCTTGGTAAAGAGTTCAGGCAGTGACGAATTGTCGCAGTGCGTCAGCGGAGTGATTTTATGTGCAAACAGTGGGCAAGTAAATTTTCTACATCAAAATTATTCGAAGAATTAATCGCCGGGTGTTGATCCGTTTGGATGCAAGCGAGGCGGGCCGGGGCCTGCAGCGGTTTGGAGCAACTATGTTACAGCACTCGAAAAGGACTTAATGCCAAACTGAATGATAATTACTATCATCTGAACCGTTGTTTTCTTACCTACATCGCAGCATTGACAACAAACTGCGCTTATTGGTCGCAGCAGTTGTAACAAAGAATGGGCAGGACGATGTTGTCCAGGATCAATACAGGAGGGCGAAATGACGAGCCGCCCTGTCGAGCGGCTCGTCATTGGGGAGGGGTCGGTCAGTGGAACTGCTCTTCTTCGGTGGATCCCTTCAGTGCGGTCACTGACGACACGCCGCCCTGGATGACGGTGGTCATATCATCGAAATAACCGGTGCCCACCTCCTGCTGATGCGCCACGAAGGTGTAGCCTTTGGCGGCGTCGGCGAACTCCTGTTCCTGAAGCTTCACGTAGGCCGTCATATCGTTACGGGCATAGTCATGGGCCAGATTGAACATCCCGTGCCACATGTTGTGAATGCCGGCCAGGGTGATGAACTGATGCTTGTAGCCCATCGCCGACAGCTCCCGCTGGAATTTGGCGATGGTCGCGTCGTCCAGATTCTTCTTCCAGTTGAAGGATGGCGAACAGTTGTAGGAGAGCAGCTGCTCCGGATATTCCTTCTTGATGGCTTCGGCGAAGCGACGGGCCTCGTCCAGATCCGGCTTCGCGGTTTCGCACCAGATCAGATCGGCATAGGGCGCGTACGCCAGGCCGCGCGAGATGGCCTGATCGAGGCCCGCGCGTACTTTATAGAAGCCTTCCGGGGTGCGAGTGCCGGTGACGAACGGCTGGTCGTACGGATCGCAGTCGGAGGTCAGCAGATCCGCGGCGTTGGCGTCGGTTCGCGCCAGGATGATCGTCGGTACGCCGGCGACATCAGCGGCGAGGCGGGCAGCGACCAGTTTCTGCACGGCCTCCTGAGTCGGGACCAGCACCTTGCCGCCCATATGGCCGCATTTCTTCACCGACGCCAGCTGATCCTCGAAATGGACGCCGGCGGCGCCCGCCTCAATCATGTGTTTCATCAGCTCATAGGCATTGAGCACGCCGCCAAAGCCAGCTTCGGCATCGGCCACAATGGGCGCGAAGTAATCGATATAACCTTCGTCGCCTGGGTTCTTGCCGGCCTTCCACTGGATCTGGTCGGCCCGGGCAAACGAATTGTTGATGCGCTTGACCACGGTCGGCACCGAGTCCACCGGGTACAGCGATTGATCGGGGTACATGGATTCGGCCGAGTTGTTGTCGGCGGCCACCTGCCAGCCCGACAGATAGATCGCCTGAATTCCCGCCTTGACCTGCTGTACGGCCTGGCCGCCGGTCAGCGCGCCCATGCAGTTGACGAAGTCTTTGTCCGGGCGGAACGGCGGGTGAGCGCCCTGGGTCACCAGCTTCCAGAGTTTTTCGGCGCCCACTCTCGCCAGGGTGTGTTCGGGCTGTACCGAACCGCGCAGGCGCACTACATCGGCAGCGCTATAAGTGCGGGTGACGTTCTTCCAGCGGGGATTTTCATTCCAGTCTTTCTCAAGCGCCGCTATTTGTTGTTCGCGTGTCAGTGCCATGGAGATAAACCTCATTGAAGTAGGCCTTGCGTGAAAGTCCTGCTCCGCCAAAAAGCCTCGTTTATCGAAGGCACGGGATATGGCTGCTCACTGCTCAGTACGCTTGCAAGAATCCGGGGGCCGCGGTCGATCGTGACGGCGACGGTGAACGAAAAAGGCTCGAGGTAGAGCGGGTGCGCGGGCAATTCGAATGGGCGGGCAGGCACGCAGTGACTGCACCGTTTCCTCGACAGGCATTGCCGTTCGACCGGTTGATCGCTTCCGTCCCTCGGGACAACTTCGTTCCAGTCGCAATCTCGTCAACCTGCCTTGTGGGCGGTGCGGACACGAATCGGCTCGACGGGTAGGTTCGGGCGCGATTCGAAGGCTTTGCAAGAGCCTCTGATCAGCGGGAGCGAGGCCATCATGCCTCGGGGTCCCGGGTCCGTCAAACACTTTGTAGTGCTATTTATAGGTCACTACATAATCGTTTGAACGCGACCCGGCGGTCACCAAAAGGCCCGCCGGTGCTGGTCCGGTGGGCGAACGCCTAGTCCAGGCTGTCGACCTTGACCCGCAGCACCATGTCGTTGCGACTTTGAGTGGAGTAGCGTTTGGCGATGCCGCGCTGATCGGCCACCGACCGACCGCTGTGACCGGCCAGGGTGATCCACTCGCCCAGGCGCCCGCTGACTTTGCTGTCGGTGCTCTGAACGTTGATGGTGTCCGGACGCTCCTGGCTCAAGCGGTCGCGGTTGGTGCTGATCTCGAGGTGCACGATGTCGCCGGTCACGGTCGCGGTGACGTAAAACCCCTGTGTCACGTTGCGGTATTCGGTTTCACTCTGGGCGTAACCGTAGGAGTCGGTAGAAGAGGTGGTGAGCGGTACGCTCTGGCCGACCTGTATCAGCGCCGGAGTCCCTTCGCTGGTCTGGACCTGCTGGACGCCGCCTTCGCGGCTGGCGGTGCCGTAGCTGATGATCCGCGAAGGGCTGGTGCCACTGCTGTCGCGGGCCGCGCTGTCGCTGGTGTCAACGCTGATCAGCAGACGTTTGGGCGCCGTATCCAGTTGTGCGAGCAGAGCACGCAGTTCCTCGATCTTCCTTGGCTCGGCGTTGACGATCAGCTGATTACCGTAGCTGTTGACCGTGCCATCCTGGCCAATGAAGGACTGGGCCACGGGCAGGAGCTCGTCGCTGGTCCGGTAGTTGAGCGGAACCACTTCGGTTGCGGCGTATAGCCAGGTACTGAAAGCGGCGAGCAAGAAAGCGATCAACAGACGTCCGGACATGAGCATTCTCCATAGCAGGCGCTTGACGCCCGAGTGTGCCAGTTTGTCGGCCTGGGGCGGGGCAAGTTGAGCATACAGACAGCAAAACGCCCCGCGAATCCCGTTTCAGCGACCTTATGGCCGGCAAAGCGGGGCAGGGCGTCAGCTCATGTAGTGCCTGGAATGGCAGCTACATTTTTCCGGGGCAAGCGCGACGGATCATGTCCACATGGGGCAGGCCGGCTTCGAGAAACTCTTCGCTGACCACGGTAAATCCGAAGCGCTCATAGAAAGCGACCGCCTGGACCTGGGCGCTGAGCCGCTGTTCTGTCAGCCCGCGCTGTTCTGCTTCATGGATCACGGCCTTGAGCAGCGCGTCGCCCACGGTCATCCCGCGCCAGTCCTTGAGCACCGAAAGCCGACCGATTTCGCCATCCGGCAGCAGCCGCGCCGTGCCGATGGCGAAGTCACCTTCGTAGGCCAGAAAATGCACGGCGTCGATGTCTTCTGCATCCCATTCCAGTTCTGGAGGCACCGATTGCTCGGCCACGAAGACAGCGTCCCGGACCCGGCGGATATCGGCGTTGTTCTTGTGCCAGTCTGCAACGGATACGGTGGTTCTATTCATCGGCAAATCCCAGGCTTCCTTGTTTCACGAGCTCGCACAGCAGCCCGCGTCCTTCATCGTCCGCCAGCCAGTGACCGAGGTTCTCGATGTGCAGCGAGTCGGCGGCGCAGATCAGTTTGAGCAGGTCGCGCAGGTTGCCCGGCAACAGGCGGCTCTGTCCACTGGCAAACAGTAACAAATCCTCATCGACCTCCGACCATGCCAGACGCGCGCTTGGGTTGCGGATCAGGATCGCGCCTTGCTCCAGACTGTCGAGCAGTTCTTGTTCGTCGAGTTCCGCGCCTGCGACCAGCTCGGGATAGCGCGGCTCGGTCATGAACTGGCCGAACCAGGTCAGCAGCAGGCGTTCGTCACCCATGTGCTCGGCCAGCAGGGCTTTCAGGCGGTCAAGGGCGTCGTGCTGGATCTGATACGGGTCCGCCACCGGCTGTGCGTCGGCGTCGGTATAGCGCTCTTCGTCAGGAATGAACTGGCTCAGGAAGTCGGTGAAATGGGTAAGCACTTCCGCGGCGCTCGGCGCGCGGAAACCCACCGAGTAGGTCAGGCAGTCGTCGACGGCGACACCGCAGTGTGCCAGGCGCGGCGGCAGATAGAGCATGTCGCCGGGTTCCAGGGTCCATTCTTCGCTGGTTTCGAATTCGGCGAGGATGCGCAGGTCCGCGTGTTGCAACAAGGGACTCTGCGAGTCGCACATCTGGCCGACCTGCCAGTGGCGCTTGCCATGCCCTTGCAGCAGGAAAACGTCGTAGTTGTCGAAATGCGGACCGACGCTGCCGCCCGGCGCGGCGTAGCTGATCATCACGTCATCGATGCGCCAGCTGGGCAGGAAGCGGAAGTTTTCCAGCAACTCGCTGACTTCCGGAACGAACTGGTCCACGGCCTGCACCAGCAGTGTCCACTCGCGCTCGGGCAGCTTGCTGAATTCATCCTCGGCGAACGGGCCACGGCGCAGTTCCCAGGGGCGCTCGCCATGTTCGATCACCAATCGCGATTCGACTTCTTCTTCCAGGGCCAGGCCCGCCAGTTCGTCCGGGTCGATCGGGCTCTGGAAATCCGGCATGGCCTGACGGACCAGAAGGGGCTTTTTCTGCCAGTAGTCACGCAGGAAGGTGCGCGCGCTCATACCACCCAGAAGTTGAAGAGGAATATCAGGATTCATGTCTAAGCCCTTGAAATGAAAACGCCCGGCACAGCCGGGCGTGCTTTTAGTACCGCGTGATCAGATACGCTTGGCTTGCGCCGCTGCGTTACCGATGTAATTGGCTGGAGTCAGCTGCTTGAGCTCGGCCTTGGCCTGAGCAGGCATGTCCAGCCCGTCGATGAATGTTTGCAGCGCCTCGGGGCTGATGCCCTTGCCGCGAGTCAGCTCCTTGAGCTTCTCGTACGGGTTTTCGATGTTGTAGCGACGCATGACAGTCTGGATCGGCTCGGCCAGGACTTCCCAGCAGGCGTCCAGGTCAGCAGCCAGACGCTGTTCGTTCAGTTCCAGCTTGCCGATGCCTTTGAGGCTGGCTTCATAAGCGATGACGCTGTGGGCGAAGCCCACGCCCAGGTTGCGCAGGACGGTGGAGTCGGTCAGGTCACGCTGCCAGCGGGAGATCGGCAACTTGCTCGCCAGGTGCTGGAACAGTGCGTTGGCGATGCCCAGGTTGCCTTCGGAGTTTTCGAAGTCGATCGGGTTGACCTTGTGCGGCATGGTCGAAGAGCCGATCTCGCCCGCGACAGTGCGCTGCTTGAAATAACCCAGGGAAATGTAGCCCCAGATGTCGCGGTCGAAATCGATCAGGATCGTGTTGAAACGTGCGATGGCGTCGAACAGCTCGGCAATGTAGTCATGCGGCTCAATCTGGGTGGTGTAGGGGTTAAAGCCCAGGCCCAGCTCGTCCTCGATGAAGGCGCGCGCGTTGGCTTCCCAGTCGATGTCGGCATAGGCCGACAGGTGTGCATTGTAGTTGCCGACGGCGCCGTTGATCTTGCCCAGTAGCGGAACGGCGGCGACCTGCGCGATCTGGCGCTCCAGGCGATAGACGACGTTGGCCAGTTCCTTGCCCAGGGTGGTCGGCGAAGCCGGCTGGCCGTGGGTGCGCGACAGCATCGGCACGTCGGCGAAGCGGATCGCCAGCTCGCGGATGGCTTCGGCGATCTGGCGCATCAGCGGCAGCGCCACCTGATCGCGGCCTTCACGCAGCATCAGCGCGTGGGACAGGTTGTTGATGTCTTCGCTGGTGCAGGCGAAGTGGATGAATTCGCTGACCTTGTCCAGCTCCGGCAGCTTGGCCGCCTGTTCCTTGAGCAGGTACTCCACGGCCTTGACGTCGTGGTTGGTGGTGCGCTCGATTTCTTTCACGCGCTCGGCGTGCTCGACCGAGAAGTCTTCGGCCAGCGCATCGAGAATGGCATTGGCTTCGGCGGAGAACGCCGGGACTTCGGTGATCTGTGGGTGGGCTGCCAGACGCTGGAGCCAGCGCACCTCGACCATCACGCGAAAACGGATCAGGCCGTATTCGCTGAAGATCGGGCGCAGGGCCTGGGTTTTGCCGGCGTAACGGCCATCAACAGGGGAAACCGCAGTGAGCGAAGAAAGCTGCATGGGGTGCTCTCGGACAGTCGGGCAACGAAAAGGGCGCGTATCATACACGAAATACCGGCCTGACTGGAGCAGGCCGACCAGCGTCGAGGGCGCCGTGCCCGGTGGTTGGAGTCGTCGTTGCGCGGCGGGTCAGCCGTGCAGCAACGGATAGAGTTCTTTCAATAACTTGCGTCGGCTGAAGACGAGTTGCCAGCGGTGTCCGCCAACTTGCCGCCACAGGCGCGCCGAGCGGATACCGGCCAGCAGAATGGCGCGGATCTTCGAGGCGTTGCTCGGTTGCTGCAGGTTGCGCATGTCGCCATGCACCTGGATACGCTGGCGCAAAGTGCTCAGGGTATCCTGATACAGCGCGCCGGCCGCGGCGATGACGTTCTCATGGGCCACACCGAAGTGCTCGACCTGGGACTGGATGACCGGGATGCGCTTGCCGATGGCTTCGAGCATGTCGTCGCGCTTGGCGAGCTGACGCTCCAGCCCCAGCATGGACAGGGCGTAGCGCAGCGGCTCGCGCTGCAGCGTCGCCGGATCGCGCTCCAGGGCGCTGGCCATGGCGCGATACCCCTCACGCAGGTTCAGGTCATCGCCGCCGTACACATCCAGTGTGTCCTTGGGGTCCAGCACAAGCAGGCTGCCGATCATGCAGCCCAGCGCCGCTTCGCTGATCTGTCCGGTCTTGGCGATCCGGTCCACCAGCACGGCCGCCTGAAACACGCCGCCCAAGGCGATCAGTTGCTCCTGAGTCGGGGTCATCAGCGCTTGTCCTTGTCGGTCCAGGGCTCGGCGGACTCGATCACACCGCCGCCCAGGCAGATTTCACCGTCGTAGAACACCACCGACTGGCCCGGCGTCACGGCGCGTTGCGGCTCGTCGAACACCGCGCGGTAGCCGTCCGCGGTCCGCTCCAGGGTGCAGTGCTGATCGCTCTGGCGATAGCGGACCTTGGCGGTCAGCCGACGCGGCGCGCTCAGGTCCACCGGGTTGACCCAGAAGATCTGCGAAGCGAGCAGGGCGCGGGAGAACAGCCATGGATGCTCGTTGCCCTGGCCAACGATCAGCTCGTTGTGTTCCAGGTCCTTGACAAGCACGTACCACGGATCGTCGCCGGCATCCTTGAGGCCGCCGATGCCCAGGCCCTGGCGCTGGCCGATGGTGTGGTACATCAGGCCATTGTGACGGCCGATGACTTCGCCTTCGGTGGTCTTGATCTCGCCGGGTTGCGCGGGCAGGTACTGGCGCAGGAAATCGGTGAAACGACGCTCGCCGATGAAGCAGATGCCCGTGGAGTCCTTCTTCTTGGCGGTTGCCAGGCCGTGTTTCTCGGCAATGGCGCGAACCTCGGGTTTCTCCAGTTCGCCGACCGGGAACAGGGTGCGCGCGATCTGCTCGCCGCCTACCGCGTGGAGGAAGTAGCTCTGGTCCTTGTTCGGGTCCAGACCCTTGAGCAGTTCGGTACGGCCGTCGACATCCCGGCGGCGCACGTAGTGGCCGGTCGCGATCAGGTCCGCGCCCAGCGCCAGGGCGTAGTCGAGGAACGCCTTGAACTTGATTTCACGGTTGCACAGGATATCCGGGTTGGGGGTGCGCCCGGCCTTGTATTCTTCAAGGAAATGCTCGAAGACGTTATCCCAGTATTCGGCGGCGAAGTTGGCCGTGTGCAGCTTGATGTCGATCCGGTCGCAGACGGCCTGGGCATCGGCAAGGTCTTCGCGCGCGGTGCAGTATTCCGTTCCGTCGTCTTCTTCCCAGTTCTTCATGAACAGGCCTTCCACCTGGTAGCCCTGCTCCATGAGCAGAACGGCGGAAACGGAAGAATCCACGCCGCCGGACATGCCGACTATGACGCGTTTCTTGTCAGGGCTGGTGAGGGCTGGATCACGCATGGGGATTCGATGGGTGGCCTGTAAAAGGACGCGATTCTATCAGGCTGGCGGCGCGGAGTCTCACGCCTTGTCGCGCAGCAGGTCGAGACTGAAGCGTTCGCCGTTCAGATAATCGTCCACACAGCGCAGCACCAGCTCGCTGCGCCAGCGCTCTTGCTGGGCGATCAGCTCCTCGCGGGTCAGCCAGACGGCACCGATGATGCCTTCATCGAGCGCATAATCTTCGCGGTGCCGCAGGGCATTGGCCGCGAAACAGATCCGCTGATAGGTCACGCCGTTGCTGGGGGCGGTGTACAGGTAGATGCCGACCACGCCGGTCAGCTCGATATCCCAGCCGGTTTCTTCAAGGGTTTCGCGCACGGCGGCATGTTGCAGGCTTTCATTGGGGTCCAGATGCCCCGCGGGCTGATTGAGCACCGCCCGGCCTTGCTTGAGTTCTTCGACGCACAGGAATCGCCCATGGTCTTCGACGATGGTGGCGACGGTCACGTGGGCTTGCCAGTCCATGGATCTCGTTCCTCGGATGGGGGAGAAGAGATAGTGCCAGAGTTTGTCGTGGCGCAGAAACACCAACCCCGGCACGAGGCCGGGGCTGGTGATGCTACCGAAACGCTTACAGTGCGGCGATAGCCGCATTGAAGGTTGCGCTTGGGCGCATGGCCTTGCTGGTCAGCTCGGGGTTGGTGGAGTAGTAGCCACCGATTTCCACCGGCTTGCCCTGTACGGCATTGAGCTCGGCAACGATCTTCTCTTCATTGTCGGTCAGGGTTTTCGCCAGTGGAGCGAACTGCGCCTTGAGCGCCGCGTCGTCATCCTGGGCAGCCAGTGCCTGAGCCCAGAACAGGGTCAGGTAGAAGTGGCTGCCGCGGTTGTCGATGCTGCCGACCTTGCGCGAAGGCGACTTGTTGCGATCCAGGAACTCACCGGTCGCCTGGTCCAGGGTCTTGGCCAGAACCAGAGCCTTGGAGTTTTCGTAGGCGTTGCCCAGGTGCTCCAGCGACGCGGCCAGAGCCAGGAATTCACCCAGCGAGTCCCAGCGCAGGAAGTTCTCTTCCACGAACTGCTGAACGTGCTTCGGCGCGGAGCCGCCGGCGCCGGTTTCGAACAGGCCGCCGCCGTTCATCAGCGGCACGATGGACAGCATCTTGGCGCTGGTGCCCAGTTCCATGATCGGGAACAGGTCGGTCAGGTAGTCGCGCAGTACGTTGCCGGTCACCGAAATGGTGTCCTTGCCGGCGCGGGTACGCTCCAGGGTCAGCTTCATGGCTTCGACAGGCGACAGGATCTGGATGTCCAGGCCCGAGGTGTCGTGGTCGGCCAGGTACTTGCGAACCTTCTCGATCATCACCGCGTCATGGGCGCGTGCCGGGTCGAGCCAGAAAATCGCCGGGGTGTTGCTGGCGCGCGAACGATTGACGGCGAGCTTTACCCAATCCTGGATCGGTGCGTCCTTGGCCTGGCACATGCGCCAGATATCGCCGGCTTCGACGTTCTGCTCCATGACCACGTTGCCTTTGCTGTCGGTTACCCGAACCACGCCGGCGGACTGGATCTGGAAGGTCTTGTCGTGGGAACCGTATTCCTCGGCCTTCTGGGCCATCAGGCCGACGTTCGGCACGCTGCCCATGGTGGTCGGATCGAAGGCGCCATTCTTTTTGCAGTCGTCGATAACGGCCTGGTAGATGGTGGCGTAGCAGCGGTCAGGGATGATCGCCTTGGCGTCGTGCAGCTGGCCGTCAGCGCCCCACATCTTGCCCGAATCGCGGATCATCGCCGGCATAGAGGCGTCGACGATCACGTCGCTCGGTACGTGCAGGTTGGTGATGCCCTTGTCGGAATTGACCATCGCCAGTTGCGGACGAACGGCGTAGACCGCTTGCAGGTCAGCCTTGATCTCGGCCTGCTTGTCAGCCGGCAGGCTGCCGATGCGGTCGTACAGGTCGCCAATGCCATTGTTCAGGTTGAAGCCGATCTGCTTCAGGGTGTCGGCGTGCTTGGTCAGCGCGTCCTGATAGAACTCCTCGACGATCTGGCCGAACATGATCGGATCGGAGATCTTCATCATGGTGGCTTTCAGGTGCACCGAGAACAGTACGCCCTGTTGTTTGGCGTCTTCGATCTGGGCCGCGATGAAGCTGCGCAGTTCTTTCTTGCTCATGACCGAGCAGTCGATCACTTCGCCGGCCTTGACCGCGGTCTTTTCCTTGAGCACGGTGCTGGTGCCGTCCTGGGCGATCAGTTCGATCTTCACGCTGTCATCGGCTTCGACCAGAGCGGCCTTTTCGCTGCCGTAGAAATCGCCGCTGCTCATGTGCGCGACGTGGGCCTTTGAGTCAGCGGTCCAGGCGCCCATCTTGTGCGGATGCTTGCGCGCGTAGTTCTTGACCGACAGTGGGGCGCGGCGGTCGGAGTTGCCTTCGCGCAGAACCGGGTTCACGGCGCTGCCCTTGACCTTGTCGTAGCGCGCGCGGGCATCTTTTTCCGCGTCGGTGCTCGGGTTCTCAGGGTAGTCAGGGATCTTGTAACCCTTGTCCTGCAGTTCCTTGATGGTTGCCTTGAGCTGTGGAACCGAGGCGCTGATGTTCGGCAGCTTGATGATATTGGCTTCGGGCGTGGTCGCCAGCTTGCCCAACTCGGCGAGATGATCCGGCACTTGTTGCTCGGCGCCGAGCGATTCCGGGAAGCTTGCGAGTACACGGCCGGCCAGAGAGATATCACGGGTTTCAACGTCGATATCGGAGGAGGCGGTGAAGGCTTCGATGACTGGCAGCAGGGAATAGGTGGCGAGGGCCGGAGCTTCGTCGGTGAAGGTGTAGATGATCTTCGAGCGGTTGGACATTCGTATTAACTCTCTTTTGCTGAGCATGCACAAAAATCTCGATACGCGCAGGGTATGCACTCTTGCCCACGGTTCGTCATGGGCCTGGGTCGAGGTTGATTCGCGGTGATGTCTGGGTGCATCAGTCGAGCGTTACGCCGCCGGGTTCGTGAGTCCCGACGCATATGAGGCCGAACAGTCCGGTTGCAGACGCTCGACCTTCATGACTCTGCGGTCACGTCGCGAGTATATCAAACCCTTGGCGCCAAGCAGCAATGCTATGCGAGCGGGCAAGTGCCGACCATTGGCCGTTGGTCGAAGCAGGCGGATCAGGCCTGCATTCGCACGGCTTTGCATCCGGGCGTCCGGAGGCATGCGAATGGAATCGTTGCCGAGGGCGAATCAGTCATCGGAGTGGGGAGGGAAGCGATAAAAAGCGGGGCTCGCAAACGAATGACCCAGGCAAGCCCGGGTCATTGGTCAAACTATGGCTGGCGTTTGTGGTGGCTCGCCTCAGGCTGGCACGTTCGAAGTTTTCGGGGTCGTATTCGAAACATCCGCCACGGTCCCAACGCTCACGGCGACCGGAGAGATATTGACAGCATGCAACCCTTTGGGGCCCTGGATGATCTCGAAGCTGACCGGCTGGCCGGCCTTGAGAGTTTTGTAACCATCCATGTTGATCGCCGAGTAATGCGCGAACAGATCTTCATCCCTGCCATCGGCCAGGATGAATCCATAGCCTTTTGCATTATTGAACCACTTGACTTTACCACTGAGCATAGCCATATCCCTCTGCAAAGGACTCCGTCTGGAGTATCATCCACCTCAATCCGCCTGACCGAAAAATTTTGGTTGACTGCGCGGACCCTTTTTACCCAATGTGGGTTCTATTGTTTGTAACACCGTTTAGCTGATAGTCAAGGTCATGCAGCAGACCAATTTTTTTAAACGCGGTCTGCGTGTGATCGAGTGCTCAATCCGCCCTTTGAACGAACATTTCTTTCATGCAACCAATCAGCAAGATTCGACTAACATTCAATCAGGATGGTCCGCAGTCACACGAGGACGACTCGGCTGGCATCGCAGTGCAGGACGCCAAGCCGACCCTGCAGGCTCCACCGATGTACAAGGTGGTTTTATTCAACGATGACTACACACCCATGGACTTCGTCGTCGAAGTGCTGGAGGTGTTTTTTAACCTGAATCGTGAGCTGGCCACCAAGGTCATGCTGGCCGTCCATACAGAGGGGCGGGCAGTGTGTGGATTGTTTACCCGCGACATCGCCGAGACCAAGGCAATGCAGGTCAACCAATACGCCAGGGAAAGCCAGCATCCACTACTCTGTGAGATCGAGAAGGACGGTTAAACGCCGGCCACTTGGGTATGAGGTGAAGCTATGTTAAACCGTGAGCTCGAAGTCACCCTCAATCTTGCCTTCAAGGAGGCCCGCTCCAAGCGTCATGAGTTCATGACGGTCGAGCACCTCCTGCTGGCTCTATTGGACAATGAGGCTGCAGCCACTGTCTTGCGTGCCTGCGGCGCCAACCTCGATAAGCTCAAGCATGACCTGCAGGAGTTCATCGACTCCACCACTCCGTTGATCCCCGTGCATGACGAGGACCGCGAAACCCAGCCGACGCTTGGGTTCCAGCGCGTTCTGCAGCGTGCAGTCTTCCACGTACAGAGCTCCGGCAAGCGTGAAGTGACCGGTGCGAACGTGCTGGTCGCTATTTTCAGCGAACAGGAAAGCCAGGCCGTCTTCCTGCTCAAGCAGCAGAGCGTTGCTCGAATTGATGTCGTCAATTACATCGCCCACGGGATCTCCAAGGTTCCGGGGCATGGCGAACACTCTTCCGAAGGTGAGCAAGATATGCAGGACGACGAGGGCGGTGAAGCATCATCCTCAGGCAATCCTCTGGATGCCTATGCCAGCAATCTGAACGAACTGGCGCGCCAGGGCCGCATCGACCCTCTGGTCGGTCGCGAGCACGAGGTCGAGCGCGTTGCGCAGATCCTCGCCCGTCGTCGCAAGAACAACCCGTTGCTGGTGGGTGAGGCTGGCGTGGGCAAGACTGCCATCGCCGAGGGTCTTGCCAAGCGCATCGTCGATAATCAGGTGCCTGACCTGCTCGCCAACAGCGTCGTCTACTCGCTGGACCTGGGTGCGCTGCTCGCCGGTACCAAATACCGCGGCGATTTTGAAAAGCGTTTCAAGGCGTTGCTCAACGAGCTGCGCAAGCGTCCCCATGCCATCCTGTTCATCGATGAAATTCATACCATCATCGGTGCAGGCGCCGCCTCGGGCGGGGTGATGGACGCGTCCAACCTGCTCAAGCCGCTGCTGTCTTCCGGGGACATCCGCTGCATCGGTTCCACGACTTTCCAGGAGTTCCGCGGGATTTTCGAGAAGGATCGCGCGCTGGCGCGTCGCTTCCAGAAAGTCGACGTGTCCGAGCCGTCCGTGGAGGACACCATCGGTATCCTGCGCGGGCTCAAGGGCCGTTTTGAACAGCATCACAGCATCGAGTACAGCGACGAAGCCCTGCGAGCCGCCGCCGAGCTGGCATCGCGCTACATCAATGATCGTCACATGCCCGACAAGGCAATCGACGTGATCGATGAAGCGGGCGCCTACCAGCGTCTGCAACCGGCGGAGCAGCGGGTCAAACGCATCGACGTGCCTCAGGTCGAGGATATCGTTGCCAAGATCGCGCGAATTCCGCCCAAGCACGTCAACAGCTCCGACAAAGAGCTGCTGCGCAATCTGGAGCGCGATCTCAAGCTCACTGTATTCGGTCAGGATGCTGCCATCGACTCGCTGTCCACAGCGATCAAGTTGTCTCGCGCCGGTCTCAAGTCGCCGGACAAACCGGTCGGATCGTTCCTGTTCGCAGGTCCCACCGGGGTCGGCAAGACCGAAGCGGCGCGTCAGCTCGCCAAGGCGCTTGGGGTCGAGCTGGTTCGCTTCGACATGTCCGAGTACATGGAGCGGCACACCGTGTCGCGTCTGATCGGTGCGCCTCCGGGCTACGTCGGGTTCGATCAGGGCGGTCTGCTGACCGAAGCCATTACCCGTCAGCCGCATTGCGTGTTGCTGCTCGATGAAATCGAGAAGGCGCATCCGGAAGTCTTCAACCTGCTGCTGCAGGTCATGGACCACGGAACCCTGACCGACAACAACGGCCGCAAGGCGGATTTCCGCAATGTGATCCTGATCATGACCACCAACGCCGGCGCGGAATCGGCGGCGCGGGCATCGATCGGTTTCACGCATCAGGATCACTCCTCCGATGCGATGGAAGTCATTAAGAAGAGCTTCACGCCGGAGTTCCGCAACCGTCTGGACACCATCATCCAGTTCGGTCGTCTGAGCCACGAAGTCATCAAGAGCGTCGTCGACAAGTTCCTCACCGAGCTTCAGGCGCAGCTGGAAGACAAACGTGTGCTGCTGGAAGTCTCGGATGCAACCCGCAGCTGGCTGGCGCAAGGCGGCTACGATGCGGCGATGGGCGCACGGCCGATGGCGCGCCTGATCCAGGACAAGATCAAGCGTCCGCTGGCCGAGGAGATCCTGTTCGGTGAATTGTCGGAACACGGCGGGGTCGTGCACGTGGACATCAAGGACGGCGAAATCACCTTCGATTTCGAGACCACGGCGGAAATGGCCTGATCGATGCCTCGCTCCGCGTCAGACAGGCGCGGAGCGAGGTGGTCATGCGATCAACACTGGATGTCTGGTACAAAACCTTCAGGCACACAAAAACGCCCGGCAATGCCGGGCGTTCTTGTCAATGCCTGCTTAACGAGCGCGGTAGGTGATGCGCCCTTTGCTCAGGTCATAGGGCGTCAATTCAACACGCACCTTGTCGCCGGTCAGAATACGGATGTAGTTCTTGCGCATCTTGCCGGAGATATGCGCGGTTACGACGTGCCCATTTTCCAACTCCACGCGAAACATGGTGTTGGGCAGGGTGTCGACGACAGTGCCTTCCATTTCGAAGCTGTCTTCTTTCGACATGCAGTAAAGCCCTCGGTATACAAATGAGTGGCCCGGTGCAAGTGGCGCCAGGCAAAAGCGGCGTGCATTGTGCCCGAAAAAGCCCGTTCAAGCCAAGGGGATTCAGTACAGCGTGACCCATCTTTGATTGGTCAACAGCTCGATCGGCCGGTACTGGGTCTTGTAATTCATCTTTTTGCAGTTCTTGATCCAGTACCCGAGGTAGACAGCGTGCAGGTGCAGTCTTGCCGCCTCGGCGATCTGCCAGAGGATGGCGTAACGGCCCAGACTGCGCCGCTCTTCGGCGGGTTCATAGAAGGTATAAACCGCGGAAAGCCCATTGGGCAGCAAGTCGGTCACGGCCACGGCGAGCAGCCGGCCTTCGGCGCGGAATTCGTAGAAACGCGAGAACGGCAGGTCGCGGACCAGAAACGTCGAGAACTGATCCCGGCTGGGTGGATACATGTCGCCGTCGGCATGGCGCTGCTGGATATAGCGTTGATAAAGGTCGAAGTATTCTTCGGTGAACACCGGTTTGACACTGCGCACCGAAATGTCCGCGTTGCGCTTGAAGATGCGTTTCTGCTGGCGATCGGGCACAAACAGGTTGACCGGGATCCGCGCGGGCACGCAGGCGCTGCAGTTCTGGCAATGCGGACGGTAGAGATGATCGCCGCTGCGACGAAAACCCATGTCCGAGAGGTCGGAATAGACCTGCACATCCATGGGCTGGCTGGGGTCCAGGAACAGCGTGGTCGCCTGCTCTTCAGGCAAGTAGCTGCAGGTATGGGGTTGAGTGGCATAAAACTTAAGCCGCGCCAGCTCCGTCATGATCGCCCCCTTTTTCAGAATCCTGGTTATGAGTGTATGTCAGGCTGTCCGCCTCGCCTAGGCAACCAGTCGGCCTTATTCACTTGATCCAGACAGGTCCGCAGATATTCGGAGAACTCGCGACGGGGAATCTGGGTGGCGCCCAGGCTTTGCAGATGTGTGGTCGGCATCTGGCAGTCGATCAATACGAAGCCCCACGCCTCAAGATGCCTGACGAGGGTCACGAAACCGACCTTGGAAGCATTGTCGGCCCGGCTGAACATCGACTCGCCGAAGAACAGCCTGCCCATTGCCAGCCCGTAGAGCCCGCCGACCAGTTCGTCACCCGACCAGACCTCCACGCTGTGAGCGTGACCGCGACGATGCAGCTCCAGATAAGCATCCTGCATGCCTTGGGTGATCCAGGTTTCGGTGGCATAACTGCGCGGAGACGCACATGCGCGTATGACGGCAGCGAAGTCCCGGTCGAACGTGACGGTGTAGCGCTCCTGGCGCAAGACCTTGGACAGGCTGCGCGAGACATGCAGTTGTGAGGGCAGCAGCACGGTGCGCGGATCCGGCGACCACCACAGGATGGGCTGGCCATCCTGAAACCAGGGGAAGCAGCCATGACGATAGGCCTGGATCAGACGGTCGGGAGACAGATCGCCGCCGGCGGCCAGCAGGCCGTTGGGCTCGCGCATGGCCTTGTCCAGCGGGGGAAAAATCAGCCTGTCACGCTGCAGCCAGGTCAGCATGGGCGGGGTTTCGGGTGGAAGGGGAGGGCGGCGGACAGGGTGTCATGCAACTCTGGCGTGTAACCGAGGTCACACGCGGTCGCCGGGGAGCGGGCCGTGGTACGACGGCGGCCGGGCATTTCGATCATGGGGCTACCTGCTGTATGGTTCGGGAATCCGGGAAAAACACGTCATAAGCCTTTGTCACAAAAGAGAATGCATGCTCAAATTCGGAAGCTGTCGTGGACGCAGGGGAGTATGCTACACGACTGCCGGGCCAGGATTCGTCGCCGGGGCTGCGCGAGCAGGCCGCTTGCGTCGATCAAGCTCTGCCGACGACTTTTCGTACAGACCGCAAGCGCCGCAAAGCCGTACAATGCCTGCGCCGCGCGGTATCATTCAAGTCATCGGTCCGGCCGTCGCCCACGTTTCGAGCGAGCCCTTTTTCAACGGGCGGGCAGTGCCCTCGGCAAGCGTTCAAAGTCATTCAATGAGAAGTTCGCGCTCCAGCGCAGGAAATAAAGCGTTTTGAAGAAATCCACACCAGCACCCAGCGCTGTTCCGCTCTGGCGACAGCAACTGCATTACCGGCTCAAGGAAGGCGCGCTCATTGCCTTCGGTGCCCTGTGCCTGTATCTGATGATGGCGTTGTTGACCTACGATCAGAGCGATCCCGGCTGGAGCCACACCAGCACCGCCGCCCAGGTCCAGAACGCCGCCGGGCGCGCAGGCGCCTTCTGCGCCGACATTCTGTTCATGGTGCTGGGCTACTTTGCCTACATCTTCCCGCTATTGCTGGCCATCAAGGCCTGGCAGGTATTTCGCCAGCGTCACGAACCCTGGCAGTGGAGCGGCTGGCTGTTCTCCTGGCGCCTGATCGGACTGGTGTTCCTGGTGCTGGCCGGCGCGGCGCTGGCGCACATCCACTTCCATTTTACAGCGGGTTTCCCAGGCTCCGCCGGGGGCGTGCTGGGCGAGGTGCTGGGTGATCTCGCGAAGCGAGCGCTCAATATCCAGGGCAGCACGCTGCTGTTCATCGCGCTGTTTCTGTTCGGCCTGACCGTCTTCACCGATCTGTCCTGGTTCAAGGTCATGGACGTGACCGGCAAGATCACCCTGGACCTGTTCGAACTGCTGCAGGGCGCGGTGCATCGCTGGTGGACGGCTCGCAGCGAGCGTCGGCAGATGGCGGCGCAATTGCGTGCATTCGATCGCGACGACGAGGACGTCATGGCGCCGGCCGCCCCCAGACGCGAGCCTGCGAAAGTCCGCGAGACGCCGAAAATCAAGGAGCGGCCGACCGAGCGCGAAGAGCCGGTGATACGGTCCGCGCCAGTGCTCGATAAACCGATGCCGGCGGTCATCCCTCCCACGCCAGCCCCGGTGGCGGTTGCCCGTCCGCCTGAGCCAGCCAAGCGCGCGGTCTCGCTGGCCAAGCCGGCGCCAACGGCTGTCGACAGCGCAGTGGAAGGCACCTTGCCGCCGATCTCCATCCTCGATCCGGCGGAGAAGAAGCAGCTCAACTATTCGCCTGAATCCCTGGCGGCGGTGGGCAACCTGCTGGAAATCAAGCTCAAGGAGTTCGGGGTCGAGGTCACGGTGGATTCCATTCATCCCGGCCCCGTCATCACCCGTTATGAGATCCAGCCGGCTGCTGGCGTCAAGGTCAGCCGCATCGCCAACCTTGCCAAGGACCTGGCCCGCTCGCTGGCAGTGACCAGTGTGCGTGTGGTCGAGGTGATTCCCGGCAAGACCACCGTGGGTATCGAGATTCCCAACGAAGACCGGCAGATCGTGCGCTTCTCCGAAGTCCTGTCTTCGTCGGAGTTCGACAACTCCAAGTCGCCGGTCACCCTGGCACTGGGTCATGACATCGGCGGGCGTCCGGTCATCACCGATCTGGCGAAGATGCCGCACTTGCTGGTGGCCGGTACGACCGGTTCCGGTAAGTCGGTGGGCGTCAACGCCATGATCCTCTCGATCCTGTTCAAGTCGGGTCCCGAGGACGCCAAGCTGATCATGATCGACCCCAAGATGCTGGAACTGTCGATCTACGAAGGCATTCCGCACCTGCTGTGCCCGGTGGTCACCGACATGAAGGACGCAGCCAACGCGCTGCGCTGGAGCGTCGCGGAGATGGAGCGTCGCTACAAGTTGATGGCCGCCATGGGCGTGCGCAACCTGGCCGGCTTCAACCGCAAGATCAAGGACGCCGAGGAAGAAGGCACACCGATCTCCGATCCGATGTACCGCCGCGAGAGCATTCACGACGAGGCGCCGCTGCTCAAGACCCTGCCGACCATTGTGGTGGTCGTCGACGAATTCGCCGACATGATGATGATCGTCGGCAAGAAGGTCGAGGAACTCATCGCGCGTATCGCCCAGAAAGCCCGGGCGGCCGGTATTCACCTGATCCTCGCGACCCAGCGTCCATCGGTGGATGTCATCACCGGTCTGATCAAGGCCAACATCCCGACCCGCATGGCGTTCCAGGTGTCCAGCAAGATCGACTCCCGGACCATCATCGATCAGGGCGGCGCCGAGCAGTTGCTGGGCCACGGTGACATGCTGTACATGCCGCCGGGCACCAGCCTGCCGATCCGCGTGCACGGCGCCTTCGTTTCCGACGACGAGGTGCACAGGGTCGTCGAAGCCTGGAAATTGCGTGGCACGCCGGACTACAACGACGATATTCTGGCCGGCGTGGAAGAGGCGGGCAGCGGCTTCGATGGCGGTGGCGGGGAAGGCGGCGAAGACAGCGAGAGCGACGCGCTCTATGACGAGGCTGTCAAATTCGTGCTTGAAAGCCGCCGTGCGTCCATCTCCGCTGTGCAGCGCAAGCTCAAGATCGGTTACAACCGCGCGGCCCGGATGATCGAAGCCATGGAAATGGCGGGTGTGGTGACGGCCATGAATACCAACGGCTCGCGCGAAGTGATCGCGCCCGGCCCGATGCGCGACTGATTACAGCCAAGGCGGCGCATCTCGATGCGTCGCCGCACAACCATTGACTTCAATGAGGATCCCCATGCGCCTTATCCGCATGTTACTGGCAACCGCACTGACCTTTTCCGTGATCCCCGCCCATGCGGACAGCAAGGATGTAGCGCGCCTGACTCAGTTGCTGGAAACCTCCCGCACGCTGACCGCGCGGTTTTCGCAAATGACGCTGGACGCCAGCGGCACCCAGCTCCAGGAAACCGCGGGCGAAATGGCCCTGCAGCGGCCGGGCCTGTTCAACTGGCACACCGACGCGCCTCAGGAGCAACTCATGGTCTCCGATGGCAAAAAGGTGTCGCTGTGGGACCCTGACCTGGAGCAGGTCACCATCAAGAAGCTTGATCAGCGTCTGACCCAGACCCCCGCGCTGCTGCTGTCCGGCGACGTGTCGAAGATCAGCGAAAGCTTCGACATCACCGCCAAGGAAGCGGGAGGCGTGATTGATTTCGTGCTCAAGCCCAAGACCAAGGACACCTTGTTCGACAGCCTGCGCCTGTCGTTTCGCAATGGCATGATCAACGACATGCAGCTGATCGATAGCGTCGGACAGCGGACCAACATTCTGTTCACCGGCGTCAAGGCCAACGAACCGATTGCTGCCAGCAAATTTCAGTTCCAGATTCCCAAGGGCGCTGACGTCATCCAAGAGTAAAGAGGGCTCGATCCCGGACCATGGACCTGTTCAGCCGTGAACCGATAGCTCAACCCCTGGCCGCGCGGCTGCGGGCAACCAATCTGGACGAGTACGTCGGTCAGGAGCATGTGCTCGCCCACGGGAAGCCGCTTCGCGAGGCGCTGGAGCAGGGCGCGCTGCATTCCATGATCTTCTGGGGACCACCCGGCGTTGGCAAGACGACGCTCGCCAGGCTGCTCGCCAAAGTCTCGGACGCTCATTTCGAAACGGTTTCCGCGGTCCTGGCGGGCGTCAAGGAAATCCGCCAGGCCGTGGAGATAGCCCGCCAGCAAGCCGGGCAATATGGCCGCCGCACCATTCTCTTCGTCGACGAAGTCCACCGCTTCAACAAGTCGCAGCAGGATGCGTTCCTGCCCTACGTCGAAGACGGCACCCTGATCTTCATCGGCGCGACCACCGAGAATCCATCGTTCGAAATCAACAACGCATTGCTATCCCGAGCCCGGGTCTACGTGCTCAAGAGCCTGGACGAAGCGGCGTTGCGCAAGCTGGTCCACCGGGCGCTTACCGAAGACCGGGGGCTGGGCCAGCGGCATCTGACGCTGAGTGACGAAGGCTTTTCGATTCTGATGGCGGCTGCCGATGGCGACGGTCGCCGGATGCTCAACCTGCTGGAGAACGCATCGGACCTTGCCGAAGATGGCAGCGAGATCGATGTCGAGTTGCTGCAGAGCCTGCTGGGCGATACCCGACGCCGGTTCGACAAGGGTGGGGAATCCTTTTACGACCAGATTTCCGCGCTGCATAAATCCATTCGCGGTTCCAATCCCGATGCGGCCCTGTACTGGTTCGCGCGGATGATCGACGGCGGCTGCGACCCGCTGTATCTGGCGCGCCGCGTCGTGCGCATGGCCAGCGAAGACATCGGCAACGCCGACCCGCGCGCTTTGCCGTTGTGCATGTCGGCCTGGGACGTCCAGGAGCGGCTCGGCAGTCCTGAAGGCGAATTGGCAATTGCCCAGGCAATCGTTTATCTGGCCTGCGCGCCCAAGAGCAATGCGGTGTACATGGCATTCAAGGCCGCGATGCGCGAGGCCGGCGAGCATGGTTCGCTCGAGGTGCCCCTGCATCTGCGCAACGCGCCGACCAAGCTCATGAAGCAGCTGGGCTACGGCGAAGAATACCGTTACGCCCATGACGAGCCGGACGCCTACGCGGCGGGCGAGGACTACTTTCCCGAAGAGCTGGAGCCCCGGCAGTATTACCATCCGGTGCCGCGAGGCCTGGAACTCAAGATCGGCGAAAAACTGAAGCATCTGTCCGCTCTGGACGAGGCCAGCCCCCGGAAGCGGAGAAAATCGTGATCAAGACCATTCTTGCGGTGTCGGTTGCCGGTATCGCTGGTACATTACTGCGTTTTGCAGCGGGCAACTGGGTCAGCGCGAACTGGCCGCGGCACTTTTATCTGGCAACGCTGGCGGTGAACATCGCCGGCTGCCTGATCATCGGCGCCCTGTACGGCCTGTTTTTGATGCGACCCGAAGTACCCGTGGAAATCCGGGCCGGGCTGATCGTCGGTTTCGTCGGCGGTCTGACGACCTTTTCATCCTTTTCACTGGACACGCTGCGCCTGCTGGAAAGCGGGCAGGTGCCGCTGGCGCTGGGCTATGCCGGCATCAGCGTGTTCGGCGGGCTGCTCGCGACCTGGGTTGGCCTGTATCTGACCAGACTTTGATAGACGAGAGAACGATATGCTCGATTCCAAACTGTTACGTACCAACCTTCAGGACGTAGCGGACCGCCTGGCTTCCCGGGGTTTCACGCTGGACGTGGCCCGCATCGAATCGCTGGAGGCGCGGCGCAAGGTCGTCCAGACCCGCACCGAGCAGCTGCAGGCCGAGCGTAACGCCCGTTCCAAATCCATCGGCCAGGCCAAGCAGCGTGGCGAAGACATCGCTCCGCTGATGGCGGACGTCGAGCGCATGGGCAACGAACTGACCGAGGGCAAGGCCGAGCTGGATACCCTCCAGGCCGAGCTGGACGGTCTGTTGCTGACCATCCCAAACCTGCCCGACGAATCGGTGCCGGTGGGCGCCGATGAAGACGGCAACGTGGAAGTCCGTCGCTGGGGCACGCCGAAGCAGTTCGACTTCGCGGTTCAGGATCACGTCGCGCTGGGTGAAAAATTCGGCTGGCTGGACTTCGAAACCGCAGCGAAACTGTCGGGCGCGCGCTTCGCCCTGCTGCGCGGGCCGATTGCCCGTCTGCACCGTGCGCTGGCGCAGTTCATGATCAACCTGCATATCAACGAGCACGGTTACGAAGAGACTTACACACCGTATCTGGTCCAGGCGCCTGCGTTGCAGGGTACCGGCCAGTTGCCGAAGTTCGAGGAAGACCTGTTCAAGATCGGTCGCGAGGGCGAAGCCGACCTGTACCTGATCCCCACCGCCGAAGTCTCGCTGACCAATATCGTGGCGGGTCAGATTCTCGACGCGAAACAGCTGCCGCTAAAATTCGTGGCCCACACGCCGTGCTTCCGCAGCGAAGCGGGCGCCTCGGGGCGTGATACTCGCGGGATGATTCGCCAGCACCAGTTCGACAAGGTCGAAATGGTCAAGATCGTTGCGCCGGATCAATCCATGGCCGAACTGGAATCGCTCACCGCAAACGCCGAACGCGTTCTGCAATTGCTGGAACTGCCTTACCGCACCCTGGCACTGTGCACAGGCGACATGGGCTTCAGCGCGGTCAAGACTTATGACCTTGAAGTCTGGGTGCCGAGCCAGGACAAATACCGCGAGATTTCGTCGTGCTCCAACTGCGGCGATTTCCAGGCGCGTCGCATGCAGGCGCGCTGGCGCAACCCGGAGACCGGCAAACCGGAACTGGTCCACACCCTCAACGGCTCGGGCCTGGCGGTCGGCCGTACGCTGGTCGCGGTTCTGGAAAACTATCAGCAGGCCGACGGTTCGATCCGCGTGCCGGAAGTCCTCAAGCCCTATATGGGTGGTATCGAGGTCATCGGCTAAATGGAATTCCTGCCGCTGTTTCATAATTTGCGTGGCTGCCGGGTCCTGGTGGTCGGCGGCGGCGAGATCGCCCTGCGCAAATCACGTCTGATCGCGGACGCCGGAGCGCTTCTGCGAGTAGTCGCGCCGCAGATCGAACACCAGTTGCGCGATCTGGTTGAGCACAGCGGCGGCGAATTGGTGCCGCGCGGATACGAAACTCAGGATCTGGACGGCTGCGTGCTGATCATCGCCGCCACCGATGATGAGCCGCTTAACGCACGGGTTTCCCAGGAAGCCCGCGCCCGTGGCGTACCGGTCAACGTGGTTGACGCTCCTGCCTTGTGTTCGGTGATCTTCCCGGCCATTGTCGATCGCTCCCCGCTGGTCATCGCTGTGTCCAGTGGCGGAGACGCGCCAGTCCTGGCGCGTCTGATCCGCGCCAAGCTGGAAACCTGGATTCCCTCTACCTACGGCCAGCTTGCCGGACTGGCGGCACGCTTTCGGCATCAGGTCAAAGGTCTGTTTCCGGATGTGCAGCAACGTCGCGCATTCTGGGAGGATGTTTTCCAGGGGCCGATCGCCGACCGCCAGCTGGCCGGGCAGGGCGAAGAAGCTCAGCGGCTGCTGGAAGCCAAGATCGCGGGCGATGCGCCAAAGGCGACCGGCGAGGTCTATCTGGTAGGCGCGGGTCCTGGCGACCCTGATCTGTTGACCTTCAAGGCCTTGCGCCTGATGCAGCAGGCTGACGTGGTGCTCTACGACCGGCTGGTGGCGCCGACTATTCTGGATCTATGCCGCCGCGACGCCGAACGGGTTTACGTTGGTAAACGTCGCGCAGACCATGCCGTGCCCCAGGACCGGATCAATCAGCAACTGGTCGAACTGGCCCGACAGGGCAAGCGCGTGGTGCGTCTCAAGGGTGGCGACCCGTTCATCTTCGGACGCGGCGGCGAGGAAATCGAGGAACTGGCTGCACATGGCATCCCGTTCCAGGTGGTCCCCGGCATCACAGCCGCCAGTGGCTGCGCGGCTTACGCCGGCATCCCCCTGACCCATCGCGACTATGCCCAGTCAGTGCGTTTCATCACCGGGCATCTGAAGGATGGCACCACGGATCTGCCCTGGGCCGATCTGGTGGCTCCGGCGCAAACTCTGGTGTTCTACATGGGGCTGGTGGGTCTGCCAGTGATCTGCGCGGAGTTGATCAAGCACGGCCGGGCCGCAAATACGCCGGCAGCGCTGGTTCAGCAGGGCACGACGTCGAGCCAGCGGGTATTCACCGGAACGCTCGCGGACCTGCCACAACTGGTCGCCGAGCACGAGGTGCATGCCCCGACGCTGGTGATCATCGGCGAAGTCGTCCAGTTGCGTGACAAGCTGGCCTGGTTTGAAGGTGCCCAGGCCACCTTGTGATTGCGGGGTTATGCACGACTGCGCCGTGCATGCCTAGCGGGTGACGATCCCGTTCCCTGACAGGCGTTCCCGATCGTGGCTGGCACTGAAATTCAGCGCCGGCCCTTTCGGAACAATGCCAGTAGGGTTGATGGTGCGATGGCTACCGTAATAGTGACCCTTGATATGCTCCAGACTCACTGTCTCGGCAATGCCAGGCCACTGATACATTTCACGCAGCCAGTTGCTCATGTTCGGGTAATCCGCGATGCGACGCAGGTTGCACTTGAAGTGGCTGTAGTAGACAGCGTCGAACCGCACGATGGTGGTGAATAGTCGCACATCGGCTTCGGTCAGATACTCGCCTGCCAGATACCGATTCTTACCCAGCAAGTCTTCCAGTGCATCCAGCTCGGTAAACAAGCCGTCGTAAGCTTGCTCGTAAGCCCCTTGCGAGGTGGCAAACCCGGCCCGGTACACGCCGTTGTTGACGCTGGGGTATATCTCCTCGTTCAACTGATCGATGCGCGGCTGCAAATCCGTGGGATACAGGTCCAGCTTATTGCCGGTCAATCCGTCGAATGCCGTGTTGAACATGCGGATGATTTCAGCGGACTCGTTGCTGACGATGCGCTGGAGCTTCTTGTCCCAGAGCACCGGTACGGTGACTCGGCCGGTGTACTTGGGATCGTCGGTGGTGTAGCGCTGGTGGAGAAAGTCGTGGTGATCGAGCGGATCCCCCGTCGAGCCTTTTCGGGTATCGAACGTCCAGCCGTTTTCGAGCATCAGCCAGCTGACTACGGAAACGCCGATCAAGGACTCCAGGCCTTTGAGCTTGCGCACGATCAGCGTGCGGTGGGCCCAAGGGCAGGCGAGGGAGACATAGAGATGGTAACGACCGGCTTCGGCCTGGAAGCCTGCCTCACCACTGGGTCCTGCTGCGCCGTCAGCCGTCACCCAGTTGCGTCGCTGGGCCTGTTCGCGCTGAAACGCGCCGTCTTTGCTGCTTTCGTACCACTGGTCGCGCCAGTGCCCTTCAACCAGGAGGCCCATGGACTCGTCTCCAACTCTTTAAATAATAAATGTTGGAGGTGAGTCTAATCGGATTGGTTCGAAGGAAAAGCGCAAAGTCTCGGCGCTTCCTATCGATAAATTCGATGATCAGAGCGTTCGGTCACGCTGCGCCCAGAACTGCTCGGCTTTAGCGAACGCTTCGTCTCGCTCCATACCCAGACCGCGAAGCGCCAGCGCTATGGTCGAAATCAAGGCCAGCTGCGGATAGCTGTCCTGCACCTCACCGCGCCAGAGGCCGACCAGTTGCTGCGGGTCCAGCGTCGCAGGTTTCACGTGACGGCGTGGCGACAGCGCCGGCCACTCTTCGTCCCAGGCTTGTCCGTCCGCGGTTCCATACAGGTGGCTGATGGTGTCTGGATTGATTTCGATCTCTCCGCCATCGCCTTTCACCACGATGGCGTTATCGCCAAGCAGACGGCTGGCCTCGCGATGCACGCTCTGATAGCCGGGGTGGAAAATGCTCTGCAGCCCGCAACGGGCCGACAGAGGATTGAGAATGCGCGCCAGAGAATGGATCGGCGAACGCAGACCGAGGGTGTTGCGCAGATCGATCATCCGCTGCAGGCGTGGTGCCCAGTCCGCGAGCGGGATAAAAGCCAGTCCTTCGCGGGACAGAGCGGAGTCGACCGTCTGCCAGTCGCGGCACAGGGGAATGGCCAGCAGATCCAGCAACTGTTCGGTGTACAGGCGACCGGCCGTATGCGCGCCGCCGCCATGCATCAGCACCCTGATGCCGTTCTGGCCCAGACATTTGGCGGCCAGCAGATACCAAGGCAGGTGTCGTTTCTTGCCGGCATAGGTAGGCCAGTCGATATCCACCTGGATTGCCGGTGCAGCGAGCCGCTCGCGCAGGGCCTCGGTGAAGCCCGCCAGTTCCTCGGCGCTTTCTTCCTTGTGGCGCAGCAGCATCAGAAACGCGCCAAGTTGCGTGTCCTCGACTTTGCCGTCGAGCAGCATGCCCATCGCACTGCGCGCCTCCTCACGCGTCAGGTTGCGGGCGCCGCGCTTGCCCTTGCCCAGAATGCGCACGAATTCGGCGAAAGGATGTTCGTCAGGGGTCCGGGTTACCAGAGGGGCGTAATCGTTCATATGCAATTGGTCGGCTTGGGCAGGCCCGCCAGCTTGGCGGCAAGTTTGGCGGGGGTGCCGTTGAAGAGACGGTTGAGGTGCATGCTGTTGCCTTTTTCGGCACCCAGTTTCAGCGCCGTGTACTTGATCAGCGGGCGAGTGGCGGGGGAAAGCTGGAACTCGGCGTAGAAGTCCCGCAGCACATTCAGAATCTCGATGTGCTCGGCGCCAAGATCGATGCCTTCTTTTCCGGCCAATGCCCGGGCGACGTCCAGGGACCAGTCATCGAGGTCTTCCAGGAAGCCGTCCTTGTCCAGCGCAATCGAGTGTTCTGCGACGATCAGATGATTCATAGCCAGGTATTGACCCTGTCAAAACGAAGAGTGAGTTCGACGAACCCTGGATAGTCGACTGATTCGACACCTTCTGGCGCCGGGAGATTGCGTGCCACCAGGTCCTCGCCCAGCACGAACAGCCGGTCGGTGGCCACGTCGCGATCCAGCAGGCGTCGCGGCTCGCTGTCGAGGGCCAGCGCGTAAGCGGCGTCGCCGGTCAAGAGCAACCCGTCCTCGGGCCCCAGCAATCGAAGACAGCTGGTCAGGCGCGTATCGGTGAACGGCGAATGGGAAAGCACGTGTAAGGTAGCCATCAGATCGTGATCACCTGGTCATAACCGTTGATGAGGGCCGCGAGTAGGGGCCCGTCATTCAGCGGGCTGATTCCATTGGCGGGGTCGACTGTCATCCCGCGTGCCGTGAGACTTTCGGCGCAGACGTAGACGTCTTCAATGCCAAACATCTCCAGCGCCTTGAGGTTGGCGGTCAGATCCTTCTGCTGAAGTGCCGACGGATTCTGCGCCGGCGCAAGCTGAAACACGCCGTCATCCAGAAACAGCAGGCCGATCGGCAAATCGAAAGCACCGCCGGCGAGCACGATATCCAGCGCTTCCCGGGCACTCGGGCCGGCCCAGGGCGGCTGTCGTGTGATGATCAATAGCGACTTGGCCATATCAAGGACCTCCAAAGCAGACCAGCCGATCGGCCGTCTGCACGGCGTCATGCAGCTGGCCCAGGCCGGATAGCTCCCAGCCTCCCGCCAGGTTCACGGCGGGTCGTTGATAGCGTTCGGCTTCCCGCGCGTCCAGCACGCCACGGCGCAAGGCGGCCGCGATGCAAACTACGCCATCGAGCTGATGCTGTGTAACGAACTCGCGCCATGCTTGGGGCAGGTCCTGTTCGTCCTGAGGTGTCACGATATTGGCCGAGGCCGCATGCACGCCGTCCTGGTAGAAGAACAGACGCACAATCTCATGGCCGCCGGCCAGGACCGCTTGGGCAAACAGCAACGCCCGCCTTGAAGAAGGCGCGTGGGCCGGGGCGAATAGGGATATGGCAAATTTCATTGTCGGCTCTGTGGGCGGGACATGCGCAATGATAAAGAATTCGCCGACGCCAGACAGCAAAAAGCCCGCATGCGCGGGCTTTTTGTTGACGCGGATACCGATCAGTCGTCGCGGCTCATGATGCCGAAGATCTGCAACAGGCTGATGAACAGGTTGTAGATCGACACATACAGGCTGATGGTCGCCATGATGTAGTTACGTTCGCCGCCGTGGATGATCGCGCTGGTCTGGAACAGGATGCAGACCGACGAGAACAGTACGAAGCCGGCGCTGATCGCCAGTTGCAGGCCGCTGATCTGGAAGAACAGGCTGGCCAGTACCGCGGCAAGCAGAACGAAGAAACCGGCGGTGATGAAGCCGCCCAGGAAGCTCATGTCCTTGCGGGTCATCAGTACATAAGCCGACAGACCGCCGAACACCAGCGCGGTCATGGCGAACGCGGAACTGACGACTTCGGCGCCACCGGTCATGCCCAGGTAACGGTTGAGGATCGGGCCAAGCAAAAAGCCCATGAAGCCGGTCAGGGCAAAGGTCGACACCAGACCCCAAACGGAGTCACGCAGCTTGGCGGTGAGGAAGAACAGACCGTAGAAGCCGATCAGCACAACGAAAATGTTCGGGTAACCGACACGCATCTGCTGCGCGACGAACGCCATCACACCGCTGAACGCGAGGGTCAGGGCCAGAAGGCCGTAGGTGTTGCGCAGGACACGACTAACCTCTAGCTGGTCGGCCTGCATGCCGGTTTTAAGGGCGTAATCCTGTTCGCGCATGGCGAAACTCCTTACTGTTGAAATGTTGAGTTGCAAAGATCATAACAGAGCCGCTGCAACGGGCCACCCGCAGTGTTTGACAGCTTGTTTCATTCCGGTATTATGGCGCCCGCAACGCAAGTGGAGGTATGGCCGAGTGGTTTAAGGCAGCAGTCTTGAAAACTGCCGACTGTAACAGGTCCTAGAGTTCGAATCTCTATGCCTCCGCCATATCAGATACGCTAAAGCCCCGAAAATTCGGGGCTTTTTCGTTTATGGGGTCAGCAACCCATCGTGCGCGAAACCGTCAAGGCGTCTGCAACTTTGACAGGCGTTCCGCAACTCCCTCGTTTACGGACGCTTATTTGGTCGGTTTGACGATCTCACCGACGCGCCGATAGACCGTCTCCGTGATGCGCTTATCGGTTTGGCCCAAAATACGGCTGGCGTCCGCCAGACTGTCGATTTCACTGGCCGCTCTGGACCGGGTATCTCGAAGCTGAAAATTCTTGATGCCGTCAGCCGCCGCTTGTCTTGGTGCTCCAGTACTCCTGAAACCACATGCTCTACCCGGGCTTTGCTGGCCTTATCCTTTCCCAACTCAGTCCGAACCGGGCAGGTATTTGCAAATCCTGTCCGAATCATTGGGGATACGTTGCATTGCGAGAGCGCTTGAACAATTAGCGCCCGGCATCGGCCTGGCTCCGGGCAGTGCGACTTACGCGGGAGACGAATTCCTGGATGCGATCAAATGTGTCTATCTGAATTCAAGTTTGGTACGGCTCCGGCAATACTACAGGTGTCAGGTAATGACCAAGGACCGAGACATGAACACGCAGCCTTATGAGCTCATGCAGGACCACGCCGGCAAACCCATCAAGATGTGGACGCGGGGCGTGCCGGTGGACCCCGGCGCCAGACAACAGCTGATCAACACAGCGCAGATGCCGTTCATCTTCAAGCACATGGCGGTCATGCCTGACGTTCATCTGGGCAAAGGCTCCACCATCGGCAGCGTCATTCCTACCAAAGGGGCGGTGATTCCTGCAGCGGTGGGCGTCGATCTGGGGTGCGGCATGTCGGCGGTGCGTACGTCTCTGCGCGCCAACGACCTGCCCGATAAACTGGCCGGTCTGCGTAGCGCTATCGAGAAAGCCGTCCCCCATGGTCGCACCTCGGGACGCAATGGCCGTGACAAAGGCGCTTGGGATGCAACGCCCGAACGGGTCGACCTTGCGTGGAGCGCCATGAAGGGGCGCTTCGACACTATCGTCGCCAGGCACCCGACCCTCGCCAAGAGCAACAATCATAAGCACCTGGGAACGCTCGGGACGGGCAACCATTTCGTCGAGGTCTGTCTCGACGAAGCCGATCACGTCTGGTTCATGCTGCACACCGGTTCGCGGGGCGTCGGCAATGCAATCGGCTCGTACTTCATCAACAAGGCTCGTGAGGAAATGCGCGTCCATATGGTGAATCTGCCTGATCGTGATCTGGCCTACCTGAAGGAGGGTACCCGCAGCTTCGACGACTATGTAGAGGCAGTGGAATGGGCGCAGGATTTCGCTCGGCAAAACCGCGCGGTCATGATGCTGGCTGTGCTCGATGCGGCGCGCTCCATTATCCGCAAGCCCTTCGAAGCGCGTCTGATCGCTGTGGACTGCCATCACAACTACATTGAGCGAGGCACCTACTTTGGTGAAGACATCATTGTGACCCGCAAGGGCGCGGTCTCCGCACAGAAAGGCGAGATGGCGATCATTCCCGGCTCCATGGGTGCCAGGAGCTTCATCGTAAGAGGTCTCGGAAACGAAGAAGCGTTTTGCAGCTGCTCCCACGGCGCTGGACGGGTAATGAGCCGGACCCAGGCGAAAGCGACGTTCACCGTCGCCGATCAAGTGCGCGCCACCGCGCACGTGGAATGTCGCAAGGACGAAGCGGTCATTGACGAAATACCCATGGCCTACAAAGACATCGACAAGGTGATGGCCGCGCAGCGCGATCTTGTGGAAATTGTGCATACCCTGCGGCAGGTCGTTTGCGTGAAGGGGTAGGGCATGGCCTGGCGCCATAGACCAAAAAGTTGTCCACCGAAATCGTGGGTATGTCTGTGGGTAACTTTTTGTAAGCCGCGCAGGACGTGGGCTCTGCCAAGATGGCTAAATTATGACCAGTGACGGGAATGCGCGGCCGCGGCTTCAGAACGACGCCGGCAATCAGACGCTGAAAAATTGAACTTTCGGGTGAAACGATTGCCGCTTCGAATGTATAGCCACTCTGGATTGGCTCCGCCAGTCCCCGACGCAAAAAAAACGGCGCGTCCCTTGCGGGGCGCGCCGTTTTTCCTTCAGCTGTCGATCAGACGATAGGCTGATCGCTCCACTCGCCGTTCACCAGGCGACGCAGGCCCAGCGGGTTGGCGTTTTGCAGGGCAGGCGGCAGCAGGCTGTCAGCGTGGTTCTGGTAGCAGACAGGACGCAGGAAGCGGTCGATTGCCAGTGTGCCGACGGACGTGCCGCGCGCATCGGAGGTGGCCGGATACGGGCCGCCATGCACCATGGCTTCGCAGACTTCGACGCCGGTCGGATAACCGTTGACCAGAATCCGGCCGACTTTGTCTTCGAGCATCGGCAGCAGCCAGCTGTACTTCGACAGGTCGGTCGGTTCGCCGATCAGGGTTGCGGTCAGCTGGCCACGCAGGGCGAGCAGGGCGTTTTTCAGTTCAGCGTCATCTGCCACTTCGATGACCAGCGTGGTAGGTCCGAAGACCTCTTCCTGCAGCAGCGGGTCGCCATTGAGCAGCAGGCTGACGTCCGCCTTGAACAGCTGGGCCTGGGCTTGCTTGCCTTCCTGTGGCTTGCCGGCCAGGTGAGTCACACCCGGATGCGACAGCAAGTGCTCGACGCCTTTGCTATAGCTGCGCAGGCCGCCCGCGTTGAGCATGGTCTGTGGAGCCTGGCCGCCCATCTGTTCGGTCAGTTGCTCAAGGAACGAGGAGAACGCGGGAGAGCGCAGGCCGATGACCACGCCCGGGTTGGTGCAGAACTGGCCCGCGCCCATGACCACCGAAGCGGCAAGGTCCTTGGCGACGGAGTCGCTACGGGTGGCCAGTGCTTCAGGCAGCAGAACCACCGGGTTGATGCTGGACATCTCGGCGAACACCGGGATTGGCTGAGGACGCTCGGCTGCCATTTTGCACAGGGCGTTACCGCCGTTCAGCGAACCGGTGAAACCGACGGCCTGGATTGCCGGGTGCTTGACCAGGCCTTCGCCTACGCCGTTACCGAAGATCATGTTGAACACGCCCTTGGGCATGCCGGTGCGCTCAGCGGCGCGGATGATCGCGCTGGCCACCAGGTCGGCCGTCGCCATGTGGCCGCTGTGTGCCTTGAATACGACCGGGCAGCCGGCTGCAAGCGCGGCTGCGGTATCGCCGCCGGCGGTGGAGAACGCCAGCGGGAAGTTGCTGGCGCCGAATACGGCGACCGGGCCGACGCCGATGCGGTACTGGCGCAGGTCGACGCGTGGCAGTGGCTTGCGATCCGGCAGCGCCAGGTCGATCCGCGCGCCGAGGAAGTCGCCGCGACGCAGGACTTTGGCGAACAGGCGCATCTGACCGCTGGTGCGGCCACGCTCGCCCTGGATACGCGCTTGAGGCAGAGCGGTTTCCTGGCACACGATGGCGACGAAGTCATCGCCCAACTGGTCCAGCTCATCGGCGATGGCATCGAGGAATTCGGCGCGACGCTCAGGGCTCAGCTGACGGTATTCGAGGAAGGCATTCTTGGCCGCCAGGGCCGCGGCATCGATTTCGCCGTCGGTGGCCTGGTGGAAACCGTAGGGCAGTTCTTCACCGGTCGTGGCGTCCAGGCTCTTCTGCAAAGTCTGACCCAGGGCGCTGCGGCCGCCAGCGATGAAGTTCTGGCCGAGAATGTTAGGCATCGGTATCTCCTGTTGTTTGAGGTCGAAGGCGGATCGGGTGACCCTGATCTGCTTCCTTATGGGTTGCCGAGTTGCTTTACGGTAAAGGATCGAACGGGTTCGACGGCATGAGCCGGGGTAAATGTCAGCAGTCATCGTACAACCTCGCTTGGGGGTGTTGCAACTGCCGCACAGCGTCGGAAAAGACTAGGCGATAACGGGTGATCCGGCCATTCATTGTGCCAGCTTGAGTCAGTCGGACGACCGCAAGGCCGGTTTCCAGCGTTGCAGGTACTGCCGCGAGCCGGTACGGTACGCCGCTGTTGAAAAAGGAGCTCGACATGACTCGGCATGACCCAACGGACAAGGACCCGGCTACTCCCAGGCAACGGCGCGCGCCCAAGGGGGAGAAGCGTCGCGAAGAACTGCTCGACGCCGCACTGCAGGTGTTTTCCCTGGAAGGATATACCGGCGCTTCGGTGGCCAAGGTGGCCGCTATCGTTGGCATTTCAGTCGCAGGCTTGCTGCATCACTTTCCGAGCAAGATTTCGCTGTTGATGGCAGTGCTGGAACGCCGCGACCAGGTCAATCGCAAGCTTGCCGACGAGGTGCGCCGGGAGAATACCCTGACCGGTTTGCTGGAAAGTCTGCGGGCGATCAATCGCTCCAATGCGACCGCTCCGGGTGTGGTCCGCGCCTTTTCGATCCTCAATGCCGAGAGTCTGGTGGACACTCAGCCGGCCTGGGGCTGGTATCAGGAGCGCTACGCCGATATCCGCGCGCGCATGCTGTCGCAGTTCGAGGGGCTTGTGGAGCGGGGCGAGGTGCGCGGCGATGTGGATTTGCCCAAGCTGATCCAGCAGATTCTGTCAATGATGGATGGTCTGCAGATCCAGTGGCTGCGGTTCCCCGACGAGGTGGATCTGGTGGCGGCGTTCGACGACTACATTGCGCAGGTCGACCAATCCATAAGGGCTCATCCTTGAGCCGGCTTCATCCCTGTTTCTGACTTATAAAGGCATTACTCGACGGTCTGGTCGAATACGCCGCCGGTCTTCACTTCCGGTTTCTCGACCTTGACCTGGTTGAGCGCCGAACGCGGCAGCGGGTTGCTGGTCGTGGTCGACAGTTCCTGACGGTATGGGTTGACCAGCTTGGCATTCAGGCGGATGTCCTGCGACGAGGCGCCCAGCGAGATGTTGAAGGTGTCGGCATCCACGACCCAGTTGTTGCTCTTGGTGTCGTAGTAGGCCAGCGAGCGATCGTTGAGCTCGATGGTCATGCGACGGGTTTCGCCTGGCTCCAGGAACACTTTCTTGTAGCCCTTGAGTTCCTTGATCGGACGCTCGACCTTCGGGTTCTGCTGGCCGACGTACAGCTGCGCGACTTCAGAACCGCCCACCTTGCCGGTGTTGGTCAGGTCGAACGACACCTTGATCGGCGTGTTGCCCACCGCCACGCCCGGCGTGACCTTGATGTTGCTGTAGCCGAAGGTGGTGTACGACAGGCCGTAACCGAACGGATAGAGCGGTTTGATGCCTTTCTTCTCGTAACCGCGATAACCCAGGAACAGGTCATCCTTGTAGCTCATCTCGGTCAGCGTATTGTGGTTGTCGAATTTCGGGAAGGTCGCGTAGATCGGGTTGTCTTCGATATTGCGTTCGATACTGATCGGCAGCTTGCCCGACGGGTTGACCTTGCCGAACAGGATTTCCGCCAGCGCCTGACCGCCGTTCTGGCCCGGATAGAACGCATGCAGCGCCGCCGGAACCTCGTCGACCCAATCGCTCATCTTCAGGCCCGTGCCGCCGAACATGGTCACGACGGTGTTCGGATTGACTTTGGCGATGCTGCGGATCAGCTGGTTCTGATACTCGGGCAGATCGAAGCTGTGGTCGAAACCTTCGCCCTCGTATTCGTTGCTGTTGCCGACAGCCACCACCACTGCGTCATACGCGGACAGGTCCTGCGGCGCGTTCAACGCAGCCCAGCTCATCTGCACACCCACAAGACCACCCATGGTCGACAGGTAGCCGGCGCGACGGGAGTACTCCAGCTTCACGTCATACGACTTGCCGGCTTCCAGGTCGATCTTGGCAAACTCGGGAATGGTCGGCGGAATGCTGTTGCCCGGAATCGGGTTGCCGTCACCGTTGTCGATGATCTTCTTGCCGTTGACCCACAGGCGGATTGCGCCGTCGGCGCGCACTTTGAAGACCTGCTCGCCGCTTTGAGTCGGCGTGATCTTGCCGCTGTAGCGGATCGACGTGGCCGAGGTGTCACCGTTGAGCGAGCCGGAGGTCGAGCCTTGCTCGGCGTAGGCATCGGAAGGCTGCGTGTTGCTGGCGAACGGCAGGTCGGTGTCGTTGGCCCAGTCCAGGTCGATGTGCTTCTCGGTACGGGTGACCGCTGGATCGCCCGACCAGTTGGCGTTGCTGAAGTATTCGGCCTTGAGGCCCTGGACTTCGTCGCCACGGGTGTTGGTGCTGGTCCACGGCGTGGTGGTCGGATCGAGCGACAGCCCGTCGATGAACTCGACCTTGGCGTTGGGTGCGATCTGTTGCAGGCCGCTCAGCTCGCTGACGTAATGGCTGGCCATCACGTTGGCGCTGCCGAAACCGGTCGGCGGGGCGTACTTGGCAAGGTTGCCTACGACCGCGATCTTCTTGACCTTCTGCTTGTCCAGCGGCAGCAGATTGTCCTGGTTCTTGAGCAGCACGATGCCTTCGCGGGCAGCGTTCAGCGCGACCTTGTTGCTGGTCGAGCTGTTCATGTTTTTGGTGTTGTGCGCGGTCAGCTCACGCGGGGTATCGAACTTGTAGAGGTAGATCAGCTTGAGGATCCGGCGCACCTTATCGTCGATGGTCGCCGCGCTCAGTTCGCCGCTGTCCAGGTGCGGCTTGAGCACCGAACTGTTCATCTGGTAGCCCATCATGTCCAGGTCGGTGCCGGCCTGGGCTGCGTTCAGACCGTGCACCACGGCGTTGTAATCGCTCTGCACCATGCCCTTGTAGCCCCATTCCTTGCGCAGGATCTGGGTCAGCAGATGCTTGTTCTCACAGGCGAACTCGCCGTTGATCTGCTGGAAAGCGCACATCACCATCGCGACGTTGGCGTTTTTCGACGCCGATTCGAAGGCCGGCAGCGACATTTCGCGCAGCACGCGCTCGCTCATGATCTGGTTGAGCTTGAAGCGGCTGCTCTCCTGATCGTTGGCCGCGAAGTGCTTGGCGTTGGCCCAGACACCGCGGGCCTGGATGCCGTTGATGACGCCGGGTGCCAGGCTGGCGCCCAGGAACGGGTCTTCACCGGAAAGATACTCGAATGCACGACCGCCGTACGGCATGCGGTACAGCGCCACACCGGGACCGGTGATGAAGTGATAGCCGCCGCTCACGGTGTCGTAGCCCAGCGCACGACCCAGGTCGATGGCGCGGCGCGGGTTCCAGGTGGCTGCCAGGTTCGGGCCGGAAGGGTAGACCACGCCCTGGGCGTTGCCTTCACTGGTGTAGCGCACGCCGACGCCGCCGTCCGCGCCATGAATCTGAGGAACGCCGTAGTTGGAGAGTGGCTTGACGTCCCATCCGCCGGTTCCGCCGATATAGTTCAGCTTTTCTTCCTGCGTCATTTTGTCCAGGGTCTGTTGCGCCGCTTTCTCGGCGCGCGCCTCACGAGCTTCCAGCTGCGACGCGTCCGCCGCGTGTACCTGAGAAACGGCCAGGGCGAGCAAAGTCAAGGCTGACTGCGCTCCAAGCATCTTTCGTTTATTCATCTAACTCTCCAAGTGATCCAAGTAAAGGTTTCGGGCATGTGCCGTGCGACTGCGCACAAACATCATGACTTTTCTACAGGCAATAGTTGCCCGTCGTCGCGTTGGCCGAAGTTTTAAAGTCGGCGCGAGTGTTGGTGACTGGTTAAGTGTTTTATATTGTATTAATTGCGTTTTCGTTGATCCGAAGTGCCACTAAAGCGCCACTATATGATGGCACTTTGAATTTCAAAAACGTTACAATTAAGTCTAAAACGATACAGAAATGTCAAACGAAAGCGCATTTTTGTTGATTTTCGAATTTTTTCGTTACAGATCAGGAACTCTCGGTAAACCTACTGGTCGATGGGTTTAAGTTTTTCCGAGGGTGTGTCCGCACTGCGGAAGGTCTGACCGGATTGTTTTTTATTTAGTTTTCATGCGGGTCGGTGAAAAGCGGCGTCTTATGCGCCGATAGTTGCCGGTTATTTGTTTTTATTAAATGGAGTAAATACTATGAAGTTGCCTCTGATCGGTGCGGGTGTTGTCTTGAGTCTGATGCTGGGTAATACCGCAATGGCGGCGGAGTCGAGCGAAGTCGACGCGACGTCCGGCACCACCGATTCCACCGTGATGACCCAGACCAAAGACCCCAAGGCGGAGCGTCAGCAGCAGACCCAGACCACCAAGGGCGGTCGTCCTCTGAACGACACATCCGCGAACAAAATGTCGCAAAATAGGTCAGACTGAGCGCCCTGGCGTTCCTGACTCCGGACATCCCTGCCATCGGGGACGTCCGGACCCTGTTCCTTCGACGTATGCAGACCTCCTTTCCATGCCGTCAACCCCTGTCGATGCCACCCGAATACTGATTCCCGAAGCAGGGCAGGTCTGTGCCTGGCTGATGCAGCATGCAGGGCTCAAGCCGCAGGACCTGGAGCGCGCCCAGCGTTTGCAGCAGGAATCCGAAAGTGACGACCTGCCGGGGCTTTTGACGCGCCTGGGGCTGGTGTCCGAAATCGAATTGGCCCGTGCATGGGCTGCGCTATTGAACGCGCCTTTGCTGACGGCCGACGATCTGGCGCCGCTGCTTGATCCGCTGCCGCCGCTGACCGAACGCTTCATGCGCGATTATCAGGTGGTGCCGGTGGGCTGGAGCGACGAAGGCCTGCAGGTGCTGAGCGCTCGACCGACCAGCGTCTATCCGTTTCAGGCCATCGCTTATGCCTGCGAAGTGCCGGTGCGGGTTGCCATTGGGCCGCGCAACGAAGTCGAGACGCTTATTGAGCGTTATTACGGCCAGGGCCGCTCGGCCATGGGCACTTTGATCGAGAATCTCGACGAAGAAGGCGGGTCCTCCGAGGACATCGAGCACCTCAAGGACCTGGCTTCCGAGGCGCCGGTCATCCGCCTGGTCAACCTGATCCTGCAACGCGCGGTCGAGCAACGCGCTTCGGATATCCATATCGAGCCGTTCGAGAGTCAGCTCAAGGTGCGTTACCGCATCGACGGTGTATTGCACGAGGCCGAAGCACCGCCGTCCAGCTCATCGGCGGCGGTGATTTCCCGGGTCAAGATCATGGCCCGCCTCGACATCGCCGAACGCCGCCTGCCGCAGGACGGCCGGATCATGCTGCGCATCCAGGGCAAGGAGCTGGATCTGCGGGTATCCACCGTGCCCACCAGTTTTGGCGAGTCGGTGGTGATGCGATTGCTGGACCGGCAGACCATCGATTTCGACTTCCCTAGCCTGGGCTTCGACGGCGAGCGTCTCGAACATTTTCTGGAAGTGCTGGAGCGCCCCCACGGCATCCTGCTGGTCACCGGCCCCACCGGTTCGGGCAAGACCACCACGCTTTATACAGCGCTGTCGCGACTCAATACCGCTGAGCGCAAGATCATCACCGTCGAAGATCCGGTCGAGTACCAGCTCGAAGGCATCAACCAGATTCAGGTCAAGCCGGCCATCGGTCTGGATTTCGCCGGCGCCCTGCGTTCAATCGTGCGTCAGGACCCGGACGTGATCATGATTGGTGAGATGCGCGATCTGGAAACCTGCCGCATCGCCATTCAGTCCTCGCTGACCGGCCACCTGGTGCTTTCAACTCTGCACACCAACAGCGCGGCGGCCAGTATCACCCGCTTGCTGGACATGGGCGTGGAGAGTTATCTCATTGCGTCGACCGTCAACGGCATCCTGGCCCAGCGTCTGGTGCGCCGGCTGGACCCGGCGACCCGCGAGTCCTTCGAGGCGCCGCCGGAACTGATCGCCGAGCATGGCCTGGAGCGATTCACCGACGAACGCCCGATTCGCCTCTACCGTCCACGCGCCGATGCGCCTGGCGGCGGTTATCGGGGGCGTAGCGCAATTACCGAACTGCTGGTGATGAACGAGGAACTGCGCAGCCTGCTGATGCGTCACGCCGACGCCGCCACACTTGAAGAAGCCGCCCGCCGTGGCGGCTTGCGCACACTGCATGAAGAAGGCTTGCGACAGGCGGTGGCCGGCGTGACGTCCCTTGAGGAAGTGCTGCGGGTAACCCGGAGTGAAAGCAATTGAGCCTGTTCAAGTATCGCGCGCTCGACGCCCAGGGCGCTGCGCAGCATGGCACCCTCGAAGCGCGGGATCAGGACGCCGCCGTGGCGGCCCTGCAAAAGCGCGGATTGATGGTGTTGAGCGTCGAGCCGGCGGGCCTGGGTGGCCTGCGTCGCGCGCTGGGCAGCGGCCTGCTGAACGGCGCGGCGCTGGTCAGCTTCACCCAGCAGTTGGCAACGCTGCTGGGTGCCGGACAACCGCTGGAGCGCTCGCTGGGCATTCTCCTCAAACAGCCCGGTCAGCCACAGACCCGCGCGCTGATCGAGCGCATTCGCGAACAGGTCAAGGCCGGCAAACCGCTGTCGGTTGCCCTGGAAGAAGAGGGCAGCCAGTTCTCGCCGCTATACATCAGCATGGTCCGCGCGGGCGAGGCGGGCGGCGCGCTGGAAAGCACGCTGCGTCAGCTCAGTGACTATCTGGAGCGCAGCCAGCTGCTGCGCGGCGAAGTGATCAACGCATTGATCTATCCGGCGTTTCTGGTGGTGGGCGTGCTCGGCTCGCTGGCGCTGCTCTTGGCTTATGTGGTGCCGCAGTTCGTGCCGATCTTCAAGGATCTGGGCGTGCCGATCCCGATGATCACCGAAGTGATTCTCGCCTTGGGCCAGTTCCTCAGCGACTACGGGCTGGCGGTGCTGGCCGGGCTGATTCTGCTGGTCTGGGGCGTGGCGCTGGGCATGCGCGATCCGCAGCGCCGCGAGCGTCGCGATCGCCGTCTGCTCGGGCTGCGGGTCGTCGGCCCGTTGCTGCAGCGCATCGAAGCCGCGCGCCTGACCCGCACGCTGGGCACCCTGCTCAGCAACGGGGTGGCGCTGCTTCAGGCACTGGTCATCGCCCGCCAGGTCTGCACCAACCGTGCACTGCGGGCGCAGGTGGAGCAGGCGACCGAATCGGTCAAGGGCGGCGGCACGCTGGCCGGCGCTTTCGGCGCGCAGCCCTTGCTGCCGGACCTGGCACTGCAAATGATCGAGGTCGGCGAACAGGCCGGTGAACTGGACAGCATGCTGCTCAAGGTCGCCGACGTATTCGACGTCGAAGCCAAGCGCGGCATCGACCGCATGCTGGCCGCGCTGGTGCCGGCGCTCACTGTGGTCATGGCCGGCATGGTGGCTGTGATCATGCTGGCGATCATGCTGCCGCTGATGAGCCTGACCAGCAATATCTGAATTTTCCAACGAGGAATCCTAGTGATGAACTTCAGTCGTACACGCTTCAAACCCGCCCGCCGCCAGGGCGGTTTCACGTTGCTGGAGATGCTTGCGGTCATCGTGCTGCTGGGCATCGTCGCCACGATCGTGGTGCGCCAGGTGGGCGGCAACGTCGACAAGGGCAAATACGGCGCGGGCAAGGCGCAGCTGGCGAGCCTGGGCATGAAGATCGAAAGCTACGCGCTGGATGTCGGCTCGCCACCCAAGACCCTGCAGCAACTGGCCGAGAAGCCGGGCAATGTGTCGGGCTGGGCTGGCCCCTACGCCAAGCCTTCGGACCTCAAGGACCCGTTCGGTCATGAATTCGGCTACCGCTTTCCGGGCCAGCACGGCAGCTTCGACCTGATTTTCTACGGTCAGGACGGTCAGCCCGGCGGTGAAGGCTACAGCGCCGACCTGGGCAACTGGGAATAAGCGTCGGCATGAATGCGCCTGCCGCCCACCGTGGCTTCACCCTCATGGAAATGTTGGTGGTGCTGGTGCTGATGAGCGTTGCCGTGGGGCTGCTGGGCTTTGCGCTGCATCAGGGCCTGAGCTCGGCCGGCGAACGCCGCGCGGTAGGCGACATGGTCGAAGCCCTGCGGGCCACGCGGGTGAAAGCGATCGTCACCGGTCAACCGTCGAGGACCGAGTTCGATCTGCGCCGGCTGACCGTCAAGGCGCCGGGCAAGCGTACGCAGCATCTGCCCGAGCATCTGCGAATCACCCTGAATACCGCCGCCGATCTTGGCGCATCGGTCGAGTTCTATCCCGATGGCGGATCCAGTGGCGGCAACTTGACAGTACAGGGTGCCAGCAAGCGTTGGCGGATCGATATCGCCTGGCTGACGGGTAATGTGCAGGTGCGCACTCTGTGACCAAAGCAGCGCAGTCCGGCTTCACCTTGCTGGAAATGCTCGCCGCGCTTACCGTCATGGCGGTGTGCAGCGGCGTGTTGCTGGTGGCTTTCGCCCAGGGCGCGCGTTCCTTGCAGCAGGTGTCACGCAGTGATCGTCTGAGCCAAGCGGCGCGTTCGATTCTCGAACAGGAATCCGCCGGGCCGCTGGAAAACGCTACCCGTCGCGGGGAGCTGTCAGGCATCGGCTGGACACTGGACATCCGGCAACTGCCGGGACGTGACGGCCAGGCCAGACTTTTTCGCCTGGACCTGACAGTGCAAGAGCATCAACGCAAGGCGCATTTCAGCACCTTGAAACTGCGCGGCGCCGTAACCGGAGCCGGATCGTGAGGACCGGCCAGCGTGGTTTCACGCTGCTGGAAGTGTTGCTGGTGATCAGCCTGCTGGGGATTCTGCTGGCGCTGGTGGCCGGTGCCTTGCTGGGCGCCAATCGCGCGGTGCTCAAGGCCGAACGCTACACCACCGGCCTGGACGAAACACGCGCCGCGCAGGCTTTTCTGCGCTCGTCCATCAGTCAGGCGCTGCCGCTGGATACGTCCGAGGACGACGACATGAGCCGCGGGTTTTTCGAGGGCTCGGCGCAGCGTCTGCAATTCGTGGCGACCTTGCCGGGTGAACTGGGCGGCGGGATTCAGGTGCATACCCTGACGCTGCACGGCCCGCAGGACGCGCGCGATTTTCAGGTGGCGTTCGCCCAGGTGCAGAGCGCCGCGAATGGCACCTCGCTTAAATCCTGGGGCGAGCCGCAGGTGCTGCTGCACAACGTGGAAGAGCTGGCGTTCAGTTATCGCGGGTTGACGCCCAAGGGCAAGCCGACCGGCTGGCTGACGCAATGGCCCTGGCCCAATCGCCTGCCCGGTGCGGTGCGGATCGATCTGCGTCTGAAAGGCGCGCAGGCGTGGGTCAGCGAAGTGGTAGCGCTGCGACTGGATCTGTCCGGCGGGGCAGGTGGTCAGTGAGCAACTTGCATCGACGTCAACAGGGCGTGGCATTGCTGGTAGTGCTCTGGGTGCTGGCCGTGCTCAGTCTGCTGCTCGGTGGGCTGGCCGGCTGGGTACAGCTGGAAAGCCGGCAAGCACTGTGGCTTCGGCAGAACACTCAGGCACTGCTGGCGGCCGAAGCCGGGCTGAACATCACCGTGCAAGGCCTGCTCGACGCGACGCAGCGCAAACGCTGGATCGCCGACGGACGCTTCACCACGCTACAGCTGGACGATACGCAACTGACAGTGAGCATTCGCAGCGAGCGCGGAAAACTGGACCTCAACAGTGCCCCGGCGACCGATCTGGTGCGTCTGTTTCAGGCCTGTGGTGCGGACCGGGGTCAGGCCAGCGCGCTGGCCGCGGCGCTCGTCGCTCAGCGCAATGACGGCCAGTCGCCGTTGCGGGTGCTTGAGGAGGTCCGCTCGCTACCCGGCATGAGCCGGGCGCTGTACGCCCGGGTGCTGCCGGAGATCACTGTCTGGAGCGGACTGGACCGGCCTGATCCGGCCTTCGCTTCGCCGCTGTTGCGGCGGGCGTTGAATTTACCGAACCAGAGCGCGGCAGGCGCCGATCCTGGCGCCATGTTGAGCATCGACAGCCGCGCGGAACGACCCGGCGGCGTCGTCGCTTTATTACAGACCACTGTTTTATTGAGCCCATCGGAGGGAGGCGCGCAACCATACCGGGTGCTGCGCTGGCAAGAATGAATTCATCCGTCTCATCATCCGGCTCGACGCGCCTGGCGTCGGTGTACGCCGCGCGCGACCGGCTTGCCGGGCATTGGCGCGGCAGTCAGGCGCAGCGCGCTTGGCACTGGTGGCTGGCGGAGCTGCGCGACTGTCTGCCGCACAACCTGCGCCGCTGGCTGGTTCGTGACACCACCGAGCAGATTTTTGCCTGGCCGTTGAGCAACCCGGTCGAGCGGCCGCAGACCGACGCGCGCCAGGTGCTGCTGTTGCCGTCTTCCCAGGCGCTCGTGCAGACCCTGCGATTGCCGGCTGCCGCGGCGCGCAACCTGTCGACCGTGATCGGCTACGAGCTGGACCGCTTTACGCCGTTCGAGGCGGGGCAACTGTATTTCGTGGCTCGTCAGGAGAATCGAAGCGCCAGTTTCGTCGAAGTCACGCTGGTGGCGGTGGCGCGCGACCGTCTGGACCGCATTCTGGCCGAATGCGCGGCGCTGGGCGTACGTCCGGATGCCGTGGATGTCGGCAGCGTTGAGCAGCGCATGGGTGTCGATCTGCTGCCGATGCCGTTACGCCCTCGACAGTCGGGCTCGGGCACGCGGCTACGTCGCGGACTGATCGGGCTTTGTGTGGCGCTGTTGCTGTGCAGCATGTGGCTGTGGCTCGACGGTCGGCAACGCCTGCTCGAAGAGATGCAGGCCCAGGTTCAGGCCCAGCGTGCGCAAGCGGCCGAGGTCCAACAGTTGCGCCAACAGTTGACCAATACCCTCGGCGCGGCCAACTACCTGCTGCGCCGCAAGGCCGAGCAATTGCCGCTGTCCGCCTTGCTCAGCGAGCTGACCGCCTGCCTGCCGGCGGACACCTGGATCGAACATCTGGAAATCAACGACGGCGCGGAACTGGCATTTTCCGGCCAGAGCGCCAAGGCCAGCGCCTTGATCGCCCGCGCCAAGGATTGCCGCAACCTGGATAACGTGCAGTTCCAGGGCGTGATCCAGCCCGACGCGAAAACCGGCAAGGATCGATACTCGCTGCGTGCCCATTTGCATCAGGAGTCTGTCGATGCGCCGTGAACTGACCCGTCGCGAACGCCGGGGCGCTGCCCTGATCATCCTGGCGCTGGTGCTTTATCTGGCCTGGTGGCTGCTGGTCGAGAGTTGGTTCGCCGGCCCGCTGCGCGACGTCGACGAACAGGTCGAGCAATTGCGCGAACAGCAACAGCGCTACGCCGGGCTGCTGCAGCAAGGCGATGCGCTGCGTGACCAACTGGAGCAGGCGCGGCGCGATCCGGCCAGCAGCACCAGCCTGCTGCCCGGCGAGGATCCCAGCGCCGTCGCCGCCGACCTGATGCAGCGCATCGCCGATCTGATCGGTCGCCATGCAGGCCAGAGCGGCGGTTGCGAGCTGACCCAGCGCATGCCTATCACGCCCGAGCAGGACAGCGCCGAGCCGTACCGGCAAGTCAAGGTCAGCCTGACCCTGAACTGTGCCATCGAGCCGCTGACGGCCATCATGCACACCCTGGAATACGAGCGCCCGTTCTTGTTCATCGATGAAATGAGCCTGCGCCGCGACGCCAACGCACCGGCAGTCGGCCCCGCCGGCAAGCTGGTCGCGCACTTGCTGGTGCGCGGTTATCTGCAACCGGCCTCTGCCGGGGAGGGCGAACAATGAAAAACTCATTGCGCGCGCTCGACTGGGCGTTGCTGGGCGTCGCGACGCTGCTCGCCCTGCTGATCGCTTTGATGCTCGGCGGCGGCCTGCATGCGCCCGACTGGCTGCCGGCGCCCGCGCCGCGCGACCCAGCGGCGCATACCGCGCAGGTTCGGCAGGCGCCGACGGCCAGCCTCGCCAGTCTGTCCAACACCTGGAAGACGCCGCTGTTCAGCCCCGACCGCAGTCCCGATCCGGCGGTTCGCCAGACCGGTGCCCAGGCGACGAGCCTCGCGGGTCTGACCCTGACCGGCGTGCTCATCGACGGCTCGACCCGCGTTGCGCTGCTGAAACAGGCCGGCGACAAAACCCTGAAAGTGAAACAAGGCGAGCGCCTGCCCAACGGCTGGACGCTGGAAAGACTCGACCCCACCCAGGCCAGCTTCGGCCTCGACGGTCGTACCGAAGTGCTGCGCTTGCCCGCGCCGCGTCTGCCGCCGCCTTCCACCACACCCCCGATTACCTTGACCAACGATCCGACCCAGTGATGGGTAGAAATTCTGGAGTTACCACCATCGCTACCTTGCGCACCCCCTTGCTTTGCCTGGCGACCGCCGTTGCACTTGCCGGCTGCTCGACCACGCCTGAATCCCTCGACCCCGACAACGGCATGCTGCGCGAAGCGCTCCAGGGCACAGGCTCCCAACGCCTGCCCGTAGACCCGCGCAGCGAACTGCCGCCGGTGCAGCCGCAACCGCAATCGGCGGCCATTTCGCCCCAGCGCCAGATCATCAAAGGCAACCAGCGTTTCATCCGCCAGCCCACCGCACAGGCGGCCGCGGCCGAATCCGATGCCGGCGACATCGTGTTCAACTTCACCAATCAGCCGATCCAGGCAGTGGTCAACAGCATCATGGGCGACCTGCTGAGGGAGAACTACAGCATCGCTCAGGGCGTGAAAGGCGACGTAAGCTTCTCGACCTCCAAGCCGGTCAACAAACAGCAGGCGCTGTCGATTCTGGAAACCCTGCTGTCCTGGACCGACAACGCGATGATCCGCCAGGGCAATCGCTACGTGATCCTGCCCTCCAACCAGGCGGTGGCGGGCAAGCTGACCCCGGAGATGCGCGTGGCCCAGCCGTCGGCAGGCATGTCGGCGCGGCTGTTCCCGCTGCGTTACATCTCGGCCACCGAAATGCAGAAGCTGCTCAAGCCGTTCGCCCGGGAAAACGCCTTCCTGCTGGTGGACCCGGCGCGCAACGTGCTGAGCCTGGCCGGCACGCCTGACGAGCTGGCCAACTACCAGGACACCATCGACACCTTCGACGTCGACTGGCTCAAGGGCATGTCGGTCGGCGTGTTCGGCCTGCAACGCGCCTCGGTCGCCGAGTTGATGCCCGAACTGCAAAAGATGTTCGGCCCGGACAGCGGCATGCCGCTGGCGGGCATGGTGCGCTTCCTGCCCATCGAACGGACCAATTCGGTAGTCGCGATCTCCTCGCAGCCCGAATACCTGAACGAAGTCGGCCAGTGGATCCACACCATCGACGAAGGAGGCGGCAACGAGCCGCAGATGTACGTCTATGACGTGCGCAACATGAAGGCCACCGATCTGGCGAAGTATCTGCGCCAGATCTACGGCACCGGTGCGATCAAGGACGATTCGGCCGCCAAGGTCGCGCCCGGACTACGTACCACGACCCTTTCGTCGCTTAATTCCACGGGGAGCACCTCCGGCCTCGGCGGCAGCAGCACCTTGGGCGGCCTGAGCGGCAACTCCACCCAGGGCGCCAGCGTCCAGACCGCGGACGAGAGCGAAAGCGAAGGGGATGACTCGAGCAGCGACGAGACTGCCAGCGACAGCACTCAGAGCAGCAAATCGCTCGATGCCAGCACGCGCATCACCGCCCAGAAAAGCAGCAATCAGTTGCTAGTGCGCACGCGTCCCGCGCAGTGGAAGGAAATCGAATCGGCCATCAAGCGGCTGGACAATCCGCCTTTGCAAGTGCAGATCGAAACCCGGATTCTCGAGGTCAAGCTGACCGGCGAACTGGACATGGGCGTGCAATGGTATCTGGGTCGCCTGGCCGGCAATTCCACCAGCACTACGGTTGCCAACGAGTCCGGCAGTCAAGGCGCGCTGGGCGGCGGCGGGGCGGGGCTGGGGTCGACCGATTCGCTGTTTTACTCGTTTGTCAGCACCAATCTGCAAGTGGCGCTGCACGCGCTGGAAACCAACGGCCGTACCCAGGTGCTGTCGGCACCATCGTTGGTGGTGATGAACAACCAGCAGGCGCAGATTCAGGTCGGCGACAATATTCCGATCAGCCAGACCACCGTCAACACCAGTACCTCCGACACCACGCTGAGCAGCGTCGAATACGTGCAGACCGGTGTGATTCTGGACGTGGTGCCGCGCATTAATCCAGGCGGTCTGGTGTACATGGAGATTCAGCAACAGGTCAGCGATGCGGACAGCAGCAGCACTACCGACACCAACGGCAATCCGCGGATTTCCACCCGTTCGGTCTCGACGCAAGTGGCGGCGCAGAGTGGCCAGACGGTTCTGCTCGGTGGTCTGATCAAACAGGACAACGCCGAATCGGTCAGCGCCGTGCCCTACCTGGGAAGTATCCCCGGTCTGCGCTGGCTGTTCGGTAACACCAGTCGGTCGAAGGATCGTACCGAATTGATCGTGCTCATCACGCCGCGCGTCATCACCAGCAACAGCCAGGCGCGACAAGTGACCGATGACTACCGTCAGCAGATGCAATTGCTCAAGCCTGAGGCTTCGCAATTCAATCTGCAAAAATGATGCGGTAGGCTGGGCAACCTGATCGGCTTTGACCTACGACGCTGCCTGCGGGCAGCGCTTACCGGAGAACACCTTACATGCTCAAGCTACTCGGTGCCCTGTTGCTGATCTGTTCAGGATTCGTCTGTTCGGCGGCCGCGCAGGCCCAGGACGAGCCGCTGACCGATCTTTCGCTGAAGTACCTGGCGGCGATCAACGCCGATGCGCCGGACCGGCCGCTGGTGATCTTCATCCACGGCTTCGGCAGTAGCGAACAGGATCTGTTCGGCCTCAAGGATCGTCTGTCGCCGGACTACAATTACCTGTCGGTGCGTGCCCCGATGGAGTTACGGCCCGGCAGCTACAAGTGGTTCACTCAGAAGACCGGCGTGCCCGGTTATGACGGCGTGACCGACGATCTGAAAAGCAGTGGCGCGCTTCTGACCCGCTTCATTCGTGAAGCGACCGGCAAATACCGCACCCAGCCGCAGAAGGTCTACCTGATCGGTTTCAGTCAGGGTGCCATGATGAGCTACGAAGTGGCATTGCGCGATCCGAAGCTGGTGGGCGGCTTTGCGGCGCTCAGCGGCCGGCTCTTGCCCGTGCTGGAATCCGGCCTCAAGGAGGATCGGCGGCTGGCGGGGTTGAAGGTGTTCATCGGCCACGGTGCCGAAGATCATCAGGTCGCCTACAGCGGCGGACCCGAAGCCGAGACCACCTTGAAGAAGCTTGGCCTGCACCCGGAGTTTCATGGCTATGAAGGCCTGGAACACTCCATCAACGCTGCGGAAGTGGCCGACCTGGCGCGCTGGCTCGATCAGTCGCTGAAGTAACGCCGTCAGAAATCGCCGCGCAGCGTCATGACGAAGTTGCGCGGATCGCCGTAATAATTGCCCCGGTCGATGTCCCCGGTCGCCTTGTAGTACTTGCGGTCCAGCAGGTTGTTGCCGTTGAGAGCCAGGGTCCAGTGGTCGTCCAGTTTCCATGCCACTCGTCCGTCCCAGACAGCGCGGCCGGGGTTATGGATCGGTGCTTGTGACTCATGCTCCGTATAGCCGCTCTGGGCTGACACGCCGCCGCCAACCGTCAGCCGGTTCCAGGCGCCGGGCAGGGTGTAGGCAGTCGTCAGGCGCAGCAGATGGCGCGGCGTTTCCGCTGAAATCGACTGGCCATCGCTGCCTCTCGTGACGTTGAAGGTATAGCCCGCCATGGTTTCCAGTCCCGGCAACAGTTCGCCGCTGGCCTCCAGCTCGAAACCCTTGCTGCGGCGGATATCGCCATTCAAGTAGCAGGTGCCATAGACGTCGTTGGTCGGGCAGCGGCCTTGATTGGCGTCGTCTTCGACCGCGACGTCCTTCTGTTTGACGTAGAACATGGCCAGGGACAGGTTCAACCGCTTGTCGAACAGCTCGCCCTTGATGCCCGTTTCATGGGCTGAGCCTATCGCTGGATCGAGGAGACGTCCGGAAGCCTCGCGAAAGCCGCTTTGCGGCAAAAAGATATCGGTGTAACTGGCGTAGACCGACCAGTCGGGATCGAGATCATAGACCAGGCCCACAAAGGGCGTAGGCCGGTGCTGCTCCTGCGCCTTGACGGTCTGCCCGGCGGAGCCGGTCTGATAGTCATACCAGCTGACGCGTCCGCCGAGCACCAGATGCAGGCTCTCGGAAAGCCCAAGGCGCAGGTTGCTGTAGATTCCGTAGCGCTTGTCACTGAAGTCGGTGATGTTGCTCCACGCCGGACGCTGAGGCTCGTCGATCAGATGATGATCCGGATCGAAGACGTCCATGGGCAGGTTGGCCCTGACCGTGGCCTGCAGGGACCGGCGCTGCTGCTCGGACCAGTTGCCGCCCACCGTCAGCCGATGGTTCAGGCCGTAGGCGTCGAAATCACCGTCCAGGTGCGCGTCGAAGCCCTGGCTCTGCAGGTCATCGTCACGAAACAGCGTGCGGGCCAGCCGCGTACCTGTGCCGGTCTCGGAATTCACCGGGCCCTGGGCGTAGGCCACCTTCTGATCGAACGAGCCCCAGGAGCGGGTTGCCGACAGCTTGCCGCTCCAGCGCTCGTCGAAGCGGTGGGTCAGCTCGCCGAACACCTCATCGGTGCGGGTCTGGTGCCGGTTCCAGTGTTGCGCCAGCGATGTCGAGCGCGGCAGATCGATTGCCCGGCCGTCGCTGTAGCGGGGCAGACCGAAGATCGAGAAACCGCGCACGTCGGCCCGCTGGTGACGCAAGCCGAAGGCCAGCGCGGTGTCGTCGCTCAGATCGCTTTCCAGAATGCCGTACAGCAGCGGCGCGGTGCGCTGCAAGCCATCGACGAAATAGCCGCGATCTTCCCAGGAAGCAACGAAGCGTCCACGCAGGTTGCCGGCCTCGTTGAGCTTGCTGCTGCCGTCCAGATCGAGCCGGTAATTGTCCCAGGTGCCCGCGCGGGTAGTCAGGGAAAATCGGGGCAACGCGGTCGGCCGCTTGCGCACCAGATTCACCGCGCCACCGGGGTTGCCCGCGCCGACCAGCAAGCCGGCAGCGCCCCGCAACACCTCGACGCGGTCGTAGATTTCCATGTCCGGTGTCATCCAGCCAGTGATGCTGTAACCCTGGCCGGACACGCCATCGATGGTATAGCTCTCGTCCTCCATGGCGAAGCCACGGGAGCTGAACACATGCGAGCCGAAGTTGCGCTGGGAGAAGGTGATGCCGGTGGTCTGCGCCATGACATCGTCCAGACCGGTGAGATTCTTGTCGTTCATCAGCTGGCGAGTGACGACCGTGACCGATTGCGGCGTTTCGCGCAGCGACTGCTCGGTCTTGTTGAGGCTGATCGTGGGGCTGCCGTAGGAACCGCTGCCCTCGGTGGTTGCGCCGAACTGGCGACCATGAATGTCGGTCGGCTCCAGGCTCAGCGCTTCGGATGAAGTGGCGGCCGCGCCCAGGGTCAAGGTGTCGGCGCTCAGGACGTAAGGAACGCCCGACGACTTGAGCAGCCGCTCGACGGCCTGTTCCGGCGTCAGTTTGCCGCGCACTGCGGTTGCGCGTTTTCCTTCGAGATCCTCGGGGTTGTAGAGCACCTGCAGGCTGGTCTGCCGACCCAGTTCCCGCACCGCGCTGTTCAGCGGCTGGGCAGGAATATCGAATTCGACGTCGTTGGCCAGCGCGTCGCCCTGCACGACAAGCATCCACGCCAGTCCCACGCGCCTGAGCGCAAGCCCGGCCGAGCGACGACGAACAGACGGATTCGCACCTCCCTTTGGCAGGGGAGCGGGGGGCGTGGGCATGGCGGGGACGGCTCTCGATGATCGGTACCGCAGGATAATGGATTTGCCGGTTGCGGTCTGTCGTCGTTTGAATGTCCTATCGCCAGCAAGCTGGCTTACGGGCTCGCGCCGCAGGCGACGCAGTACGTCAGTCACACCGTGTAACGCCGGTCGCGACCAAGGTCCCTCCCACAGCGGTCGGTGCCGTACCTGCGTCCGTAAGCCAGCGGGCACATCGCAACAAAAAAGCCAAGGCTTTCCCCTTGGCTTTCGGTGCTTCAAGACGCGATCAGAAATCGCCGCGCAAGGTCAGCACGTAGCTGCGGGGTTCGCCATAGAGGTTGGAGCGGTCGGTGGCGACGGACGTGACGTTATACTTGCGATCAAACAGGTTCTCGGCGTTGAGCGACACACGCCAGTGCTCGTCCAGCTTCCAGGAAGCGCGGGCATCCCAGATCGCGCGGCCAGAAACGCCCAGACGGTCGTTGCCCGGTACGTCGTAGCCGGAATCGGCCGACACGCCGGCACCCAGGGTCAGGCGATTCCACGCTCCCGGCAGGTTGTAGCTCGAGCTCATGCGCAGCATGTGTTTCGGCGTTTCGTAGGCCACATCCAGGTCACCGCTGGCGGTCAGCATGTTGTAGGTGTAGCCGCCGAAGACTTGCAGGCCCGGCAGCACTTCACCGCTGGCTTCGATCTCGAAACCCTTGCTGCGCTTGACGTCGCCTTGCACATAGCAGGAGCCGTCGATGCTGGTCGGGCAGAACGCTTCGGAAGCCGCGTCCGACAAGTCCACCGCGGCCACGTCGCGTTGCTTGATGTAGAACATCGCCAGCGACAGGTTCAGGCGCTTGTCGAACAGCTCGCCCTTGAAGCCGGTCTCGTAGTTGGTGCCGGTTGCCGGGTCCAGCGCACCGCCATCCAGCCCCACGTATTCGGCTTGCGGGGTGAAGATGTCCGCATAGCTGGCATACCAAGACCAGTTGTCGTTGATGTCATAGATCAGGCCGGCGAACGGCGTGAACTCCTGGGTCTCATTGGATTCGTACGAAGTCGCGCTGCCTCGCTTCACATCGTATTTGTAATCGAACCAGCTCAGACGCGCACCCAGCACCAGGCTCAAGGGTTCGCTCAGATGCAGACGGGTGTTGGCGTAAAGACCGGCGCGTTCTTCCGTCATGTCGATATCGGTTGCCCATGTCGGGCGATCCGGCTTGGCAATCGCGTTGTGATTGACGTTGAAGATGTTGATGGGCGAGCGTGTGGCGACCTGCACCTGTTTGGTATTGGATTCCTGCCTGGACCAGTCGGCACCCAGTGTGACCTGATGCGAGAGGCCGAAGGCATTGAAGTTGCCTTCCAGCTGGCTGTTGAAACCCGCGCTCTGCACTTCGTCGCGACGGAACAGTGTGTTCTGGAAGGTCGAGCCTGCCAGGGTCACTGGATTGACAGCGCCTCGTGCATAGGCGATCTGCTGATCGAAACCACCCTCGGAATAGGTCAGGGACGTGCGACTGGTCCAGTCGTCATTGAAGCGGTGCGCGACCTCGGTATACAGCTCGGTCATGTCGCTTTTCAGCTGGTTCCATTTCGGCGCCAGGTTGGTCGAGCGCGACAGATGCAGGTCGTTGCCGTTGCTGTAACGCGGCAGGCCGTAGATGGAATAGCCGTTGATCTCCTGCTCCTGACGACGCAGGCTCATGGTCAGGGTGGTCGCGTCGCTCAGGTCGAAATCGACGATGCCGTACAGCAGCGGCGTGCGGCTGTCGCGGTTGTCCAGGTACGAACCGCTGTCGTCATACGCGGCGACCATGCGTCCGCGGACCGTGCCCGAGTCGTTGAGCCTGCCGCTAGCATCCAGATCGAGCCGGTACTGATCCCAGGAGTCGGCGCGGGTGGTGATCGAGAACCGGTTGTCGGCAGTGGGCCGCTTGCGCACCAGATTCACCGCGCCACCGGGCTGACCGACGCCGACCAGCAGGCCCGATGCACCACGCAGCACCTCGACGCGGTCGTAGATCGCCATGTCCGGCTGCATCCAGCCGGTGATCTGATAACCCTGGCCGCCGATGCCGTCCACCAGAAAGCTTTCGGCCAGCAGCGAGAAACCGCGCGAGGTGTAGACGTGCCCGCCGAAGTTGCGGTACTGGAAGCTCATGCCGGGCGTATCTTCCAGCACTTCGCTCAGGGAGGTAAGGTTGCGATCGTCCATCACCTGCCGGGTGACGACGGTGACCGACTGCGGCGTTTCGCGCAGAGACTGCGGCGCGCCCTTGCCGATGCTCGCGGCGCCGGTGGTGTAGGAACCGGTGCCGTCGGTGTTGAGGCCCAGCGACTTGGAATCGATGGCTGTCGGCGCCAGATTGATCGCCGCCGCGGTGTCCTGCTGGCTCAGCGCACTCCCCAGAGGCTGAGTCTCGACACCGGTCTGCGCTTCCTGCGCCTGGGCGGCCAGGGGCAAGGCGCAGGCCAGACCCATGGCGGTCAGGGCGGGATACGGGCGTAAGATCCGGCTGAGCAACAGTGCCTTGCTCAAGGGCGTGAGTCGGGAAGGTGTATGCATGGAGTGCTCTTTCTAGTTGGTATTGGCAAGGAGACAGCACTCGCCGTGCCGAGGCCCCGGCGCGGCGATATCGTTAGGGTCGGAAACCGGAGCAGAAAGCAGACATGCGCGCGGTGTCAGGAAAAGAACGAACGATCCGCGGCGGGATTTAATGAAATTTTCACAAACGTGCGAATCCCCTGTAGGAGCTGGCTTGCCAGCGATCTGGCGCGCAGCGGCAGCAGGATCGACGGCGCGGGATGTCAGGCACACCGCGTTATCGTTCATCGCCAGCGAGCTGGCTCCTACGAGATCAATGATCGCCGCGGGTCTGTGTGGGAGCTGGCTTGCCAGCGATCTGGCGCGCAGCGGCAGCAGCGAAGACCTCGCGAAAAATCAGGCATGCCGCGTTATGTTTATCGCCAGCGGTCGTTGGGGGTCAGGCTGTAACGCGTTCCGGCTGAACCTGCTCCACCTGAATCCGGCCCTTGTCCATGCGCACCAGCTGGTCGGCGATGTCGAAGTAGCGATCGTCGTGGGAGATGACGATGATGGTCTTGCCCTGTGCCTTGAGTTCGGGCAGCAGCTCGGTATAGAACACACGGCGGAATGCGGGGTCCTGGTCGGCGGCCCACTCGTCGAACACCAGCACCGGACGCTCGTCGAGCCATGCATTGATCAGCGCCAGGCGCTTGCGCTGGCCGGTGGAAAGATCGGTGGTGGTGAACTGGCCGTTGTCGATGCTCACCTTGTGGGCGATGTCCAGGCGCTCCAGGTAGCGGGCGGCGTCAGGCGGGAGCTCGGTCTGGCCCGGCAGCGGTTCCTCGAACAGGTAATAGTCGGCGAAGATCGTCGTGAATAGCTGGCGATAGTCATCCAGGGTCTGCGCCGTGACGGCTTCGCCATTGAGCCGGATCTGTCCCTGCTGTGGGCTGTAAAGCCCCAGCAACAGCTTGATCAACGTGGTCTTGCCGCAGCCGTTCTCGCCGACGATGAACACAATGTCGCCTTGGCGAATGCGCAGGTCGATCGGCCCCAGCCGAAACGGCTCGTTGCCAGCCACCGGCGGATAGTCGTAGCTCAGGTGATCCAGCTCCAGAGTCTTCATCTCCGGCAGCATCGTGGGTCGGTCAGCCATCAGCAGATGCGGCTCGGGACTGGCGAAGCGTGTCGCCAGTTCGGTGATCCGCCGCATGGAAATCTGCGCGCGGGTCATGGCCGGCAAAAACATGATCAAGCGTTCCAGCGGGCCTTTCATGTACAGCATCACCAGCACGAAACCGCCCAGCACGGTACGTTCGGCGGTCGGCCACATGGCCTGGAAGGCGATGGCGATGCCGATCACCGCGAAGAACAGCGTCGAGCCGAACGTTTCGGCGGTCACGAAGATGGTCGCCGCGCGAATGTTATGGCGGCAGATGCTCTCGGTCGTTCCGTGGATCTGCCGGTCGTTGAGGTCCTGACGCCGCTGGCGCTGAATGCGCAGCTCCTTGGCGCCGGCGGATATTGCCTGATAGTGCTTCTGCAGGTCGTCCTCGGCGTTGCGCGCCTGCTGGATGTTGCGCAGGCCCAGGCCGTGGGCGAGATACTGCGCGCCGGTCCCCAGAGCCACGGTCAGCACGGTCAGCGCCAGGATCTGCCATGACAGCAGGGCCAGGTACGTGAGGCAGCCCAGGGTGACGGTGAAGGCGATGATCATCGGCGCCACCGAGAGCGCGAACATGCTGAGGGTGTTGACGTCGTTGAGCAGCACCGGAATCAGCCGGTGCGCGCGAAACCGTTCCAGCTGTTCGATGGGAGCGACCAGTACCCTGGCGCTCAGGTCGCGACGCAGGTTGGCGACCACATGCTGGCCCACGTAGTTGGTGGCAAGGCTCGACAGCGTCGAGCAGGCCAGGGTCAGCACGCACAGACCGGCGAACAGCCAGGCGGTGCGCGCCGTCGGCCCGTCCGGCAGGTTCATGGCCTGGTTGATGGTTGCCAGCAGCGCCGTGACGCTCAGGCCACTGACCACACCCAGCACGGTCGACAGCGCAACCAGCCAGCGGAAGGGCTTGAGGATTCTCAGGGTTTCCCGGACCAGGCTTTCGGATTTGAAGGTCATGCTGTCGTCTCGCAAGAGTAGGGTTGCCGTGGTCAGAGATCGCGGGCTACGCGGAAGCCCAGCCAGTCGCCGCGAACGTCGGGCTTGCGGCTGTTGCGGTTGCCCGAGCGGGAGAAGATCGGCGCTTCGGTCCAGTCGTTGCCACGAATCATCTTCCAGCTGCAGTCGCCCGCCAGCCACGGGCTGCCATCGGTGGGGGCGCCGTTGTAGTTGCTGGTTTCGCAGTCGGCGGTCCATTCGTAGACGTTGCCATGGGCGTCGTAGATGCCGAAGGCGTTGGGGCTGAAGCTCCCGGCCGGAGAGGTGTAGCTGAAGCCGTCCTCGGGACCGTAGGTATTGGCGTGTTTGGCAATGCCGTAGGTCTTGCCTTCGTCCATGGGGAACGGGAAGGGGCCGGTGCTGCCGCCGCGGGCGGCGTACTCACGGGCGGCTTCGCTGACCATTCGGTAGTGCTTGCCGGTGTTCTTCGATAGCCAGGCGACATAGGCGTTGGCCTCGTTCCAGTCCATGCACACCGCGGGCTGGCGCGGCCCGATGGGATAGCGCGGCTTGCCGGCCAGACACTCGCGACCGGGTCGGGTGTCGCCGTCGGGCATCCGGTAGCCGGAGCTTTTCAGGTAGGCCTGCCATTCCCCGTCCAGCACCTGGAAGCGACTGATGGCAAACGGTTTGTCGAAGGTCACCTCATGCATCGGACCTTCGTCGGGCTGGCGACCCAGTTCGCTTTCCGGGGCGCCCATGGTGAAACTGCCGGCGGGCAGCACGACCATTTCCGGACAATCCTTGCAGTCCCTGAACACCTTCCCCGGCTCGGGCTGCGCCGCAAGGGCGGCGGCGGGCAGTCCGAGGCCCAGCAACGCGGTCAGGGAGAAGAAGGATAGGGCGTGTTTCATGGCAGCCTCGATAACGAATGGACAAAAAGGGATACGCCGCGTCAGGCGGGACGGTCGAGCAAGGCCATGAAACGCTCGATCTGGGCCTCGTCGTTGAGCAGGCCGGGGGCAGTGCGCACCACCGGACCTATGTCGCGATCCACGGCATCCACCACGGCGCGCTGTTTCATCAGCCGCGCGGCGACCTGATCGCAGTCCTGGTCCTTGACCCGGAAAAAACTGAAACCGGCGGAGAGTCGGGGGTCCAGCGGCGTGACCACCTCGATATCGCGCCGCTCGGCGAGACGCTGTTTCAACTCGCTGTTGAGCTGGTGAATGCGCCGCTCGACTTCGGCCTTGCCCAGTTGCAAGTGCAGCTCGAACGCCTTGTCGAGCGCCCAGCGGTGCTCGAACGAGTGGTAGCCGCCCGGGGTCATGATGGTCCCGAAGCTGGTGGCTTCCGAAAAGGTGGGGATCAGCGGGCTGACGTCCTTGAGCTGTTCAGAGCGGGCGCAGACGATCCCGGTGCCACGCGGACCGAACATCCATTTGTGGGTCCCGGCGACGAAGAAGTCGCACTTCATGGCGGGGAAATCCAGATTCTCGACGCCGAAACCATGCACGCCATCGATCACGTAGAGAATGCGGTCCTTTTCGTCCCGCTCGCGGTTGTGTTCTTCCACCAGCGCGCCGATGTCCGCAATTGGCAGTTTGACGCCGCTGCCGGACTGCACCCAAGTCATGCCCAGCACGCGGGTCTGCGGACGGATACTGCGGGCGATGTTGCCGAGGATTTCGTCGCTGGACACCTGGGCCGAGTCCTTGAACAGGCGAATCTTGCGCACCTGTGTACCATCGCGCCGTTGGCGAAAGCCGAGGATGGCGCGGGTGCAGGAATGTTCGTGTTCGGTGGTGAGGATTTCCTGGTCCGGCCGGACATTGATGCCGCCGTAGATGATTGCCAGGCCTTCGGTGGTGCTGCCGGTCAAGGCGATCTGGCCAGGCCGGGCATCGAGATAGCGGCCGGCCCACTCGCGCACCTGGGCTTCGCGGCGTTCGGTTTCCTGGAAATCCCAGTCCATGGCCAGTCCGGGATTGCGGTCGATGAACGCACGGTGGGCTTCGATTGCCTCGCGCACCGGTCTGGGGTGGGAGGTCACCAGAAAATTCGAGAAGTGCAGGCAGTCCGGGTCCTGATCGAACAGCGTGCGCAGCGTCGTCCATTTGTCCCCGGCAGCAGGGGCCGGATGCGCGGTGGCACTGAGCGCCGGATTCAGGGCAGACCCCAGGGGCAGCGCGGCGGCCAGCAAGCCGGCCTGCTTAAGGAAGGTTCTGCGGTCCGTCATCGGGCGTCACCGGAAAAATCGGAAGGCATGGGCCGGTTCATTGGGCTGCGACCGGGCGGGCGGCCGCGGCCTGGACTTCGCCCCAGACCCGCAGAAAGTTGCCGCCCCACAGCTTGGCGATATCGGCCTCGGCATAACCGCGTTCGATGAGTTCGGCGGTGACGTTGCGGATTTCGCCGACGTCGTTGAAACCCTTCACGCCGCCGCCATCGTTGAAGTCCGAGCTGATGCCGACGTGGTCGATGCCGATCTTCTTCACGGCATAGTCGATGGCGTTGACGAAGTCCTTGACCGTGGCTTTGGGCTCTTCTTCGAGAATGGCGTACAGCTTGCCGGCGTAGGCGCCGAAGCGCTGTTCCGGCCAGACCGTGATGATCGGGTCGCCGGGCATCAGCGCCATGGCGAGGTTGGGCAGGGGCGGCAGATCGAATTCCTTGCGCAGGTCGTTGAGCTTACCCAGGGTCCGTTCGCTCAGGGGGCGCAGATAAGCGGGGAAGGCGACGATCTGTACCACGCCACCGCTCTGCTTGATGAGCTGCATTTCTTCGTCGCTGAGGTTGCGCGGAATGTCCACCAGCGCCCGGGGCGCGGAATGGGACGCGACCATGGGCGTGCGACTCAGACGGGCGACCTGCTCCAGCGCTTTGCTCGACATCTGCGATACGTCGATGATCACGCCCAGGTCGTTGAGGCGGCGCACGGCCTGTTGGCCGATTTCCGAAAGTCCGCCCAGCGCGTCGGGTGAATCGTTGAAGAACGGTAGCGGTCGCGAGGAGTCCGCCCAGCTGTTGTTGCCGACATAACTGAAGCCGAACATGCGCATGCCGCGAGCGGTCCACAGGTCCAGCTGGCTCAGGTCGTCGCCCAGCGGATAGGCGTTGAGCATGCTGATGAAGATCGCGAACTTGCCTTCGCCGTGCAGCCTGCGCATGTCTTCCGGGGTGTAGGCGATGCCGACCTGATGGGGAAAATCGCGCACCAGACCGGTGATGATCTTGTAGCGCACTTCCTGCTGCATGCGCGCTTCCTCGACGAACCCCGCGGTCGGTCGATGCGGCGCGTTGGGCCCGTTCCAGATCTCCGGCCAGCCGAATACCGTGAGGGCGGCACCGGAAAGCCGTCCGCGACCAGCCTTGACCAGGTCAAACTGGCCCGAGCCGTCTTTGTCGGCTTCGTTGCCCTCGCTGCCGAATTTCATTGGCACCGTGATGTGGCTGTCGAACGAGACGATGCGCTCCTGCAAGGCTTCGGCCTGCTGCATGACCTTCACCGGGTAGCCGGCGGGCGACCAGTAGTTCCACGTCAGCACGCCGGCCGCGGCGCTGACGGCCAGGGCCAGCGGCAGGCCGATGAGCAGGGTCTTTTTCCAACGCGGTTTCGTCATTGCCATCTCGTTCAGGTAAGCCGTTCAGAGCCTTTGCTATCTGGGGTGAACGAGCGCAGCGCCGGAAAATTTAGCGGGGGATCCGCGGCGGGATTCGGGGAGCGTTCAGCGGTTAAATTTCCCGCTCGGCGCTACGTTCTAGCTGGATGGCAGTTGTCGCCGGGCGGGAACAGGTAGGGTAATGACGATTTCACGACGAGGATTCATGGCAGGCCTGGCGCTGACCGGCGCCGCGGTTCCGGCTGCCTGGTACGCGCATCGTGAACTCACCCGAGTGGACGAACCGGTCACCCCCGGCGAAGCCACCGCCGGCCCCGCTGACCCGGCTACCCGGCGCATCGCCGAGAAGCTGCGCGGTATCTGGGACCTGCGCTTCGAAGGTCGTGACGCGGGGCTTGCGGGGCTGCCGCCCGACGGCTCGCAGATGTTCCTCGACGTCGCGCCGCGGGGTCGCGGGCTGCGTGGCTATATAGATACCCCCGAGGGCCTGCGCGGCGAACAGGCGCCACGCTTCCGGGTCATCGGTGATCTGGATGCCGCCCAGGGCCCGACGCTGTACTTCCGGATCATGAGCGGCCAGGTCGATGACAGCCCCGGCTGCGACGCGCCACTGTACGAACTCAGTCTGTTGCTCGATGAAGTCTGGGGCGCGTTCGGCAACGCCGGCAGCGGCAGCCTGAGCGGGCGGGTACAGGATCTGGATCGTCCGCTGATGCTGCCCGAACTGGATAACCGGGTCATCGCCGTCAAACAGCGCTTTCCCGAGGCTCGCGAGCGTATTCCGCTGACGCCGCCGTTCATGGACTGGCTGGTTTCGAAGGAGCACCGCCTGTTCCACCAGCTATGGCACGCATCGAGGGACAAGTGGCACCGGTTGCCCGATGACAAGCGTGAAGGGCTGCGCGGCATCGGCTGGCAGCCCGGTCCGCGCGACCGGGAGCGCGACGCTCGCGGGCCGCGCAAGGACCGCAACGGCTCCGGCGTGGATTTCCTGTTCATGCACCGGCACATGATGATTCACGCGCGAAAAATCCAGGACCTGCCGTCCTGGCCACGCTTTCCTGGGCCGCAGCCCGCGCTGGAGCGGGACCGTCCCGGTTTCGCCCGTTATTTCGACAACCTCGACGGCTGCTCGCTGCCTCCCGAGTGGCTGGCGCCTGGGGACGAGGAATACACCCGGCTGGTCAGCGACATCAAGAGTCCCGAGACCTACCACACTCATTTCGAGGTCTGGGAATCGCGTTACCGCGACCCGCGTTTTCTCTCGAAGCTGACCCTGGGGCAGTTCGGCTCGCAGGTGGAGCTGGAGCTGCATGACTGGCTGCACATGCGCTGGGCCTCTGTGGCCCGGGATCCGGCCAACGGCCAGCCGTTGCCGATGGCGCGTCGCTCGGATGATTTCGCCGAGCGCTGGTTTGGCGCCGAAAACGATTTTCTCGCCGATCCCTTTTCTTCCCATGTGAACCCGGTGTTCTGGATGTTCCATGGCTGGATCGATGATCGCATCGAAGACTGGTTCCGTGCCCACGAGCGTTTCCATCCGGGGGAGGTCAGCCGCCTGGAGGTGAACGGCGTGCCCTGGTTTTCCTCGGCCCGCTGGGTCGATATCAGCGACCCGTGGCTGGGGCCCGTGACGCACGGTTGCAGCACGACGCCGGGGTTGCAGGCCGGGACCAGCATGGAGATGGACCCTGAGGTGATGAAGCTGGCGCTGCGCATCACCTTTGCCGCCGAAGACAAGCTCGACGACCTCCTGCGCCGCGTCCCGCGCCGGCCGTGGTATGCGCGCAAGCTGCTGGAAGCATAAAACCCCTGGACACCGCGAATTTCGTAGGAGCGGATTTATCCGCGAAAGGCCATGAAGGCCAAGGCATTGGCTGCGTCTGATACATTTTTCGCGGATGAATCCGCTCCTACGGGCGATAGCAAGCGCCCTCAAACCGTGTCGTTCCCATCGCCAGCAAGCTGGCTCCTACGCGTGCGCACCAAGACGTGTAGGAGCCAGCTTGCTGGCGATCAGCCTTTCGGGATTCAGGCGCTCCAGCCGCCGCCCAGCGCTTTGTACAGGGCGATGCTGGCCTGCATCCGTGCCAGCCGAAGTTGCACGCTGATGTCTTGTGCCAGGTACAGAGTGCGCTGGCTTTCCAGCACGGTGAGCAGGTCTTCGGCGCCCGCTTCGTAGCGACTCTGGGCGATGGTGAAGGCGATTTGCGCCTGGCGCAGTTCCTCTTCATGCCATTCACGTTGCTGGTCCAACCCGCCGATGGCATTCAAGGCCTTTTCCACATCGGCGAAGGCATTGACGATGGCCCCTCGATAGTCTTCCAGCAGTTCCGCCTGACGCGCCGTGGCGCGATCCTTTTCCGCGTTCAGCCGACCATTGTCGAAGACCGGCCCGGCAAGTCCCGCGGCCAGAGAAGAAAAGGGCGCGCGCAACCAGTCTTCGGCGCGAACCGCTTCGGTGCCCACGCCCGCGCTCAGCGTCAGCCTGGGCAACAACGCGGCACGCGCCACGGTGACGTCGGCCTGGGCAGCCGCGAGCTCGGCTTCGGCTTTCGCCAGATCCGGACGCCGGCTCAGCAGTTCACTGGGCACGCCCGTGCCGATTCGCGGCCAGTTCAGTTGCTCGAAACCCTCATCTTGCAGATTCAGGTTCTGCACCGGCTGGCCCAGCAGGGCGGCCAGGCTGATCACCTGCTCGTTTGCCAGTTGCTGAATGCGCGGCAGTTCACGTTGTTGGGTGGCAACCAGGTTTTGCTGCTGCGCGAGTTCCAGCGCGGTCGCGGAACCCGCGTCATAGCGGGTCTGGACCAGCTTGAGCACGTTCTGGGCGTTGGTCAGGTTCAGCTCGGCGATGCGCCGCTGTTCACGCGCCGAAAGCGTCTGGGCGTAGCGATCCGCGACGCTGGTCAGCAGGGTCAGCTCCACGGTGGCCTGATCGAACTCGCTGGCCTGGAGCAGAAAGCCGGCACTGTCGCGGGCAGCGGCAACGCCTCCCCAGAAGTCCAGCTCGTAACTGGCGGTCAGACTGCTGGTGAAGCTGTCCTGGTTGTTGTCGTCGAACCGATTGGCCTTGCGGTCCTCGCGACGCATGAACTTGTTGCGTTCGCCACGCAGGTCATAGCTGACCTCCGGCAGCAGCGCGGCGCCGCCGATCACGGCTGTGGCCCGGGCCTGTCGGACCCGCGCCACGGCGGCGCCGATCTGGTGGCTGTCGCGACGGGCCTGCTCGATCAGACGATCAAGTTGCGGACTGCCGAAGCCATGCCACCAGCGCGCATCGGCTTGCCGCGCCGACACGCTGGAAGCGAAGTTCCAGCGGGCGGGCGGCTCGACGCCGTTTGGCGGCCTGGGCGGCGGGGAATGGCAGGCGCTGAGCATCACACCGGTGGTCAGCAGGACAAGAATCGGCTTCATTCGGGACTCATTCACTGGACAGGGCGGCAACCGGATCGAGGCGGGCGGCTTTGCGGGCGGGCATGAAGCCGAAGATCACCCCGGTCGCCAGCGCACAGCCCAGGGCGCCGAGCATTGCGGACAGGGAAAACGCCACGGCCACTTGCCCGAGCAGCAACGCGCCGCCCATGAACAGCGCGAGGACCACGCCGGCGATGCCGCCCACCACCGAGAGCAGCACCGCTTCGGTGAGAAACTGGCGCAGGATGTCGCGCTGGCGGGCGCCGGTCGCCATGCGGATGCCGATTTCGCGGGTCCGTTCGCGCACCGTCATCAGCATGATGTTCATCACCCCGATGCCACCCACCAGCAAGGAGATGGCCGCGATGGAACCCAGCATCAGCGACAGGGTGTTCTGGGTCCGCGCTTCGGCCTGGATCATCGCCGCGTTGTTGGTCAGCTCATAGTCCGGCCGGCCGTCGTGCAGGCGGTCCAGTAACTGGCGGATGGCACGTTCGGCCTGAGTGACGTTGTTTGCGTCACGCGCGGCGACGGTCACGTATTCCGGATTCCGCGTGCCGAACAGACGTATGCTGGCGGCGGAGTAGGGGATCGCGATGCGGTTGTCGCTGTCCGGGTCGCCGGAACTGGCGCCTTTTTCCTGCAATACGCCCACCACCTGAAAGGGGACGTTTTCGATCAGGATGTATTGACCGATGGGGTCGATGTTGTTCTTGAACAGCTTGTGCCGGACCTTGTGCCCGATGACCGCCACCGCCGCCGCGTTGCGCTCGTCGGCGTCGGTGAAGTAGCTGCCTTCCACCACCGGCCAGTTGAATATCGCCGGAAAGTGCGTGTCGTTGCCGCCCACGTAGCTTGAGTGGTCGACATTGCCGAAGCGCACGCTGGCCTGCCCGCCATTGACCGGCATGATCATCTTTACCTCAGGCAGGGCGCCCAGCGCCGCGACGTCCTCCAGGATGATGATGCCTTCCGGGGCGCGCGGTGCGGAAGGCTTGCCGTTGAGGTAGATGATGTTGGAACCGAAAGAGGACATCTGCGCCATGACCTGGCGTTTGCTGCCTTCGCCGACGGCCAGCATCACCACCACCGAGGCTACGCCGATGACGATGCCCAGCAAGGTGAGCGCGGTGCGAAAGCGGTTGATCCACATCACCCGCCACGCTGCCTGCAGCGCGTCGAGCAGTTCGCCTTTCCAGGCGCCGCGCGCCGTGCTGCCCCGCGCCAGACGCTGGCGCAGGTCGGGGGCCTGCAAGGCTTCAGGACGATCGGTCGCGGGTGTGCCGCTGTCGCTGACGATGGCGCCGTCCTTGACCTCGATCACCCGCTGGGCACGCGCCGCGACCGCCCGGTCGTGGGTGATCAGGATGACCACGTGGCCCTGGGCCGCAAGTTCGTCGAGCAGGGTCATGACCTCCGCGCCGCTGTGACTGTCGAGCGCGCCGGTGGGCTCGTCGGCCAGGATGATGTGACCGCCGTTCATCAGCGCGCGGGCGATGGACACCCGCTGCTGCTGGCCGCCCGACAGTTGATGCGGACGATTACCCTTGCGGGTCGCGAGGCCCAGCCGTGTCAGCAAGGCCTCGGCCCGGGCGTGACGCTGGGCAGGCGGCGTGCCAGCGTAGATCGCCGGCATCTCGACATTTTCCTGCGCCGAGCCGGAGGGAATCAGGTGGTAACCCTGAAACACGAAGCCGAACGCCTCGCGCCTCAACCACGCCAGTTCATCGCTGCCCAGCGCCGCCACGTCTTCTCCGGCGAACAGGTACTGACCAGAATTCGGTCGGTCAAGACAGCCCAGGATATTCATTAGCGTCGACTTGCCTGAGCCGGACGCTCCGACGATGGCGACGAATTCGCCGGGATGGATGGCCAGATCGATGCCGCGCAGCACCTCCACCCGCGGGCTGTCACCGCCGCCGTAGGCCTTGCGGATATCCCGCAGCTCGATCAGAGGTGTGGTCATTCAGCCTCCGCTGCCGGTGGCGGGTCTGACCAGCAGGCGTTCGCCTTCGCTCAGGCCGTCCAGCACCTGGACCCGAAGCCGATCGCTGATCCCGGTGCGCACCCTGCGCTGTTCGATCACCCCGTCGCCGTTGATCACCCGGGCCAATTGCTGGTTGTCTTCAGGGCCGCCGCGCAACGCTGAGAGAGGGGCGGTCAGGGCATCGCGCGCGCTGCCGGCGACGAAGAACACCTGCGCGGTCATCTCGGCCATGAGCGCCTGATCGGCATTGTCGACGTCCAGCAGGACGGTGTAGAGCACCACCCGGCCGCCGCCGTGTTTGCCGGCGCTGCTCGGGCTGCCACCGCCCTGGTTGGCCTGTTCCAGCGGTTTGGGCGGGACCGGCAGGATCTGACGCACAGTGCTGTTCCAGCGCCTGCCGCCGCCGCTCAGCGTGGTGAACCATGCTCGCATGCCCGGTCGGACCCGACCGATATCCGCTTCCGACACTTCGGCCCAGACGGTCATCGGCGACAGACGCGCGATGCGCAGGATCAGCGGCGTCTGCTGCTGAGCGTTGAGCGTCTGGCCTTCCCGCGCATCGAGGGCAACCACGGTGCCGGACATGGGCGCGTAGATGCGTGTATAGCCGAGTGCCGCCTCGTCGCTGCGCAACGCGGCCTGGGCTTCGAGAATCTGCGCCTTGAACATATCGACCCGAGCCTGGGTCGCGCGGAATTCGGACTCGGCGGCCTGCACATCTTCAGCGCGGGTCGCACCGCCGGCGGCCAGGCTGTTCTGGCGTTGCCGCTTCTGGCCGGCGAGCTGGTGCAGAGCCCGCTGTTCTTCGAGTTGCGCCTTGAGGTTGTCGATGGCGAAGCGGGCGGCATCCAGTTTGGCTCTCTGGGTGGACGGATCGATTTCCACCAGGAGCTGACCTTCCTGGACCTGATCGCCTACCTGGGCATGGATCTTCATGATCTGGCCGCTCGCCTGGGAGCCGACGTCCACATAACTGCGCGGTTGCAGGGTGCCCAGCGCGGTGACGCTGCTTTCGATGTCGCCGCGGGTGACGGCCACGGTGGTCGCGTCGTCCTGGCCCGAGGGCAGGATTTTCCAGGCGCACAGGGCAATTACCGGGAACAGGCACAGCGCCAGGAGCACGGTGCGGCGTAGGTGTCGGGGGCGTGTCATGCAGGATGCCTGCTCGCAAGGATCGGTCGGAAGTCAGCCGGGCGAAAGCGCCGGTTGGAAACTGTCCATTAAACGAGAGCGGCGGGCGGGAATTTAGCGGGGAGGACCGGAGGGCGAAGGGAACGCGCGAGGCGCTCCCTGATCGGAAGCGTGTCAGCCGCCCTGTGTGTCGATATCGGCATCATGACCTTGAGTGGGTTGCAGATTGCGCTGGGTTGCGGGCTTGTGCTGCGGCTCGTAGTCCGGGACGTAGGCGCTTTTCTCGGCATCGACCGGGGCTGGAGCATCGGACTGAGACTGACTCTGATCCGTAGTCGTGTCCGGATTGCCGCCGACACTGGCTCCGTCATTCTGCGACTGGGTGTCGATGGACGGGTCGTTGCGATCCTGGGCAGCGGTCTGACCGGTCGCTTGTTCTTTTTGCTCTGGCGTGGACATATGCACCTCGTGGCATTCGGATGGAGTGCTTACGAACCTTTGAGGCCACCGCCGCGCAGTGGTTCGATCGAAGTCGTGGCCAGAATTGCGGCAATGAAAAAGGGAAGCACCTGGCTTCCCTTTTGTGTAGCGACGATCAGAACGGGGTCAGAGCACTTGCTTGATCGCGTCGCACACCGCATCGATGTTGCGGTTATTCAAGGCCGCCACGCAGATGCGACCGGTGTCCAGTGCATAGACGCCGAAATCGCTGCGCAGGCGCTGGGCCTGGGCCGCAGTCAGGCCGGAGTAGGAGAACATGCCGCACTGACGCGCCACGAAGCTGAAGTCCTGCCCGGCCGGGTTGTCCGCCAGACGCTCGACCATCGCTTTGCGCATGCCGTGGATGCGGGTGCGCATCTGGCCCAGTTCTTCTTCCCACATCACGCGCAGCGCCGGATCGTTGAGCACGGCCGAGGAAATGATCGCGCCATGGGTCGGCGGGTTCGAGTAGTTGGTGCGGATCACGCGCTTGACCTGGGACAGGACACGGGCGGTCTCTTCAGCGGACTCGGTCACGATCGACAAAGCGCCGACCCGCTCGCCATAGAGCGACAGCGACTTGGAGAACGACGTGGAGGCGAAGAACGTCAGGCCGGATTCGGCGAACAGACGCACTGCGACGGCATCTTCCTGGATACCCTGGCCGAAGCCCTGGTAGGCCATGTCGAGGAAGGGTACGTGCCCCTTGGCTTTGACGACTTCCAGTACCTTTTTCCAGTCGTCCGCGCTGAGGTCGACCCCGGTCGGGTTGTGACAGCACGCGTGCAGCACCACGATCGAGCCGTTCGGCAGCGCGTTGAGGTCTTCCAGCATGCCGGCGCGGTTCACGTCATGGGTGGCCGCGTCGTAGTAGCGGTATTCCTGCACCGGGAAGCCGGCCGCTTCGAACAGTGCGCGGTGGTTTTCCCAGCTTGGATCGCTGATCGCAACCACGGCGCCGGGCAGCAGGCGCTTGAGGAAGTCGGCGCCGATTTTCAGAGCGCCGGTGCCGCCGACCGATTGGGTGGTCAGGACGCGGCCCGACGCGATCAGCGGCGAATCCGCGCCCAGCAGCAGCTTTTGCACGGCCAGGTCATAGGCGCCGATGCCGTCGATTGGCAGGTAGCCACGGGGCGCGTGCTGCGCGACGCGGATCTTCTCGGCTTCGGCCACCGCGCGCAGCAGCGGAATGCGCCCGTCTTCATCACAGTAGACGCCCACGCCCAGATTGACCTTGGTGGTGCGGGTGTCGGCGTTGAATGCTTCGTTGATACCCAGGATCGGATCGCGGGGCGCCATTTCGACAGCGGAGAAGAGGCTCATTTTTGCGGCAGCTCTGTATGAGGGGAAGGAAAAGACCCGCTCTGACCGGATGCGCCAGAGTGGTGCACAAACGGGGACCTAGTATAGAGAGCATCCGGGGTAGGGGCGACAGGCTGTCGGCACTTTTTGCAGGTTTTTGCGGCTTTGTTCGAACGTTCGTCAGCCGGCGGCCTCAATCTCTTGAACGCTGTCAAAATAGGCGGGTTGAAAGATGGGGTTCTGGCCCCATCTACAGTGATATCTCACTCGACTCGCTGCGCCCGTCCTCTTCCGGATCGGGCGCTGGCTTCGTTTCGTTCGAGCGAGCCTGTTGGCGCGCCAGATCGTGTGCCCCGTAACGAGAGGTAGGTTATGTCCGAGTTCCAGCTCGTCACCCGATTCAAGCCAGCCGGCGATCAGCCCGAAGCTATCCGTCAGATGGTAGAAGGCATCGAAGCTGGCCTGGCGCACCAGACTCTGCTCGGCGTGACCGGCTCGGGCAAGACGTTCAGCATCGCCAACGTCATCGCCCAGGTAAAGCGTCCAACGCTGGTGCTGGCGCCGAACAAGACCCTGGCCGCTCAGCTGTATGGCGAGTTCAAGGCGTTCTTCCCCAATAACGCGGTCGAGTATTTCGTTTCCTACTACGACTACTACCAGCCTGAAGCCTACGTGCCGTCGTCGGATACCTTCATCGAGAAGGATGCCTCGATCAACGATCACATCGAGCAGATGCGGCTTTCCGCGACCAAGGCGCTACTGGAACGCAAGGACGCGATCATCGTTACCACAGTGTCGTGCATCTATGGTCTGGGCAGTCCGGAAACCTATCTGCGCATGGTGCTGCACATCGATCGCGGTGACAAACTCGACCAGCGCGCCTTGCTGCGCCGCCTCGCGGATTTGCAATACACCCGCAATGACATGGATTTCGCCCGCGCGACCTTCCGGGTGCGCGGCGACGTGATCGACATTTACCCGGCGGAATCCGATCTGGAAGCGATCCGTGTCGAGTTGTTCGATGACGAAGTCGAGAGTCTGTCGGCATTCGATCCGCTGACCGGCGAGGTGATTCGCAAGCTGCCGCGCTTCACTTTCTACCCCAAGACCCACTACGTCACACCCCGCGAGACCTTGCTCGACGCGATGGAAGGCATCAAGGCCGAGCTGGCCGAACGGCTGGAATACCTGCGCAGCCAGAACAAACTGGTTGAGGCGCAGCGTCTGGAACAGCGCACCCGGTTCGACCTGGAGATGATGCTTGAGCTGGGCTATTGCAACGGCATCGAGAACTACTCGCGCTATCTGTCGGGCCGTCCCTCGGGCGCGGCGCCGCCCACGCTGTACGATTACCTGCCGCCTGACGCGCTGCTGGTGATCGACGAGTCCCACGTCAGCGTGTCCCAGGTGGGCGCGATGTACAAAGGCGACCGCTCGCGCAAGGAAACCCTGGTGGAGTACGGTTTCCGCCTGCCCTCGGCGCTGGACAACCGGCCCATGCGGTTTGACGAGTGGGAAGCGATCAGCCCGCAGACCATTTTCGTCTCGGCGACGCCCGGGACCTACGAGGCCGAGCATGCCGGCAGGGTGATCGAGCAGGTCGTGCGACCCACCGGTCTGGTCGACCCGGAAGTCGAAATCCGTCCGGCGCTTACTCAGGTCGATGACCTGCTGTCGGAGATCAACAAGTGCGTGGCGAAAGAGGAGCGGGTGCTGGTCACGACCCTGACCAAGCGCATGGCCGAAGACTTGACCGATTACCTGGGTGACCATGGCGTGCGGGTGCGCTACCTGCACTCGGACATCGATACCGTCGAGCGGGTGGAAATCATCCGTGACCTGCGGCTAGGAACCTTCGACGTACTGGTGGGGATCAACCTGCTGCGCGAAGGTCTGGACATGCCCGAGGTGGCGCTGGTGGCGATCCTCGACGCGGACAAGGAAGGTTTCCTGCGTTCCGACCGCTCGCTGATCCAGACCATCGGCCGCGCGGCGCGTAACCTCAATGGCCGGGCGATCCTGTATGCGGACAACATGACCGGGTCGATGCAACGCGCCATCAACGAGACCGAGCGACGCCGCGAGAAGCAGATCGCCTTCAACCTGGAGCACGGCATCACGCCGGTCGGTGTCTCCCGCGATGTGGCGGACATTCTCGAAGGCGCGACCGTGCCGGGCGCGCGCAGCAAGAAGCGCAAGGGCATGGCCAAGGCCGCGGAGGAGAGCGCGAAGTACGAAAACGAATTGCGCTCGCCGAGCGAGATCAACAAGCGCATTCGTCAGCTCGAAGAAAAGATGTTCCAGCTGGCCCGCGACCTGGAGTTCGAAGCAGCCGCGCAGATGCGCGACGAGATCGGCAAGCTGCGGGAGCGGTTGCTGCAGGTGTGATAGCTGCCGCTGCGGGGCACATTACGTAGGAGCCAGCTTGCTGGCGATGAGCGGTCACGCCGCGTGCCTGATATTTCGCGGAGGCCTCAATGCTGCCGCTTTGCGGCAGATCGCCAGCAAGCTGGCTCCTACGGGTAATCGTCATAGCCAGCTTGCTGGCGATATCCACCGAAGCGGCCTCCCGCTGGAGCCGCACACCTCGCGCCTGTTAAGATTCCGCGCTTGATCGACCTATTCGGGATTTTCCATGAGCACCGTTCGTACCCGCATCGCGCCATCGCCTACCGGCGACCCTCACGTTGGCACGGCCTACATCGCCCTTTTCAACTACTGCTTCGCCAAGCAGCATGGCGGCGAATTCATCCTGCGCATCGAGGACACCGACCAGCTGCGCTCGACCCGTGAGTCCGAACAGCAGATCTTCGACGCGTTGCGCTGGCTGGGGATCGAATGGAACGAAGGCCCGGATGTCGGCGGTCCGCATGGTCCTTACCGGCAGAGCGAGCGGGGCGACATCTACAAGAAGTATGCCCAGCAACTGGTCGACATGGGGCACGCGTTCCCATGCTTCTGCACCGCCGAGGAACTGGACCAGATGCGCGCTGAGCAGATGGCGCGTGGCGAAACCCCGCGTTACGACGGTCGCGCCTTGCTGCTGTCCAAAGAGGAAGTCCAGCGTCGTCTGGACGCCGGCGAGCCGCACGTCATCCGCATGAAGGTGCCGAGCGAAGGCGTCTGCGTCGTGCCTGACCTGTTGCGTGGCGAGGTCGAGATCCCGTGGGATCGCATGGACATGCAAGTGCTGATGAAAACCGACGGCCTTCCGACCTACTTCCTGGCCAACGTGGTCGACGATCATCTGATGGGCATCACCCACGTGTTGCGTGGCGAAGAGTGGCTGCCGTCGGCGCCCAAGCTGATTCTGCTCTACGAATACTTCGGCTGGGACAAGCCGCAGCTGTGCTACATGCCGCTGCTGCGCAATCCGGACAAGAGCAAGCTGTCCAAGCGCAAGAACCCGACTTCGGTGACCTTCTACGAGCGCATGGGCTTCATGCCTGAAGCGATGCTCAACTACCTGGGCCGCATGGGCTGGTCGATGCCTGATGAGCGGGAGAAGTTTTCGCTGCAGGAAATGGTCGACAACTTCGACCTGTCGCGCATCTCCCTGGGCGGACCGATCTTCGACATCGAGAAGCTGTCGTGGCTCAACGGCCAGTGGTTGCGGGACCTGCCGGTGGAAGAGTTCGCCTCGCGGGTGCAGACCTGGGCGTTGAATCCCGAGTACCTGATGAAGATCGCGCCGCACGTTCAAGGCCGTGTGGAGACTTTCAGCCAGATCGCACCGCTGGCGAGCTTCTTCTTTGCCGGAGGCGTCACGCCGGACGTGAAGCTGTTCGAACACAAGAAGCTCTCGCCCGAGCAGGTCCGCCAGCTCATGCAGTTGATCCTCTGGAAACTGGAATCGCTGCGCCAGTGGGAAAAGGATGCGATCACCGGGTGCATTCAGGCGGTGGTCGACCATCTTGGCCTCAAGCTGCGTGACGCCATGCCGCTGATGTTCGCTTCGATCACGGGGCAGGCCAGCTCGGTCTCGGTGCTCGATGCCATGGAAATCCTTGGCCCTGACCTGACCCGGTTCCGCCTGCGTCAGGCCATCGAGCTGCTGGGCGGCGTTTCCAAGAAAGAAAACAAGGAATGGGAAAAGCTGTTGGGCGCCATCGCCTGACGCCAGTCTCATGTGATCGTCTCTCGCGCGCCGGACGGGCAGGGCGCGTGAGGCGATTGCCCCTGAAAACGGGGTTCGGCGGGTAAGTGTTTGTTATCCCGACGAAAAATTTTAAAAAAAGTTGAAAATAAGTTTGACAGGTTCGCGACTCGCGCTTAACATGCGCCCCGTCCACTGATGTGGGGCTATAGCTCAGCTGGGAGAGCGCCTGCATGGCATGCAGGAGGTCAGCGGTTCGATCCCGCTTAGCTCCACCAATTTTCAGGTTCGAGACCAGGTTTCACAGGGTCTTGAATCATCGGTCAGATCCCAAGTCTGACCGGAAAGAAGGTTTGTCCCCTTCGTCTAGTGGCCTAGGACACCGCCCTTTCACGGCGGTAACAGGGGTTCGAGTCCCCTAGGGGACGCCAGTTTCATCGAGTGACGCCGCAAGGTCGATCTCCGCCGCAGGGCGTTAAATTCGGGGCTATAGCTCAGCTGGGAGAGCGCCTGCATGGCATGCAGGAGGTCAGCGGTTCGATCCCGCTTAGCTCCACCAATTTGCCAGGATTCGCCATTTGGCGGGTCTGACAGAAGGTTTTGCGTCCCCTTCGTCTAGTGGCCTAGGACACCGCCCTTTCACGGCGGTAACAGGGGTTCGAGTCCCCTAGGGGACGCCACGATTTCTCGCTCTGCGAGACCAAGGGTCATTCGATTATTGAATGGCCCTTTTGTTTTTCCGGGGTTTTATTTTTCGCCGGCCCTAATGTGTGGGAGCCAGCTTGCTGGCGAAAGCGTCGGCAGCTTCACCGGCCGCTTTCCCTGCATAAGTTCCCGAGCGCGCTTGCGTACGCCCCCATTATCCCCGCGCTACACTCCCGCCACGTGAATCCATAAGCAGGAGCGAGCATGGTTTGGGATCAGGCTGAACCTTTCGTCATCGATCTGGTGGTAGGCGCCGAAGACATCGACGGGCTTGGCCACGCCAACAATGCCGTCTACGTGACCTGGCTGGAGCGTTGCGCCTGGCGTCACTCCCAGCATCTGGGCCTGGACCTCAGCGAATACCGCCGGCTAGACCGGGCCATGGCCGTAGTCCGACACGAAATCGATTACCTGGCCAGCGCCTACGAAAACGACGAATTGCAGTTGGCGACCTGGATCGTCGACTGGGACCGCCGGCTGAAAATGGCCCGTCGCTTTCAGCTGCGACGGCCCGCTGATGGCGCGACGCTGCTGCGCGCGCAGACCACCTTCGTTTGTATCGAACTGTCCACCGGCCGGCCCAAGCGCATGCCGAACGAGTTCATCGAGGGTTACGGTCAAGCCATGATCGACGACGGCATTTGCAAGTCCGGCGCCGACCAGTAAACTGCCGGCCTTTTTTTCGAGTGTGTCCCCATGCAAATTGCTCTGGCGCCCATGGAGGGGTTGGTCGACGACATCCTGCGTAACGTCCTGACCCGGGTCGGCGGCATCGACTGGTGCGTGACCGAATTCATACGGGTGACCGAGCGGGTCATGCCCGCGGCTTACTTCTACAAGCTGGCGTCCGAGCTGCACACCGATGCAAAGACGGCGGCGGGGACACCGCTGCATGTGCAGCTTCTGGGTTCCGACCCGGTCTGTCTGGCAGAGAACGCCGCGTTCGCCTGTGAGCTGGGCGCGCCGGTCATGGACCTGAACTTCGGTTGCCCGGCCAAGACCGTCAATCGCTCGAGGGGCGGGGCCGTGCTGCTCAAGGAGCCCGAGCTGCTGCATTCCATCCTCGAACATGTGCGGCGTGCCGTTCCCCGGCCCATTCCGGTCACCGCAAAGATGCGCCTGGGTTTCGACAGTACCGACCTGGCGCTGGATTGCGCCCGCGCGCTGGCCGATGGCGGCGCCGAGCGCATCGTGGTGCACGCCCGGACCAAGGTCGATGGCTACAAGCCACCGGCGCACTGGGAGTGGATCGCGCGCATCCAGGACGTGGTCAAGGTGCCGGTGGTCGCCAACGGCGAGATCTGGACCGTCGAGGACTGGCTGCGCTGCCGGGAAGTCTGTGGCGCTCGCGACATCATGATTGGCCGGGGGCTGGTGGCACGGCCGGATCTGGCCCGGCAGATCGCCGCGGCTCACGCGGGGCAAGAAGTGACGCCGATGAGTTGGGCCGAGCTGCAGCCGATGTTGCGCACCTTCTGGCGCGATTGTATGGCGAAGATGACGCTGGTCCAGGCACCCGGAAGACTCAAGCAATGGCTGGTGCTGCTGACCAAAAGCTACCCCGAAGCGACCGCGCTTTTCGATCTCGTGCGTCGCGAAACGGACTGCAACCGGATCAGCGCCTTGCTCGGATATTCACCCGACGAACGGTCGCTTGAAGCCTGAAAAATACCTCTTGAAATGCCTGTGGCCGTCCCTACTTTGGGGATTAAGCGATGCCTGACAAGGGTCGCGAAAACTACTCGCTGAATACAGGAGAATTATCATGACGACTGCATTTTCTCTGGCTCCACTGTTTCGTCACTCAGTGGGCTTCGACCGTTTCAACGACCTGTTCGAAACCGCGGGTCGCAACGATTCGAGCAGTGGCTACCCTCCCTACAATGTGGAGCGCCATGCCGATGACCATTACCGTATCGTGATCGCCGCCGCCGGCATGCAGGAAGAGGATCTGGAATTGCAGGTCGAGAAGGGCGTGCTCACCGTGGTGGGCAGCAAGCGTGATCGCGAGGCGGACAACGTGACCTATCTGCACCAGGGCATTGCCCGCCGCGAGTTCAGGCTGGCGTTCCGGCTGGCGGACAATATCGAAGTCAAGAGTGCGGATCTGGCCCACGGGCTGCTGAACATCGATCTGGTGCGTAATGTGCCGGAAGAGGCCAAGCCAAAGCGTATCCCGCTCAATGCTCAGAAAGTCCTGCCCCAGGACGCGAGCTGAGTTATCAGGTTGGAAAAAAGGCGCCGCGAGGCGCCTTTTTTATGCTCGCGTTTATGCTCCCGGCAGATCGCCGTCCGGCCAAGCCTGTGTCTCTGCGTCGAGTAACCGCATAAATGCCCTGGCGGCATTCGAGAGCGTGCGCTCGGTATGCAGAATGTAGCCTAGCTGGCGTTGCAGCTGTACGCCCGGCAAAGGGATGCGCGACACCTGCTCGTCGAGCATGGTGCGCGGCAGCACGCTCCACGCCAGACCGATGGAGACCATCATTTTGATGGTTTCCATATAGTTGGTGCTCATGGCGATATTGGGTTTGAGTCCTTGGGCTTCGCACAGCGCACTGACGATGTGGTGGGTGAAGGTGTTGCCGCCGGGGAATACCGCCGGGTAGCCGACGATGTCCCGCAACTGCATTGACCCGCTGTTGGTCAGCGGGTGCTCCGGCGCGGCGACGAAATCCAGCGGATCGTCCCAGACCGGCACCGCGCGCACCAGCGGGTGCGGCTCGGGTGCCAGGGTGATGACCGCCAGCTCTGCGCGACCGTGGAGAATTTCCTCGTAGGCAACCTCCGAGTCGAGAAACTGAATATCCAGCGCGACGTGCGGGAAGGCTCTGGTGAACTCGCGAAGGACCGGCGGCAGGCGGTGCAAGCCGATGTGATGGCTTGTCGCCAGGGTCAGGCGCCCGGTGACCTCGCCGGTCAGGTTGGTCAACGCCCGGCGTGTGTCATCCAGCACGTTGAGGATCTGGTAGGCCCTGGGCAGCAAGGCGCGGCCGGCCTCGGTGAGACTGACCTCGCGGCCGATCCGGTCGAACAGGCGCACGTTCAGTTGTTGCTCCAGTCCGGCAATGCGTTTGCTGATCGCCGGCTGGGTCAGGTGCAGGCGTTCGCCGGCCCCGGAAAAGCTGCCTGTTTCAGCAATCGCTATAAAGGCATTGAGGTTGGCCAGGTCCATCTTGGGATTCCAGTTGGTTATCCAAACTATGAAAATTATGAATTTGAGTTATTTAAGCATATTTCATAGCATGACCTCACAAGCCAAGGGGTCAAGCGGCGATAGAGAACGACGACCCGGGGCATAGAAAAGATCTGATGAGGAAGTAGTCCGATGGCCGGCAAAACGCTTTACGACAAGCTCTGGGATTCGCACTTGGTCAAACAGCGCGACGATGGTTCGGCGCTGATCTATATCGACCGTCACATCATCCACGAAGTGACCTCGCCCCAGGCGTTCGAGGGTCTGCGTCTGGCCGGCCGCAAGCCATGGCGCATCGATTCGATCGTCGCCACCCCCGACCATAACGTGCCGACCACCGCCGAGCGCAAGGGCGGCGTCGAGGCCATCGCCGACCAGGTGTCGCGTCTGCAGGTTCAGACCCTGGACGACAACTGCGATGAATACGGCATCACCGAGTTCAAGATGAACGACCCGCGCCAGGGCATCGTTCACGTCATCGGTCCGGAGCAGGGCGCGACCTTGCCGGGCATGAGCGTGGTCTGCGGCGACTCGCACACCTCGACCCACGGTGCGTTCGGCGCACTCGCCCACGGCATCGGCACTTCCGAGGTCGAGCACGTGCTCGCGACCCAGTGTCTGGTCGCCAAGAAAATGAAGAACATGCGCGTGTCGGTCGAAGGCACGCTGCCGTTCGGCGTGACCGCCAAGGACATCGTGCTCGCCGTCATCGGCAAGATCGGCACGGCGGGTGGCAACGGCTATGCCATCGAATTCGCCGGCAGCGCGATCCGCGACCTGTCCATCGAAGGCCGCATGACCATCTGCAACATGTCCATCGAGGCCGGCGCCCGCGTTGGTATGGTCGCCACCGACGAGAAAACCGTTGAATACGTGAAAGGCCGTCCGTTCTCGCCAAAGGGCGCTGAATGGGACATGGCGGTCGAAGCCTGGAAGGACCTGGTGTCCGACGCCGACGCGGTGTTCGATGCCGAAGTCGTGCTCGATGCCGCTCAGATCAAGCCGCAAGTCAGCTGGGGTACTTCGCCGGAAATGGTTCTGGCCGTCGATCAGAACGTGCCCGATCCAGCCGCCGAGCCGGATCTGGTCAAGCGCGGCTCTATCGAGCGCGCGCTCAAGTACATGGGCTTGCAGGCCAATCAGCCGATTACCGATATCAAGCTGGATCGGGTGTTCATTGGTTCATGCACCAACTCGCGAATCGAGGACTTGCGCGCCGCGGCGGAAATCGCCAAGGGCCGCAAAGTGGCCTCGACCATCAAGCAGGCGATGGTGGTGCCCGGCTCCGGTCTGATCAAGGAGCAGGCGGAAAAGGAAGGGCTGGACCGGATCTTCATCGAAGCGGGTTTCGAATGGCGTGAGCCGGGCTGCTCGATGTGCCTGGCGATGAACCCGGACCGCCTCGGCGCCGGCGAGCATTGCGCGTCGACCTCCAACCGCAACTTCGAAGGTCGTCAGGGCGCCGGTGGCCGTACTCACCTTGTCAGCCCGGCCATGGCCGCCGCTGCCGCCGTGCAGGGCCATTTCATCGACGTTCGCGATCTGATCCAGCAAGGAGCCCAAGCATGAAAGCCTTCACTCAGCACACCGGCATCGTTGCTCCGTTGGACCGTGCCAATGTTGATACCGACCAGATCATCCCCAAGCAATTCCTGAAGTCGATCAAGCGCACCGGCTTTGGTCCGAACCTGTTCGACGAGTGGCGTTACCTGGATGTGGGTCAGCCTTATCAGGACAACTCCAAGCGCCCGCTCAATCCTGAGTTCGTGCTCAACCACGATCGTTACCAAGGTGCGAGCGTTCTGCTGGCTCGGGAAAACTTCGGCTGTGGCTCCAGCCGCGAGCACGCGCCCTGGGCGCTGGACGAATACGGTTTCTGCGCAATCATCGCGCCAAGTTATGCCGACATCTTTTTCAACAACAGCTTCAAGAACGGCCTGCTGCCGATCATCCTCGATGAAGAGGAGGTCGATCAGCTGTTCAAGCAGGTCGAGGCCAACCCCGGTTATCAGTTGACCATCGATTTGCAGGCGCAGACCGTGACCCGCCCTGACGGCAGGGTGCTGGGCTTCGAGGTGGACGCGTTCCGCAAGCACTGCTTGCTCAATGGCCTGGATGACATTGGTCTGACCCTGGTCGACGCCGACGCCATTGCCGCGTTCGAGAGCAAGCACCGCGCCAGCCAGCCTTGGTTGTTCCGCGACTGACCCGCCGACGCGCAACATCGCCGGTGAAGCGAATCGCCAGCAAGCTGGCTCCTACAAAAAGCGGGCACGACTCGGTCGTCGTAGGAGCCAGCGGGCGGCGATCCGTCTTGCTGGCGATAGATCAAGCGCATAGCGTAAAAGGGATACAGCATGACCAATTCCGCCCACACCCAGGTTGTCCAGCGCCAGTTCGGCTAACAGGCGTCGGCCTATCTGAGCAGTGCCGTGCATGCTCAAGGCGCCGAGTTCGCTCTGCTACAGGCCGAAGTGGCCGGTCGCAGTGACGCGCGGGTGCTGGACCTGGGTTGCGGGGCCGGGCATGTGAGTTTCCATGTCGCGCCCGCGGTGGCCGAAGTGGTAGCGTACGACCTTTCGCGGCAGATGCTCGATGTGGTCGAGGCCGCGGCGCGCGACAAGGGGCTGAATAACATTCGTACTGCGCAGGGGCGCGGCCGAGCGTCTGCCGTTCGGCGATGGCGAGTTCGACTTCGTGTTCAGTCGCTATTCCGCTCACCACTGGAGCGATCTGGCGCTGGCGCTGCGTGAAGCGCGCCGCGTGCTCAAGCCTGGCGGTGTGCTGGCGATCGTTGACGTGATGTCGCCGGGCAGTCCGCTGCTCGACACTTACCTGCAGACCGTGGAGGTGCTGCGCGACACCAGTCATGTTCGCGATTACAGCGCCGCCGAATGGCTGCATCAGGTCAGCGATGCCGGTCTGTTCGTGCGCAGTCACGCGCGTCAGCGGCTGCACCTGGAGTTCGGCTCGTGGGTCGAGCGCATGCGCACCCCGCAAGCGTTGCGGGTGGCGATCCGGGAACTGCAGCAGGCCATGGGCGCTGAAGTGCGCGACTATTTTGAAATTGCCGAAGATGGCTCGTTCAGTACCGATGTGCTGGTGCTGTGGGCCGAACGCTAAATACATTGCAGACCGGCGCTGCCGACAGCGCCGATTGATCCTATCGAGGAAGTTATGAGCAAGCAGATTCTGATTCTCCCAGGCGACGGTATCGGTCCGGAAATCATGACCGAAGCGGTCAAGGTACTGGAGCTGGCCAATCAGAAGTATCAGCTGGATTTCGAGCTGAGCCACGACGTGATCGGTGGCGCGGCCATCGACAAGCATGGCGTGCCGCTGGCCGATGAGACCCTGGAGCGCGCTCGCGCCGCCGACGCCGTTCTGCTCGGCGCGGTCGGCGGACCCAAGTGGGATGCCATCGAGCGCGACATCCGCCCCGAGCGTGGTCTGCTGAAAATCCGTTCGCAACTGGGCCTGTTCGGCAACTTGCGTCCCGCGATTCTGTATCCGCAACTGGCCGATGCGTCGAGCCTCAAGCCGGAGATCGTCGCTGGCCTGGACATCCTGATCGTTCGTGAACTGACCGGCGGCATCTACTTCGGCGCGCCACGCGGCACCCGCGAACTGGAAAACGGCGAGCGTCAGTCGTACGACACGCTGCCGTACAGCGAAAGCGAAATCCGCCGCATCGCCCGCGTCGGTTTCGACATGGCGATGGTGCGCGGCAAGAAGCTGTGCTCGGTGGACAAGGCCAACGTGCTCGCCTCCAGCCAGCTGTGGCGCGAAGTGGTCGAGCAGGTCGCCAAGGATTACCCGGAGGTGGAGCTCAGCCACATGTACGTCGACAATGCCGCCATGCAGCTGGTACGCGCACCCAAGCAGTTCGACGTGATCGTGACCGACAACATGTTTGGCGACATTCTGTCGGATGAAGCTTCGATGCTGACCGGTTCCATCGGTATGCTGCCGTCTGCTTCGCTGGATGCCAACAACAAGGGCATGTACGAGCCGTGCCACGGTTCGGCGCCGGACATCGCGGGGCAGGGCATTGCCAACCCGCTGGCGACCATTCTGTCGGTCTCAATGATGCTGCGTTACAGCTTCAATCTGGGCGAAGCGGCCGATGCCATCGAGAAGGCGGTCAGCCTGGTGCTCGACCAGGGGCTGCGCACCGGCGACATCTGGTCGACCGGCACCGTCAAGGTCGGCACTCGCGAAATGGGCGACGCAGTAGTCGCCGCGCTAAGGAATCTGTAATCTCTCTGGCCCGCCGGCTGCTGTACAGGACGCAGGCGGTGGTCCCACTTTTATTTAAGGTGTTGTTGCGATGAAACGTGTAGGTCTGATCGGTTGGCGTGGCATGGTCGGTTCCGTGCTCATGCAGCGGATGCGGGAAGAGCAGGACTTCGACCTCATTGAGCCGGTGTTCTTTACCACTTCGAATGTCGGCGGCCCGGCCCCGTCGGTGGGCAAGGACGTCGCGCCTCTGAAGGATGCGTACAGCATCGACGAACTGAAAACCCTGGACGTGATCCTGACCTGCCAGGGCGGCGACTACACCAACGAGGTGTTCCCCAAGCTGCGCGAAGCTGGCTGGCAGGGCTACTGGATCGATGCCGCCTCCAGCCTGCGCATGCAGGACGATGCGGTGATCGTGCTCGATCCGGTGAACCGCAAGGTCATCGACCAGCAACTGGACGCTGGCACCAAGAACTACGTTGGCGGCAATTGCACCGTCAGCCTGATGCTCATGGGCCTGGGTGGCCTGTTTGAAGCAGGTCTGGTGGAGTGGATGACGGCCATGACTTATCAGGCCGCCTCGGGCGCGGGCGCGCAGAACATGCGCGAACTGATTCGCCAGATGGGCGCGGTCAACGGTTCCGTGGCCGATGACCTGGCCAATCCGGCCAGCGCCATCCTCGACATCGACCGCAAGGTCGCCGAAGCCATGCGCGGCGACGCGTTCCCGACCGAGAACTTCGGCGCGCCGCTGGCGGGCAGCCTGATCCCGTGGATCGACAAGGAACTGCCTAACGGCCAGAGCCGTGAAGAGTGGAAGGCCCAGGCCGAGACCAACAAGATTCTGGGCCGCTTCAAGAGCCCGATTCCGGTCGACGGCATCTGCGTACGTATCGGCGCGATGCGTTGCCATAGCCAGGCGCTGACCATCAAGCTCAACAAGGATGTGCCGATCGCCGACATCGAAGGTCTGATCAGTCAGCACAATCCTTGGGTCAAGCTGGTGCCGAACCATCGCGAAGCCAGCATCCAGGAACTGAGTCCGACTGCCGTGACTGGCACCATGACCGTTCCGGTCGGCCGTCTGCGCAAACTGAACATGGGTTCGCAGTACCTGGGGGCCTTTACCGTCGGCGACCAGCTGCTGTGGGGCGCGGCCGAGCCGCTACGTCGCATGTTGCGGATCCTGCTGGAGCGTTGATCGCGTCCGGCGGTTGATGAAAAACGCCCCTTTCGAGGGGCGTTTTTTTATGCTCGACGGTCAGGCCGCTGGTTCGCGGCCCCGGGCAGCATCGGCCGCGTCTCCGGCGGCCTTGTGACTCCAGTATTTGCCCAGCGCGATGCCTGGCAACTCGATATAGCGGTACGTCAGGGTCGAAAGCACCAGCACCATCACCACGCCCGCCAGGATCACCAGGTTGTCGAGTAGCAGGCTGCCGGTGTCGATGTAGCGTACCGCCCCGCCGAGGACCTCGCTGGGTATGTCCACCAGCAGTGTCAGCCCGGTCAGCTTGCCGATCACCATCATGCCGGTGGTCAGCAGGAACAGAACGATCGTATGGGTCATGTAGATCGAGAACGACAGGGTTCCAGCCCACTTGAACGGATGGGTGCGTAAAAGCGTCGACACGCTTCCCGCTTCGAAGGCGAAGATCGCGATCACGGCGCAGAACAGCAAACTCAGGAAAATGTTCTGCGATACGCCGCTGTATGCCACCGCCGTTACTCCTGCGCATAGACTGAGGGCTTCCACCAGCGTTGCCACATGTGGGTTCCAGCGCAGCCCTTTGAATCGATCGTACAGCCGATAGGTCAAGGCTCCACTGAAAAAACAGCCCAGGCCTACCAATGCGCCCTCGGTGAACAGCGTGCTCTGAAAATACAGCGCCGCGAACGCCCAGACTGCAATCGCCAGGAACGCCTGTGGCCACAGGCCGGGCAGCACGGCCGTGATCAGTGCGAACAGCAGGTACAGATAGAACTCGACGCTGATGCTCCACGACGGAAAGTTGAACGACATCTGGTCGAAGCCGGGCCACCAGGATTGCAACAGCAGCAGGTTGGGCAGAATTTCCCCGGGCGCCCGGGCCCCGCTGAAACTGGCGGCGGAAAAACCGACACCAACGTTTTCCAGAACCAGTTTCATGCCTTCGAACAGCAGCGCGACCAGCAGCGTCGCGAGATGCAGCGGATAGAGGCGGCAGAAGCGGGTGATGACGAAGCGTTTGAGTAGCGGGGTTGTGCAAAGGCGGCCGGCATAGATATGACAAAGCACGAAGCCGCTCAATACGAAGAAGAAGTTCACCAGGTAGTTGGCGTGTTTGAAGAACGCCAGTTCGGTCAGGCTCTGGGTGGCATGAAAGTGGTGAAACACCACAGCCAGCGCACACAGCCCGCGGAAACTGTCGAGCACGAGAAATCGCTTCATGGGGGCGAGGTCCTTGAGTGGCTGGAGCGTATCGAGGGGGTGAAAGCGCATTCATCGCCAGCAAGCTGGCTCCCACGATCCTGTAGGAGCGACCGGGGCGGCGTTCCGCCTTGCTCGCGATCTGCCGCGCAGCGGCAGCAGAACCGGACAATGCAGTCTCTCGGGCGAACCGCATCATCGTTCTTTCGCCAGCAAGCTGGCTCCTACAACTTGCGCAAATTCCTGTATCCGCGATCTGCCGCGCAGCGGCAGGCACGTTACCACCACGGCCTGATGGCCGGGCGTGCAGAACCTGAAAGGGTGGCACAGCGGAATTCAGCCATGACTAATAGCAGCGGATCATCCCCAGCGCAAATTTTCTAGATCGTTAAAATCCCTATATATGGGATGCCAATTTATATATTGAGATAAATCCCGTAACAGGTTTATAGTCAGCCCGCACTCACGTCAAAAAAAACAACAGGTGAAGCAATGCAGGCGCAATTGATCGCGCTCGATTGGGGGACGACCTCACTGCGGGCTTATCGACTTGGCGAGCATGGCCAGGTCTTGCAACAACGCGCGTTGAGCGCGGGCATCATGCAATTGCCGCAAACGCCTCGGCTGATCGCCGGCGAATTGTGCAGCGACGGTTTCGAGCTCGCGCTGGACGAAGCCTGTGGCGACTGGCTGAATGCCGAGCCCGATCTGCCGGTCATCGCCTGCGGGATGGTGGGCAGCGCCCAAGGCTGGCGCGAGGCGCCGTATCGGGAAACTCCGGCCAGTGTCCACGAGCTGGGCGCGGCCCTTGAATCGGTTCGCAGCGTGCGCGGCGTCACGGTGCATATCGTCCCAGGCGTCTTGCAGCGCTCGACCCTGCCCAACGTCATGCGCGGGGAGGAAACTCAGGTGCTGGGCGTACTGGCCTCTCTGTCCGCCGAGCAGGCCGGGCAGCCCCTGTTGATCGGCCTGCCGGGAAGCCATTCCAAATGGGTGGACGTCGCGCAAGGCCAGATCCGCCATTTCGATACGTTCATGACCGGCGAGGTCTACGCCGCTCTCTGTGCACACACCATTCTGGGCCGCACCATGCAGCGGGGCGACGACTTCGACACCGCCGCTTTCGACCGCGGCCTTGAAATCGCTCTGTCCGCCGGCGGCGCGGCGGGGCCGCTGTCGACCATCTTCAGTACCCGGACGCTGGGCTTGACCGGGCAGCTCGACCCGGCGGCTCAACCCGATTATATGTCTGGCCTGCTCATCGGTCACGAGCTGGCGGCCCTTGCTGCGCAACGCCGTACGTCTTCGCCTTCCATCGTACTGATCGGCAACGATGCCCTATGCGCGCGTTATTCGCGCGGTCTGGCCGCCGCGGGCTTCGGCCGGGTCGCGCTGGCCGAACAGGCCACCGAGCGCGGGCTGTGGCAGGTGGCGGTCGAAGCCGGGCTGGTGCCAGGCGCGTCAACAACCCTTTCGAACGAGGTGTGAAATGCTCAAGCAAGCTTTGAAGGAAAACGGTCTGGTGGCGATCCTGCGCGGATTGCGCCCGGAAGAGGCGCCTGCCATCGGTGATGTTCTGTATCAGGCCGGTTTTCGAGTCATCGAAGTCCCGCTCAATTCGCCGCAGCCGCTGGACAGTATCGGCTTGCTGCGCCAGCGCTTGCCTGCCGATTGCCTGATCGGTGCAGGGACTGTCCTGACGCCGGAGCAAGTCGTGCAGGTCAAAGAAGCGGGCGGACAAGTCATCGTCATGCCGCACAGCGATGCCCGCGTACTGCGCGCCGCCAAGGCAGCCGGAATGTTCCTGTCGCCCGGCGTGGCGACACCCACCGAGGCCTTCGCCGCGCTGGGAGAGGGGGCCGACGTGCTCAAGCTGTTTCCGGCCGAGCAAATGTCTCCCGCCGTGGTCAAGGCCTGGCTTGCCGTGCTGCCGCTTGGCACGGTGCTGCTGCCGGTCGGCGGCATCACGCCGGACAACATGCAGGCGTTCGTGCAGGCCGGCGTCAAGGGCTTCGGCCTGGGTTCGGGACTGTTCAAGCCAGGCATGAGCGTGGCGGACGTCGAGGACCGGGCGGGCGCCTATGTACGCGCCTGGCGCGACCTGACCGGCGCCGCCCACTGACTTTTCCCGACTATCACCAAGATCAATAAGAGAGCCCATCCATGAAAATCACTCGCCTGACAACATTCATCGTTCCGCCGCGCTGGTGCTTCCTCAAAGTCGAGACCGACGAAGGCGTGGTCGGCTGGGGCGAACCGGTGGTCGAAGGTCGTGCCCATACCGTGGCCGCCGCGGTGGAGGAGTTGTCCGATTATCTGATCGGCAAAGACCCGCGCAATATCGAAGACATCTGGACCGTGCTCTATCGCGGCGGCTTCTACCGTGGCGGCGCGGTGCACATGAGTGCGTTGGCCGGTATCGATCAGGCCTTGTGGGACATCAAGGGCAAGGCGCTGGGCGTGTCGGTGAGCGATCTGCTCGGCGGTCAGGTGCGCGACAAGATCCGCGTCTACTCGTGGATCGGCGGCGACCGTCCAGCCGATACCGCCCGGCAGGCGCGGGACGCGGTGGAGCGCGGTTTTACGGCGGTGAAGATGAACGGCACTGCCGAACTGCAATTCCTCGACACCTTCGACAAGGTGGACCTGGCGCTGGCCAGCGTCGCGGCCGTGCGTGACGCGGTCGGGCCGAACGTCGGAATCGGCGTCGATTTCCATGGCCGTGTGCATAAACCCATGGCCAAGGTGCTGATGAAAGAGCTGGACCCGTTCAAGCTGATGTTCATCGAAGAACCGGTGCTGAGCGAGAACTACGAAGCGCTCAAGGAGCTGGCACCGCTGACCAGCACACCAATCGCCCTGGGCGAGCGGTTGTATTCACGCTGGGATTTCAAGCGGATCCTGAGCGAGGGTTACGTCGACATCATCCAGCCGGATGCCTCGCACGCCGGGGGCATCACTGAAACCCGCAAGATCGCCAACATGGCCGAGGCGTATGACGTGGCGCTGGCGCTGCATTGCCCGCTGGGTCCGATTGCCCTGGCTGCCTGTCTGCAGCTGGACGCCGCCTGCTACAACGCCTTCATCCAGGAGCAGAGCCTGGGCATTCATTACAACGAGAGCAACGACCTGCTCGACTACGTCAAACACCCGGAAGTCTTCGACTACGAAAACGGCATGGTGAAGATTCCCAACGGACCCGGTCTGGGCATCGAGATCAACGAGGAATATGTGAAGGAGCGGGCGGCCATCGGTCACCGCTGGCGCAACCCGATCTGGCGCCACGCGGATGGCAGCTTCGCCGAATGGTGATGGCCGTCTAAGAGGGTGTTTACAGAATCGGCGAGCAAAGGCAAGACAAGGCGAAATCGGTCGAAAAAGCGGAGTTTACATAAGTAAATGAGCATTTTGAGACCGATTTCAACGCCGTATTGCCGAGTGCAGCCATTTTGTAGGCACCCTCTGAAGGCAGGCGCCGGATGGAATGGCGCCTGCTTTTCAATCTGCAAGCCCTCGAACAAATCCAATAAGAGGCACAGCCCATGCACACACGTACTCTCGAAGGCGCGGCATCCCTCGCGACGCCCAGCCGCAAGCGCTATTTCATCATGGTCCTGTTGTTCATCACGGTGGTGATCAACTACCTGGACCGCAGCAACCTGTCGATCGCCGCGCCGGCACTGACCAGCGATCTGGGCCTGGATCCGGTGCACGTCGGCCTGATCTTCTCCGCCTTCGGCTGGACCTACGCCGCCATGCAGTTGCCCGGCGGCTGGCTGGTGGACCGCGTACCGCCGCGTATCCTCTACACCGTCGCGCTGGCCTTGTGGTCAATCGCGACCATCATGCTGGGTTTCGCCGCCAGCTTCATCGCCCTGTTCGTGCTGCGCATGGCGGTGGGCGCGCTGGAAGCGCCGGCCTATCCGATCAACAGCCGGGTGGTCACTTCGTGGTTTCCCGAGCGTGAGCGCGCAACGGCCATTGCCTTCTATACCTCCGGACAGTTCGTCGGCCTGGCGTTCCTGACCCCGGTATTGGCCTGGTTGCAGGCCAAGTACGGCTGGCACATGGTGTTCGTCGTCACCGGCGGTGTGGGTGTGATCTGGGCGGCGATCTGGTATGCGGTCTATCGCGAGCCACGGGACTTCAAGGGCGTGAACCAGCAGGAGATCGACCTGATTCGCGAAGGCGGTGGGCTGGTGGATATCCAGGCTGACACCGAGAAGCAGAAGAAGGCCGGGTTCAATGCCGCGGATCTGCGTATCGTCCTGACCCAGCGCAAACTGTGGGGGATCTACCTGGGGCAGTTCTGCCTGAACTCCACGCTGTGGTTCTTCCTGACCTGGTTTCCGACCTATCTGGTGAAATACCGGGGCATGGACTTCATCAAGTCCGGGCTGCTGGCTTCTCTGCCATTCCTGGCAGCGTTCGTCGGCGTGCTCTGTTCGGGGTTCTTCTCCGATTGGCTGATTCGCCGAGGCCATACGGTCGGCTTCGCCCGCAAACTGCCGATCATTGCCGGTCTGCTGATTTCCACCTCGATCATCGGCGCCAATTTCGTGGACTCCACGCCGCTGGTGATCGCCTTCCTGGCGCTGGCGTTCTTCGGCAACGGGTTGGCGTCCATCACCTGGTCGCTGGTATCGACGCTGGCACCCGCGCGTCTGCTCGGCCTGACCGGTGGCACCTTCAATCTGGTCGGCAACATGGCGGCCATCGCCACGCCTATCGTGATCGGCTTTCTGGCGACCGGCGATTCCTTCGCTCCGGCCATCACCTATATCGCCACGCTGGCCCTGATCGGCGCGCTGTCCTACATCCTGCTGGTGGGCAAGGTCGAGCGCATCGAGTTGTAATATCACGCCTGTGGCATGCCAGGAGACTGGCGACGATAATGTCGCCAGCTCTTTGACTAGAAAAAGACCCCGACATGCAAAACGACACACAGACCCCCGCCAAAGAGGCAGCGCCCACCGGCACTCAGACGTTGCTGCGAGGGCTCGGCGTGGTCCAGGCGGTGGCGAACGGCGCCCGCGACCTCAAGGAAATCGCCCGGCAGATCGGCACGACGCGCAGCACCACCCACCGACTGGTCAGTTGTCTGATCGAAGAGCGTTATCTGCGGGTATTGCCTCAGGTCGGCTACCTGCTAGGTCCCAAACTGATCGAACTGGGCTTTCAGGCGCGTGAGGAGGTGCCGCTGGCGATACTGGCGCGTCCCTGGCTGGATCGGCTCTCGGAGGCGACTGGCGATACCGTGCATCTGGCGGTCAGGGAAGGCGACGAGGTGCTTTATCTGCACAAGAATCCAGGGCGCAACGGCCCCGAAATGCGCTCTCGCGTCGGCCACCGGATGCCGCTGGTGCGCACTGGCATCGGCAAGGCTTTGTTGCTGGATGCTGCCGAACCGGAATGGCAGCGGCTGTACGATGTCAGCCTGCCTGCGGCAGACAGGCAGCCGCTGTGGCCAGCCCACGAAGAGCAGACCTGGGAGCAGTTGCGCGAACGACGCAAGGAGTACGTACAAGGGGGGTACGCATTCGATCTGGAGGACAACGAACCTTCGATCCGCTGTGTGGCAGCGCCGGTAAGGGATGCCAGCAAACAGATCGTTGCCGGCATCAGCATCGCCAGTACCGTGCCTTATATGCCGCTGGAGAAAATGGCCGAACTGGTCCCACTGATCAAGGAAGCGGCAGCGGGACTGTCGGCCGAACTCGGCGCGGTCTGAGCAGCCTGCGGTCAGGCCTTGAGGGTCGCCATGTCGATGACGAAGCGGTACTTCACATCACCGGCCAGCATACGCTCGTAGGCTTCGTTGATGTTTCGGATGTCGAGCATCTCGATGTCGCAGGTGATGCCTTTCTCAGCGCAGAAATCCAGCACTTCCTGGGTTTCCGCGATGCCGCCGATCAACGAACCGGCCAGCACGCGGCGGCTCATGACCAGGTTGCCCGCGTGTACCGGCGGCTCGACCGGTTCGATCAGACCGACCAGGATGTGCACGCCGTCGAAGCGCAGGGTTTCCAGGTACGGATTGAGATCGTGCTGGACCGGAATGGTGTCGAGCAGAAAGTCGAAGTGGCCGGCGGCGGCTTTCATCTGCTCGGCGTCGGTGGACACGATCACATGGTCCGCGCCCTGACGACGGGCCTCGGCGGCCTTGGCGGCGGAGCGGGTGAACAGGGTGACCTCGGCGCCCAGCGCCTTGGCGAACTTGATGCCCATGTGGCCCAGGCCGCCCATGCCCAGGATGCCGACCTTGTCACCAGCCTTGACGCCGTAGTGCTTGAGCGGCGAGTAGGTGGTGATGCCCGCGCACAGAATCGGCGCGGCAGCCGCCGGGTCCAGGTTTTCCGGAATGCGCACCACGAAGTGCTCGGCCACCACGATGCTGCTGGAGTAACCGCCCATGGTGTTGGTGCCGTCAACGCGATCAGGGGTGGCGTAGGTCATGGTCGGACCTTCCAGGCAATACTGCTCCAGGTCCGACTTGCATGCCGAACACTGACGGCAGGAATCGACCATGCAACCAACGCCGACCAGATCGCCGACCTTGTACTTGGAAGCGCCGGTACCAGTCGCTGTCACGCGGCCGACGATTTCGTGGCCCGGCATCAGTGGGTAAACGGCAATGCCCCACTCGTTGCGGGCCTGATGGATATCGGAGTGGCAGACGCCGCAGTACAGGATGTCGATGGCGACGTCATCAGCGCGCAGGCTGCGACGCTCGAAGGTCATGGGGGCCAGGGGCGCGGTGGGGGATTGGGCGGCGTAACCGATGGCGGTATACATAAGCTTGCCTCGCTAAGTGGATTCAGGAAGTGAAAAACAGGCGGACATTGTCCGCAGCAGAGCGCCGGACTGCCATGGCGAATACTCCGTCATTCATGCCTATTCCTCCGGCGTCCGGATTATCTGCACCGTCTGGAGCGGCAGATCTGCGATGATAGGGCTGTCTATTCCTCTACCTGTGCCCATTCATGCCCATTGATTCCGCGACCGCCGAACTTGTGTCCCTCATCAAGCCGCTGGCTACCCGCCCGGGCTTCGTCGAAACCCTCCTGCCCGAGGTCCAGGTGTTGTCGGCGTTCAGCTACGTAGCCAGCAGCCCACAGATCTACGACCCCAGCCTGATGATCGTGGTTCAGGGGCGCAAGGTGGCCTGCCTTGGGCCGCGCACCTTCGAGTACGGTGCCGGCCATTATCTGATCCAGGCGCTCTCCGTTCCCTTTCAGTGCGAGACATTTGCAACGCCGGACAAACCTTTGTACGGCGTGGCGGTGGCGATCGACCGGACGCTGCTGGGTGAGCTGGTGCAACTGATGGGCAGTATCGGCGCCGACGCCTGTGAGCCGCAGACGCCGGAGTCCATGTCGTCGGTGGTCATCGACGAGGGCATGCGCGCCAGCGTCGAGCGTCTGCTGCGCTGCCTGCGGGATCCGCTGGAGTGTCAGTTGATGGGCGCGGCGCGGGTGCGGGACGTGATCTTCAACGCCCTGCGTGGACCACAGGCGGGAGTATTGCGGGCGCTGGTCGAGCATCACGGGCAGTTCGCCCGCATCGCAGCCTCGGTGGCCTATCTTCACGATCACTACGATCAGGCGCTCAACGTCGAGACCCTGGCCCGCTGCGCCAATATGAGCGTTTCGACCTTTCATGAGCACTTCAAACGCAGCACGCTCCTGTCGCCAGTGCAGTACCTCAAGCGCCTGCGGCTGCTCAAGGCTCAACAGTTATTGACCAGTGATGGATTGGGCGTGGGGCAGGTGGCGCTGCGGGTGGGCTATCAGAGCGCGTCGCAGTTCAGTCGGGAGTACAAGCGTTACTTCGAACACAGCCCGGTGGAAGAGGGCGCTCATTTGCGAGCGTCTTGAAGGCGGCAGTAAGGCGCCTGGTGTTGTCCGGATGAGCGACATGTTTTTGTAGGAGCGGATTTATCCGCGATGCAACTGCCCAGACGACAAAACTTGATGTGTCTGTGCGATCCATCGCGGCTAAAGCCGCTCCTACAAATGAAGAACCAATCCTACATATTCGGGTAGGTCGGACCACCCGCGCCCTCCGGCGCTACCCAGGTGATGTTCTGCGCCGGATCCTTGATGTCGCACGTCTTGCAGTGCACGCAGTTCTGCGCGTTGATCTGGAAGCGTTTCTCGCCGTCTTCCTGGGTGACCACTTCGTACACGCCCGCCGGGCAGTAGCGCTGCGCCGGCTCATCGTACAGCGGCAGGTTCTTGGTGATCGGGATGCTCGGGTCGGTGAGCTTGAGATGGCAAGGCTGCTCTTCTTCATGGTTGGTGCTGGACAGGAACACCGAGCTGAGCTTGTCGAAGCTCAACTTGCCGTCCGGCTTGGGGTAGTCGATCTTCTTCGAATCGGCGGCCAGTTTGAGGCAGGCATGGTCCGGCTTGGTATCGTGCAGCGTGAACGGCAGCTTTCCACGGAAGATGTTCTGGTCAACGAAGTTGAACGCGCCGCCCTTGATCGCGCCGAATTTGTGGATCGCGGCTCCGAAATTGCGGCTGGTGAACAGTTCTTCATGCACCCAGCTCGCCTTGAAGCTGTCCACATAGGCGGTCAGCACGTCGCCGCCTTCGCCACCGGCCAGCAGCGCGTCGGCCACCGCCTCGGCGGCGAGCATGCCGGACTTCATTGCGGTGTGGCTGCCCTTGATCTTGGCGAAGTTCAGGGTGCCCAGGTCACAGCCGATCAGCGCGCCACCGGCGAATACCATTTTGGGCAGCGAATTCAGGCCGCCCTTGGCAATGGCGCGCGCGCCGTAGCTGATACGTTTGCCGCCTTCCAGATACTGCTTGAACACCGGGTGATGCTTGAGGCGCTGGAATTCGTCGAAGGGCGACAGGTACGGATTGGAGTAGGAGAGGTCGACGATCAGACCGACCACAATCTGGTTGTTTTCCAGATGATAGAGGAATGAGCCACCCGGATTCGCGTCGTCCAGCGGCCAGCCGGCGGTATGCACGACCAGGCCCTGTTCGTGACGGGCCGGGTCGACTTCCCAGATTTCCTTGAGGCCGATGCCGTAATGCTGGACGTCGGATTCACTGTCGAGTTTGAAGCGCTTGATCAGCTGCTTGCCGATATGGCCGCGGCAGCCCTCGGCGAACAGCGTGTACTTGGCGCGCAGTTCCATGCCCGGCGTGTACAGGCCTTCCTTGGGGTTGCCTTCACGATCGACACCCAGGTCGCCGGTGATGATGCCGCGCACCACGCCGTTTTCATCGAACAGCGCTTCCTGGGCAGCGAAACCCGGATAGATTTCCACGCCCAGGTTCTCGGCCTGCTGGGCCAGCCACCGGCACAGGTTGCCCAGGGAAATGATGTAGTTACCCTGGTTGTGCATGGTCTTGGGCACGAAGAAGTCCGGGACCTTCTTTGCCCGGTCGGCGTCGCGCAACACATAGACGTCGTCGCGCTTGACCTCGGTATTCAGGGGGGCGCCAAGCGCTTTCCAGTCCGGGAAGAGTTCATCGAGAGCGCGGGACTCGAACACCGCGCCCGACAGAATGTGAGCGCCGACTTCGGAGCCTTTTTCCACCACGCAGACGCTGATTTCCTGGCCGGCATCGGCGGCGCGCTGTTTCAGGCGGCAGGCAGCGGAAAGCCCGGAGGGACCGGCTCCGACGATGACGACGTCGAATTCCATAAATTCGCGTTCCACAGGCTATCTCCTACTCTCAAGGCTCACGGTATCTTTTTATGTGAAGCAGATTCGACGAACGCAGTGCCCGGCACCGGTTCGTTTCTCGATGGGGCGCATTATATCTACACCAGTTCGCAGGTCCAATACAAACGTTCGTTTGAATCGGCCGCAGGCCAGAGAAATCAAAGACGTCAGACCTGTTACTGGCCGATTTGGCGTATTGACCGGAAAAGGTGATGCGGTCAAGATACGGGCGGTTTTGCATTCGCCGTAGGCTGAAACGGGGTTCATCGAACCCGTCCATAAGGCATCAGGCGAATGCGGCGCAGGCTGCTTGCTGTGTCTTGCGGGGCATTTTACACACCCAGGCGGTCCGCAGCCGGGTGGATCGCCTCTTCACCGGATTTTTTTGCCGTCGTCCCGATCCGTGCACAGCGCCCGCGCCTGAACGATTGCTTGTTGAGGACACATATCGATCGCCTGGTCGTACCAGGCGACTTTCTTTTCACCGGAGAGTAACGAGGAATCCATGAAGGTTCTTGTAGCTGTCAAACGAGTGGTCGACTACAACGTCAAGGTTCGCGTCAAGGCGGACAACTCCGGCGTCGATCTTGCCAACGTCAAAATGTCGATGAATCCCTTCTGCGAAATCGCCGTGGAAGAAGCCGTGCGCTTGAAGGAAAAAGGCGTGGCGAGCGAGATCGTGGTCGTGACCATCGGTCCTGCCACCGCTCAGGAACAATTGCGCACCGCGCTGGCGCTGGGCGCCGACCGTGCCGTACTGGTGGAGTCGACCGAAGAGCTGACTTCGCTGGCGGTCGCCAAGCTGCTCAAGGCCGTCGTCGACAAGGAGCAGCCGCAGCTGGTGATCCTCGGCAAGCAGGCCATCGACAGCGACAACAACCAGACCGGCCAGATGCTGGCCGCGCTGAGCGGTTACGCGCAGGGCACTTTCGCCTCGAAAGTCGAAGTGGAAGGCGGCAAGGTCGCGGTGACCCGCGAGATCGATGGCGGTCTGCAGACTGTCTCGCTGAACCTGCCGGCCATCGTGACCACCGACCTGCGCCTCAACGAGCCGCGTTACGCGTCGCTGCCCAATATCATGAAGGCCAAGAAGAAGCCGCTGGAAACCCTGACGCCTGACGCGCTGGGCGTGTCCGTGGCCTCCACCAATAAGGTCATCAAGGTAGAAGCCCCGGCCGAGCGCGGCGCGGGCGTCAAGGTCAAGTCGGTGGCCGAACTGGTCGAAAAACTGAAAACCGAAGCGAAGGTGCTCTGATGACAATTCTGGTTATCGCTGAACACGACACTTCCAGCCTGGCGCCTGCCACGCTGAACACCGTCGCTGCCGCGCAGCAGATCGGTGGCGACATTCACGTCCTGGTAGCCGGTGCCGGCGTTGCCGCCGTGGCCGAAGCCGCCGCCAAGGTGGCGGGCGTGTCCAAGGTGCTGGTGGCCGATAACGCCGCTTATGAACACCAGCTGCCCGAGAACGTCGCGCCGCTGATCGTCGAGCTGGCCTCCGGCTACAGCCACGTTCTGGCGCCTGCCACATCCAACGGCAAAAACATCATGCCGCGCGTGGCCGCCAAGCTGGACGTGGACCAGATCTCCGAGATCATTTCGGTCCAGTCGCCAGACACTTTCACGCGTCCGATCTATGCCGGTAATGCGATTGCGACTGTGCAGTCCAGTGCTTCGGTCAAGGTCATCACCGTGCGTGCCACCGGTTTCGACGCCGTCTCGGCCGAAGGTGGTTCGGCCACCGTCGAAGCTGTGGGTTCGGCGCACGATGCCGGCATTTCCAGCTTTGTGGTCGAAGAGCTCGCCAAGTCCGATCGTCCTGAACTGACTGCGGCCAAGGTCGTCGTTTCCGGCGGTCGCGGCATGCAGAACGGCGACAACTTCAAGCACCTGTACGCGCTGGCCGACAAGCTGGGCGCGGCGGTGGGCGCTTCCCGCGCCGCGGTCGACGCCGGTTTCGTGCCCAACGACATGCAGGTCGGTCAGACCGGCAAGATCGTCGCGCCTCAGCTCTATATCGCGGTCGGCATTTCCGGCGCGATCCAGCATCTGGCAGGCATGAAAGACTCCAAGGTGATCGTCGCGATCAACAAGGACGAAGAGGCGCCGATCTTCCAGGTGGCCGATTACGGTCTGGTCGCCGACCTGTTCGAAGCGATTCCGGAGTTGGAGAAGCTGGTCTGATAAAGACGGCTGCTCGATAGAGAGCCCGCTGGTTCTGTCCCGTGTGTCGCGATGCAAGCGATAGGCGGGGCAGAGCGGCGGGTTTTTTATTGGCCTGAAATACAGTTTTGCGAGAAGGATGATCCATGCACAAGCCCAGATGGCTGTCGCTCTTAGTCGCAGCCTTGCTAGCCTGTCCCGCGGGGTCGATGGCTGCCGGCAAATGCGAACGTCTGATTGCCACCGGCAGTCCGGATGCGCCGCCTTATTCGTGGCGGGATCCCCAGGATGCTCGACATCTGATGGGGGCCAACGTCGACTTGGTGAGCCAGATCGCCGATGAGTTGGGTCTGACCGTGGAATTCCTGTATGCGGGCAAGCGCGGTCAGGCGTTCGACGAAGTGCGTACCGGGCGTATGGATCTGCTGATCGACGCTCCCCTGAATACGGCCCGCCTCGATGCGCTGGACTATGTGCATCCTCCCGTCGTGCGCAACGATATATTGATCTGGACCCGGCACGCATCACCAGTGCCGTTTTCCAGTCTTGCGGACTTGCAGGGACGTGCGGGTGCCATATCGGCACAAACACGTCTGACCCCGACGTTCGAGGCAGCCGCCGCGCAGCCCGAGCTGGTTCGCGTGCCGGGTCTTCCTCAGGCATTCCAGAAGCTGGCGCTGGGCGAAGTGGACTACGTGCTGGCCGGTCGTTACGCCGGCATGGTCATGGTCCAGTCTCTCGGGCTGTCCGCCGATATCGTCGCGCAACCCACGGTGCTCGATACGCCAGGCCTGCATCTGGCCCTGTCCTTCAACTCGGCGTGCAACGATTCATGGTTACGCGGACAGTTGGCAAAAAAGATGACAGAATCGGTCGCCTCCGGCCGGTCGGACGAAATCGTCGCCCGCAATCTGGGCCTGTGGAAGGCCCAGCTCTTGCAGCCCGCCGAGGCCAGCGCTTCAGACAAGGTCTTGGACAAGGCCTCAAACAAGTAGGAAACCCGTTGTGATGATCCGCCTTTCATTCGCCGCGTTGGCACTTGCGACCCTGGTCGGGTGTGCCAGCGATCCGGCACCTCTGGAACAAATGAAACTCACTGAGCAAGCGCTGGAGCAGGCGCGGGCCGTCGGCGCCACTGACGAGCAGTCGGAGTTGCAGGCTGCCGAGGGCAAGTTCGCCCAGGCCCGCGCCGACATGAATGCGCAGGCGTTCAAGGATGCGCGCTTCAACGCCGAGCAGGCCGAGCTGGATGCTCGCCTCGCCGAAGCAAAGGTCCTGACCTTGAAAGGGCGCGAGCAGGTGGATCAGTTGAACACCCGGCTCAATCGTCTGCGCAAGCAGTTGGGGGAAAAGCAATGAAGCCTTTTTCACGAATGCTGGGTGTGGCGACACTGGTTGGCGTCGCCGGTCTTCAGGGCTGCGCAGGCCAGGCCAACAGTGCCCGCGATCTGCAGCGCGCCAGCAGTGAGTTCCAGAAGGTCAAGGAGGATCCCGACGTGCTGCGCAGCGCGCCCAAGGATCTGCTGCGCGCCGGCGAGTCTCTGGCGCGGGCGGAGCGCCTGTCGAGTTACATTGGCAGCGCCAGCGACGTCAGCCACTATGCCTACCTGAGCAGCCGCTACAGTGAGATCGCCCGCGAGCACAGTGATTTGCTGTTGCTTCAGGAGCGACTGGCGAAAATGGAGCTGGAGCGTCAGCGCCTGCAATTGGCACTGCGCGAAGCCAAGCTCAATAGCGCTCAGCAACAAGGACGCTGGCTGGAGGATCAGATCCTCAGTCTGGTGACGACCCAGACCGAGCGAGGGCTGGTGATGACGCTAGGGGATGTGTTGTTCGATCCGGGCCATGCCGAGCTCAAGAGTTCCGCCAGTCGGACGGTGCTCAAGGTCGTCCAGTTTTTGCAGCTCAATCCACGTCGCGTGGTGCGCATCGAAGGTTATACCGACAGCACCGGCGATCGACAGGAAAACCTGAAGTTGTCTAGAGACAGGGCGCAAGCGGTGGCGGACGTTCTGATCGATCTGGGCGTGAGCGAGAAGCGGGTGCAGGTCGAGGGCTATGGCCAGGACTTTCCGGTGGATGCCAATGCCTCGGAGCGCGGTCGCGCGCAGAACCGGCGTGTCGAGATCGTCTTTTCCGACGATCAGGGCCATCTGGGCGCCGCGCGCTGATCGCGCAAACGGCTGTCGCACAGGCCAGCGTCCTGGCGCTGGCCTAAACCCGAACTGTCCCGGTACACTTCCAGACTGTTCCGGTCCGAACGCCACCCCAGGCGCGCCGGTCGTCCCGAGGCAGTGCCATGACCAATCTCCTGCTTTATCAACGCATCGCCCAGCAGTTGGCCGAAGATATACGCCGTGGCGTTTATCGACCGGGCGAGCGCGTGCCTTCGGTGCGCAAGATGAGTTCGCAACTCAACGTCAGTCATGCGACCGTGTTGCAGGCGTACGCGAACCTCGAAGATCAGGGGTTGATCAGGGCGCGGCCTCAATCGGGCTATTACGTGCACCAGACCCCGGCGCTGACCGCCTCGACGCCGGACATTGCGCGGGTCGAGCGGCCAAGCCTGGTCACCCGCAGCAGCATCATTCAGCAGGTACTCGAAGAGTCGCGGCGCGAAGGGGTGTTCGCCCTCGGCGCTGCCGTGCCCCACGTCGACTATTTGCCGGTGCGTGCCCTGCATCAGCAACTGGCCAAGGTCACGCGCTTTCACAGCCCGCGTGCCTTCAGCTACATGTTCAGTCCGGGTTTCGAGCCCTTGCGACGTCAGGTGGCAATCCGCATGCGCGATGCGGGTGTGGTGGTCGATCCTTCCGAGGTGGTGATCACCCACGGATGTGTCGATGCATTGCAGATGATTCTGCGCGTCCTGACCCAGCCGGGCGATCTGATCGCCGCCGAGTCGCCTGCCTATTACGGGCTGCTGCAACTGGCGGACCTGCTCGGCCTCAAGGTCATCGAGATCCCCAGCGATCCGGTCACAGGCATCAGCCTGGAGGCTTTGCAGCTGGCCGCCAATCAGTGGACCATCAAGGCGTTGGTGCTGACGGCGCGGCTGAGCAATCCGCTAGGGGGCACCATGCCGGAAGAGCGGCAGAAGCACCTGCTGCGACTGGCATCGGATTTCGACATACAGATTGTCGAAGATGATATCTACGGCGAGCTGATGTTCGAGGTCGGGCGCACCAAGGCGCTCAAAGCCTTCGATCGCCTCGGTCGGGTCGTGTACTGCTCCAGCTTCTCAAAGACATTGTCGCCGGGTGTGCGCATCGGCTGGATGATCGCCGGCAAGTACCAGGCCGAGATTCAGCGTTTACAGACGTTCAGTACCCATTCGGCGTGCAGCGTCACTCAGATGGCGATTGCGGCTTACCTGGAAAACGGCGGTTACGACCGGCATTTGCGTTTCATCCGACTTGAGTATCGGAAAAATCTGAGCGCGTATCAGCTGGCGGTGCAGCAGCACTTTCCGGAAGGGACGCAGATGAGCCGCCCCGTCGGCGGTTTCATCCTCTGGGTCAGCCTGCCCGGCAGGGTCAACACGCAGACTCTGCACGTCCGGGCGCTGGAGCAGGGCATCAGCATTGCGCCGGGCCTGATTTTCAGCAACACCGAGCAGTTCAATCACTGTATCCGGCTCAATTGCGGCATGCCGTGGAATCGTGAGGCCGAGCGGGCGCTTATGACGCTGGGCATGCTTGCCCGGCAGTTATGTCATGAAACGGTGGCAGGGTACTGAGGCCGCCGGTTTGGTTTCGATTGTTGGAACTCTTGGTGCCTCCCGCAGGCCTCAAGCAAACTAGGTTTTTTCTCCGTTCTGGTCGCTCTGTCACTTATGAATCTGCTGCGTTGTACCGTATTGCTGATTGTTGTGTTGTTGAGTGCGTGCGATGCGCAGGAAACCCCTGTGCCTAAACCGCGCACCGACGCGGCCACGCAAGAGTCCGCGCCTGCGCCCGCGCCACCTGCCGTGCGTTCGACGGCCGATCAGCCTTCGGAATCCGTCGTCTCGCCCGCTGCGGACAAGAAAGATCCGCCCGTTCATGAGATGCCTGCGACTGCGCCAGTCGTGCCGGTGGTGGCGGGCAAGCAGTCTGTAGACAAGGACAAGGCTGCAGGGCCGTCGACCGCTGCGGCCGGGAAACCGGAAACGACAAAGAAACCCGCCCCGAGCAAATCCGCTGACAAGCGGGAGACCGTCGCGCAGCAGCGCAAGGCCAGGCAGGCCAGGCAGACCAGCAAGGAGGTCAAGGAAACTCGCCTGGCGCCACCGAAGCTCGACCTCAGCCTGCCTCCCGAGCTGGTGCAGGAGCTGGAGCCTCCGGCGAAGGTGATTACCGCACGGCGCAAGCCTATTCTGCCGCCGATGTTCGATACCGACGCTTCGTCATCTGGCAGTGAACCGTTCGAGCTGAACGGGCGACTGCTGAGCAATGAAATGCAGTTGCAGATGCGTAACGACAGTCGTCGCGATGTCGAAGGCGCCGCGCTGGATTTCAAGTTCAAGCAATAAGGCCCTGTCCGTCGTCCGAAACGGCGTTTTCCAATGGCCGTTTCGGCGGTTAATATCAGCGACTTTCCAAAGAACGTTACAAGGGTGTCGAGTCATGGACTGTCGCTCCGGTTGTGGTGCCTGCTGCATCGCTCCCTCAATCAGTTCGCCCATTCCGGGCATGCCCCAGGGCAAGGCCGCCGGTCAGCGTTGCGTGCACCTGGGCATCGACCTGCTCTGCGCATTGTTCGGCAAGCCGGAGCGGCCCGCTGTCTGCGGTCAGTTCAAGGCTGACGAGGAGGTATGTGGTGTCGATCAGGCGGACGCGATTCGTTTGATCGGCTGGTGGGAAGCGGCAACCGCGGTTGCCTGATCCGTGACATGACGCCCGGTCCCGGGTGGAACTTCAAGCACAAGGAAAACAATATGAAGGCGTCGCATCGCTTGGCTGTGGTTTGTGGTTTGTCGGTTCTGCTGGCGGGAGAAGCGCTTGCCGAGAACTGGCAGGTCGCCAGGGACGAGGAGGGTATCCAGGTCGCCTTGAGTGATGTGGCTGGATCGAAATACAAGGCTTATCGCGGCGTGACGGTCATCAATGCCAGTGTCGCAAAGCTGCGCGCGCTTCAAGAGGATGTAGCAGGCGCCTGCGCCTGGGTGCATGAATGCCAGTCCCAGAAGTTGCTCAAGCATGAGGGCGACAAAGTCTGGACCTACACTCGCTTCAATACGCCCTGGCCGGTGACGCCCCGCGATTCCGTACTTCTGATCACCACCAAAGAGGGCGCGGATGGCAGTCTGACGCGTACCCTTCAAGAGCAGCCGACCTACATCCCCGAGGAGAAAGGTTACGTCCGGGTTGCTCAGGTGGAAGGATTCTGGAAGCTGGTGCCAAAGGGGCCGAACCAGACTGAAGTGACCTATCAGGTACACACCGAGCCAGGAGGCAGCGTACCTTCGATGCTGGCGAACAAGTTTGTGGTGGATGCACCTTTCAACACCTTGAAAGCGTTGCGCGAGCGGGCTCAGAAATAAGTCGGGCGATACAACGAAAAGGGCTGCCAATGGCAGCCCTTTTCGTTACAGACGCTGAAGTTACTTGCGGTCTGTCAGGGCAACGATGTCGCGTTGTTCGCTGCCGGTGTACAGCTGGCGTGGACGGCCGATCTTGTACGGGCTGGACAGCATTTCCTTCCAGTGCGAAATCCAGCCTACGGTCCGCGCCAGGGCGAAGATCACGGTGAACATGCTGGTCGGAATGCCGATCGCCTTGAGGATGATGCCCGAGTAGAAGTCTACGTTCGGGTACAGCGAGCGCTCGATGAAGTACGGATCGGTCAGGGCGATCTCTTCCAGGCGCATGGCCAGTTCGAGTTGCGGATCGTTGTTGATCCCCAGTTCCTTGAGCACTTCGTCGCAGGTCTGCTTCATCACCGTGGCGCGCGGGTCGCGGTTCTTGTAGACGCGATGACCGAAGCCCATGAGCTTGAACGGGTCGTTCTTGTCCTTGGCCTTGGCGATGAATTTGTCGATGTTCGACACATCGCCGATCTCATCGAGCATGGTTAGCACCGCTTCGTTGGCGCCGCCGTGGGCCGGGCCCCAGAGCGCGGCGATACCGGCTGCGATACAGGCGAACGGGTTGGCGCCCGAGGAGCCGGCCATGCGCACGGTGGAGGTCGAAGCATTCTGTTCGTGATCGGCGTGGAGGATAAAGATCCGGTCCATCGCCTTGGCCAGCACCGGGCTGATCGGTTTGATCTCGCACGGGGTGTTGAACATCATGTGCAGGAAGTTTTCCGCGTAGCTGAGGTCGTTGCGCGGGTACATCATGGGCTGGCCCATGGAGTACTTGTAGACCATCGCCGCCAGGGTCGGCATCTTGGCGACCAGGCGAATCGCGGAAATCTCGCGGTGCTGCGGGTTATTGATGTCCAGCGAGTCGTGGTAGAACGCGGACAGCGCGCCGACCACGCCGCACATCACGGCCATCGGGTGGGCGTCACGGCGGAAGCCGTTGAAGAATGTCTTGAGCTGCTCGTGGACCATGGTGTGGTTCTTGACCACTGCCACGAACTGGGCCTTCTGTTCGGCGGTGGGCAATTCGCCATTGAGCAGCAGGTAGCAGGTTTCGAGGTAGTCGGACTGCTCGGCCAGTTGTTCGATCGGGTAGCCGCGGTGAAGCAGGATTCCGTTGTCACCGTCGATGTAGGTGATCTTCGACTCGCAAGAGGCGGTCGACATGAAGCCTGGGTCGAATGTGAAGCGGCCTGTGGCAGTGAGACCGCGTACGTCGATCACATCTGGACCCACGGTGCCGGTCAGTATTGGCAGCTCGACGGGGGCTGCGCCCTCGATGATCAACTGCGCTTTTTTGTCAGCCATATGGCCTCCTGTTTATGCTTCAAATCATCAGACAGGCCCCCCACGCAGGGCCCGCATCACTATAGTGAGATAAATCCCAAAGTCAATTTGCCTAAAGTCGTGTTCCACAGGCCTCGCAAGCCTGCGCCGAATGCGCTGTTTCGTGCCATTTACGCCTTTTGGCCGCAGAGTGCAATCCGCTATTGGGGGTAAGTCTGCGCGTTGTCATTAGTAGCCTAACTGTCTATACTCGGCGTCCGACCGCCAGGGGCTTTTGGGCCTGTTCCAAGGGGGTCGTCACTTCCTGGGTGGTGGGTACCTGACCAGTGCACTTCCCAACAACTTGCCCTGCTTGTTAGGGGCTCTTCAGTGTGAAAAAAGCCGTGAAAAGCCAACGACCTGTAAATCTAGACCTAAGGACCATCAAGCTCCCAGTCACTGCTTACACGTCCATCCTTCACCGCATCTCCGGTGTCATCCTCTTTGTCGGTATTGCAATCATGCTGTATGCAATGGACAAGTCGCTGGCATCCGAAGAAGGCTTCGGTGACGTGAAGGCGTATCTGACCAGTCCGCTGGCCAAGCTTGTCATCTGGGGGCTGCTGTCTGCCCTGCTTTATCACCTGGTGGCCGGTGTACGCCACTTGATCATGGACACGGGCATTGGCGAGACGCTGGAAGGCGGCAAGCTGGGCTCCAAAATCGTTATCGCAGTCTCCGTGGTGATGATCATTCTGGCGGGAGTATGGATATGGTAACCAACGTCACCAACCTGTCGCGTTCGGGCCTCTATGACTGGATGGCGCAGCGCGTGTCTGCGGTCGTTCTCGCGGCTTATTTCATTTTCCTGATCGGTTACCTGGTCGCCAACCCGGGCCTGACCTATGCCCAGTGGCATGATCTGTTCGCCCATAACGGCATGCGTATCTTCAGTCTGCTCGCCCTCGTGGCCCTCGGCGCTCACGCCTGGGTCGGCATGTGGACCATCGCGACCGACTACCTGACGCCAATGGCGCTGGGCAAGTCCGCGACATCGGTACGTTTCCTGTTTCAGGCGGTATGCGGCATCGCGATGTTCGCTTACTTCGTCTGGGGTGTGCAGATTCTTTGGGGTATCTGATTCATGGCTAACATCAATACACTTTCGTTCGACGCCATCATCATCGGTGGCGGCGGGGCGGGCATGCGCGCGGCCTTGCAACTGGCTCAGGGCGGCCACAAGACCGCCGTAGTCACCAAGGTCTTCCCGACCCGTTCGCATACCGTGTCCGCACAGGGCGGCATCACTTGCGCCATCGCTTCGGCCGACCCGAACGATGACTGGCGCTGGCACATGTACGATACCGTCAAGGGTTCCGACTACATCGGTGACCAGGACGCCATCGAATACATGTGTTCCGTCGGCCCTGAAGCAGTTTTCGAACTCGAACACATGGGCCTGCCGTTCTCCCGTACCGAACAGGGGCGCATCTATCAGCGCCCGTTCGGCGGTCAGTCCAAGGACTTCGGCAAGGGCGGCCAGGCTGCCCGTACCTGCGCCGCGGCCGACCGTACCGGTCACGCGCTGCTGCACACCCTGTACCAGGCCAACCTCAAGGCCGGTACCGTATTCCTCAACGAATACTACGCAGTGGATCTGGTGAAGAACCAGGACGGCGCTTTCGTCGGCATCATCGCGATCTGCATCGAAACCGGCGAGACCTCCTACATCCGCGCCAACGCCACCGTACTGGCTACCGGCGGCGCGGGCCGTATCTACTCCTCGACCACCAACGCCCTGATCAACACCGGCGACGGTGTGGGCATGGCGCTGCGCGCCGGTGTTCCAGTCCAGGATATCGAGATGTGGCAGTTCCACCCGACCGGCATCGCCGGCGCCGGCGTACTGGTGACCGAGGGTTGCCGTGGTGAAGGTGGCTACCTGATCAACAAGCACGGCGAGCGTTTCATGGAGCGCTACGCGCCCAACGCCAAGGACCTTGCAGGTCGTGACGTCGTCGCGCGCTCCATGGTCAAGGAAATCATCGCCGGCAACGGTTGCGGTCCCGATGGCGACCACGTGATGCTCAAGCTCGATCACCTCGGCGAGGAAGTGCTGCACAGCCGCCTGCCGGGCATCATGGAGCTGTCCAAGACCTTCGCTCACGTCGATCCGGCCGCCGCGCCGATCCCGGTCGTGCCTACCTGCCACTACATGATGGGCGGCATCGCCACCAACATTCATGGTCAGGCGATCACTCAGGACGCCACCGGCACCGACCAGATCATTCCCGGTCTGTTCGCCGTGGGTGAAGTGGCGTGCGTATCGGTTCACGGTGCCAACCGCCTGGGCGGCAACTCGCTGCTCGACCTGGTGGTCTTCGGTCGTGCGGCCGGCCTGCACCTGGAGCAGGCGCTCAACGAAGGTATCGACTACCGTCGCGCCTCGGAAACCGACGTGGATGCCGCGCTGGCACGCCTCAGCGGCCTGAACGAGCGCACCGAGGGCGAAGACGTCGCCACGCTGCGCAAAGAGCTGCAGAGCTGCATGCAGAACTACTTCGGTGTATTCCGTACCGGCGAGTACATGCAGAAGGGTATTGCTCAGTTGGCGACCCTGCGCGAGCGTATTGCCAAGGTCAAGATCAACGACAAGAGCCAGGCCTTCAATACCGCGCGTATCGAAGCGCTGGAGCTGCAGAACCTGCTGGAAGTCGCCGAAGCGACGGCCATCGCCGCCGAGCATCGCAAGGAATCCCGTGGCGCCCACGCCCGTGAAGACTTCGAAGATCGCGACGATGAGAACTGGCTGTGCCACACCCTGTACTTCCCGGGTGAAAAGCGCGTAGCCAAGCGTGCCGTGAACTTCTCGCCGAAAACTGTTCCGACTTTCGAGCCTAAAGTCCGGACTTATTAAGGGTGACCGCCATGTTGCAAGTCAGCGTTTATCGTTACAACCCTGATCAGGACGCCGCGCCGTTCATGCAGGAATTTCAGGTCGACACCGGTGGCAAGGACCTGATGGTGCTGGACGTACTGGCCCTGATCAAGGAACAGGACGAAGGTTTCTCGTATCGTCGCTCGTGCCGCGAGGGTGTTTGCGGCTCCGACGGCATGAACATCAACGGCAAGAACGGCCTGGCGTGCATCACGCCGCTGTCTTCCGTGGTGAAGAACAACAAGCTGGTGGTTCGTCCTCTGCCAGGACTGCCGGTCATTCGTGACCTGGTCGTCGACATGAGCATCTTCTACAAGCAGTACGAGAAGGTGAAGCCATTCCTGCAGAACGATACGCCGGCTCCGGCCATCGAGCGTCTGCAGTCTCCGGAAGAGCGCGAGAAGCTCGACGGTCTGTACGAGTGCATTCTGTGCGCTTGCTGCTCGACCTCGTGCCCGTCCTTCTGGTGGAACCCGGACAAGTTCCTCGGTCCAGCCGCGTTGCTCCAGGCCTATCGCTTCCTGGCCGACAGCCGCGACAACAAGACCGCCGAGCGTCTGGCGTCCATGGACGATCCGTTCAGCGTGTTCCGCTGCCGCGGGATCATGAACTGCGTCAACGTCTGCCCCAAAGGCCTGAACCCAACCAAGGCCATCGGTCACGTGCGCAACATGCTTCTGCAAAGCGGCGTCTGATTCATCGCTTTACCGCTACACCGTTGTACCTGAAGTCGCTGCGGCGCGGGCTATCGCCGGCGTCGCAGCTTTAACCTGAGCAGTGGCTCGCAAGGCCGTCGCTCTTATTTGAAGAAAAAGACCAGCAGGGGCATCCGGGCTGGTACCCGGACTATCTGCGTGATCCTTAGTGACTTGTCATGGTCGCTGCACACGACTGTTTCAGCGTTGCTCTGGTGTCTTCGCCGGTGGTGTCCCCTTACCGAGGGTGACCAAGCATGCAAGAAAGCGTGATGCAGCGCATGTGGAACAGTGCCCACCTGTCAGGTGGTAACGCTGCCTATGTGGAAGAGCTCTACGAGCTTTACCTGCACGACCCTAACGCTGTGCCAGAAGAGTGGCGCACCTACTTTCAGACGTTGCCCGCTGACGGCAACTCTGCCACCGATGTATCGCATTCTACGATTCGCGATCATTTCGTGTTGCTGGCGAAAAACCAGCGCCGTGCTCAACCGGTGTCCGCCGGCAGTGTGAGCAGCGAACACGAGAAGAAGCAGGTAGAAGTACTGCGACTGATCCAGGCTTACCGGATGCGGGGCCACCAGGCCGCCCAGCTGGACCCGCTGGGCTTGTGGCAACGGCCCGCTCCCGCTGACCTGTCGATCAATCATTACGGCATGACCAATGCCGATCTTGATACGACCTTCCGTGCCGGCGACCTGTTCATCGGCAAAGAGGAAGCGAGCCTACGCGAGATCGTCGAGGCTTTACAGCAGACATATTGTCGCACCATCGGCGCCGAGTTCACCCACATCGTGGATTCCGAGCAGCGCAACTGGTTCATGCAGCGCCTGGAAAGCGTACGCGGTCGTCCCGTGTTCTCCGCCGAAGTCCAGACTCACCTGCTTGAGCGCGTGACCGCGGCCGAAGGTCTCGAAAAGTACCTGGGCACCAAGTACCCGGGCACCAAGCGTTTCGGCCTGGAGGGCGGCGAGAGCCTGATCCCCATGCTGGACGAGCTGATCCAGCGCTCCGGCTCCTATGGCACCAAGGAAGTCGTCATCGGCATGGCCCACCGTGGCCGTCTGAACGTGCTGGTCAACACCTTCGGCAAGAACCCGCGCGAGCTGTTCGACGAGTTCGAAGGCAAGAAGAAGGTCGAGCTGGGTTCCGGTGACGTCAAGTATCACCAGGGCTTCTCCTCCAACGTCATGACCGCGGGCGGCGAAGTGCACCTCGCGATGGCGTTCAACCCGTCCCACCTGGAAATCGTTTCTCCGGTGGTCGAGGGTTCCGTACGCGCGCGTCAGGATCGTCGCAACGATCCGAGCGGCGACAAGGTGCTGCCGATTTCCCTCCACGGTGACGCGGCGTTCGCCGGTCAGGGCGTGGTCATGGAAACCTTCCAGATGTCGCAGACCCGCGGCTTCAAGACTGGCGGTACCGTTCACATCGTCATCAACAACCAGGTCGGCTTCACCATCAGCAACCCGCTGGACTCGCGTTCCACCGAGTACGCGACCGACGTTGCCAAGATGATCCAGGCGCCGATCCTGCACGTGAACGGCGACGATCCGGAAGCCGTGGTGTTCGTCACCCAGTTGGCGATCGACTACCGCATGCAGTTCAAGCGTGACGTGGTCATCGATCTGGTCTGCTACCGCCGCCGCGGTCACAACGAAGCGGACGAGCCAAGCGGCACCCAGCCGCTGATGTACCAGCAGATCACCAAGCAGCGCACGACCCGTGAACTGTATGCCGATCAGCTGATCAAGTCCGGCGTGCTCGACGATGCGCGCGTTCAGGCCAAGATCGACGACTACCGCAACGCGCTGGATAACGGCCTGCATGTGGTGAAGAGTCTGGTCAAGGAACCGAACAAGGAACTGTTCGTCGACTGGCGTCCGTATCTGGGCCATGCGTGGACCGCGCGTCACGACACCCGTTTCGACCTCAAGACCTTGCAGGAACTGTCGGCCAAGCTCATGGAGCTGCCGGAAGGCTTCGTGGTGCAGCGTCAGGTCCAGAAGATCTACGAAGACCGTCAGAAGATGCAGGCCGGCGGCTTGCCGATCAACTGGGGTTACGCCGAGACCATGGCCTACGCCACGCTCGCCTTCGAAGGTCATCCGGTGCGCATCACCGGTCAGGACGTCGGTCGCGGTACTTTCTCGCACCGTCACGCCGTCCTGCACAACCAGAAGGACGCCAGCACCTACATTCCGCTGCAGAACCTGTATGCCGGTCAGCCTCGCTTCGACCTGTACGACTCGTTCCTCTCGGAAGAAGCGGTTCTCGCGTTCGAATACGGCTACTCCACCACCGAGCCGAATGCGCTGGTGATCTGGGAAGCCCAGTTCGGCGATTTCGCCAACGGTGCCCAGGTCGTCGTCGACCAGTTCATCACCAGTGGCGAGCACAAGTGGGGCCGTCTGTGCGGTCTGACCATGCTGCTGCCGCACGGCTACGAAGGGCAGGGGCCGGAGCACTCCTCCGCGCGCCTGGAGCGTTACCTGCAACTGTGTGCCGAGCACAACATTCAGGTCTGCGTCCCGACCACGCCCGCTCAGATCTACCACCTGCTGCGTCGTCAGGTGATCCGTCCGCTGCGCAAGCCGCTGGTGGTGCTGACGCCCAAGTCGCTGCTGCGTCATAAACTGGCAATCTCGACACTGGAAGATCTGGCCGAAGGTTCGTTCCAGACGGTCATTCCTGAAATCGACACGCTCGATCCGGCCAAGGTTACCCGCCTGATCCTGTGCAGCGGCAAGGTCTACTATGACCTGCTGGAGAAGCGTCGTGCCGAAGGCCGTGAAGACATCGCCATCGTGCGTATCGAACAGCTGTATCCGTTCCCTGAAGATGATCTGATGGAAACGATCGCACCCTACACCAACCTCGAACACGTGGTCTGGTGCCAGGAAGAGCCGATGAACCAGGGTGCCTGGTACAGCAGTCAACACCATCTGCGTCGCAGCATGGGCAATCACAAGCGCAGCCTCGTTCTCGAGTATGCCGGTCGTGATGCGTCCGCCGCGCCTGCCTGTGGTTACGCGTCGATGCATGCCGAGCAGCAGGAACAGCTCCTGCAGGATGCCTTCACTGTTTAACGCCTTCGAGCATTAGAAACCGAATTAAGGAATTACAGATAATGGCTATCGAGATCAAAGCCCCCTCTTTCCCGGAATCCGTTGCCGACGGCACCATTTCCAAGTGGCACAAACAACCGGGCGAAGCGGTCAAACGTGACGAGCTGCTGGTCGACATCGAGACGGACAAGGTTGTCCTCGAAGTGCTGGCCGAGGCTGACGGCGTTCTGGCGTCGATCGTGAAAGGCGAGGGCGATACCGTCCTGTCCAACGAAGTGATTGCAACCCTGGACGCAGGCGCTACCGCCTCGGCCGCACCTGCCCAGGCCGCCGCAGCTGCTCCGGCAGCTCAGGCTGCCGCGCCCGCCGCAGCGGACGACGACGCCATTGGCGGTCCGGCCGCGCGCAAGCTGGCCGAAGAAAACGGCATCAACCTGGCGAGCATCAAGGGCACTGGTAAAGATGGTCGCGTGACCAAGGAAGACGTGGTTGCCGCTGTCGAGGCCAAGAAGTCCGCGCCAGCCGCGGCTCCTGCCGCCAAGCCAGCCGCCGCTGCCGCCAGCGCTCCGGTATTCGCCGCCGGCGACCGTACCGAGAAGCGCGTGCCGATGACCCGCGTACGTGCCACCGTAGCCAAGCGTCTGGTCGAAGCCCAGTCGAACATGGCGATGCTGACCACGTTCAACGAAGTCGACATGACCGAAGTAATGGCGCTGCGCTCCAAGTACAAGGACCTGTTCGAGAAGTCGCACAATGGCGTGCGCCTGGGCTTCATGTCCTTCTTCGTCAAAGCCGCTACCGAAGCACTCAAGCGCTTCCCGGCGGTCAACGCCTCCATCGACGGTTCCGACATCGTCTACCACGGTTATGCGGACATCGGCGTTGCCGTCTCCAGCGACCGCGGTCTGGTGGTTCCGGTTCTGCGTAACGCCGAGCACATGAGCCTGGCGGAAATTGAAGGCGGCATCGCCACCTTCGGCAAGAAGGCTCGCGACGGCAAGCTGTCGATCGACGAAATGACCGGTGGTACCTTCACCATCACCAACGGTGGTACTTTCGGTTCGATGATGTCGACCCCGATCGTCAACCCGCCGCAGGCCGCCATTCTGGGCATGCACAACATTCTGCAGCGTCCGATGGCCGTCAATGGTCAGGTGGTTATTCGCCCGATGATGTATCTTGCGCTGTCCTATGACCACCGTTTGATCGATGGCAAGGAAGCAGTGACTTTCCTGGTTACCATCAAGAACCTGCTGGAAGACCCGGCTCGTCTGCTGCTGGATATCTGATGACACAGCCCTGGGCTGCAAGCGGCAAGCTGCAAGAGAAAAGCAGCTTGGCGTACGGCCCGAGGCTGTCGGGTAGCATCTAATGAAAGGGTTGCAGGCCGATTGTGTGGAAAATCGCTGATCGGCTTGCAGCTTGCAGCTTGAAGCTCGCAGCTAAAAGGAATCTTTTTTATGTCCCAGAAATTCGACGTGGTAGTGATTGGCGCGGGCCCTGGCGGCTATGTCGCCGCCATCAAGGCTGCGCAACTTGGTTTCAAGACTGCCTGCATCGAGAAGTATCAGGACAAGGAGGGCAAGCTGGCCCTGGGCGGTACTTGCCTGAACGTAGGTTGTATCCCTTCCAAGGCGTTGCTGGACAGCTCGTGGAAATTCTACGAAGCCAAGAACGGCTTCGGCGTCCACGGTATTTCGACCTCTGAGGTGTCCATCGACGTACCGGCGATGGTCGGCCGCAAGTCCACCATCGTCAAAGGCCTGACCGGTGGCGTTGCCAGCCTGTTCAAGGCCAACGGCGTCACCACCCTGCAAGGCCACGGCAAGCTGCTGGCCGGCAAGAAGATCGAACTGACCGCGGCTGACGGCACCGTCGAAGTCATCGAAGCGGAACACGTGATCCTGGCGTCCGGTTCGCGGCCGATCGACATTCCGCCGGCTCCGGTCGACCAGAACGTCATCGTCGACTCCACTGGCGCTCTCGAATTCCAGCAGGTTCCGAAGCGTCTCGGCGTCATCGGCGCCGGCGTCATCGGTCTGGAACTGGGTTCGGTATGGGCCCGTCTGGGTGCCCAGGTCACCGTTCTGGAAGCACTGGACAAATTCCTGCCGGCGGCTGACGAAGCCGTTGCCAAGGAAGCGCTCAAGACCTTCACCAAGCAGGGTCTGGACATCAAGCTGGGCGCCCGGGTGACCGGTTCGCAGGTTAACGGTGATGAAGTCGAGGTGACTTACACCGACGCAAACGGCGAGCAGAAAATCACCTTCGATCGTCTGATCGTAGCGGTAGGCCGCCGTCCGGTGACCACCGACTTGCTGGCTGCCGACTGCGGCGTGGATCTGGACGAGCGTGGCTTCATCTATGTCGACGACTACTGCGCTACCAGCGTGCCGGGCGTATACGCCATCGGTGACGTGGTTCGCGGTCTGATGCTGGCGCACAAGGCGTCGGAAGAGGGCATCATGGTCGTCGAGCGCCTCAAGGGTCACAAAGCCCAGATGAACTACAACCTGATTCCTTCGGTCATCTATACCCATCCGGAAATCGCGTGGGTCGGCAAGACCGAGCAGACGCTCAAGGGCGAAGGCGTCGAAGTCAACGTCGGCACCTTCCCGTTCGCGGCCAGTGGCCGTGCCATGGCAGCCAACGACACCGGCGGTTTCGTCAAGGTTATCGCCGATGCCAAGACTGACCGTGTGCTGGGTGTGCACGTCATCGGCCCAAGCGCTGCCGAACTGGTTCAGCAGGGCGCGATTGCCATGGAATTCGGCACCAGCGCTGAAGACATCGGCATGATGGTCTTCTCGCACCCGACGCTGTCCGAAGCGTTGCACGAAGCGGCCCTGGCAGTGAATGGCGGCGCCATTCACATCCAGAACCGCAAGAAGCGCTGAGAAGATAAGAAAAAAACCACGGCGCGATGCCCGTCGTGAGCCTTGCGAGCAAGACTCTCCGCGGAAACTCCGCCGGACTCGACCTCTCGGAACGCTTGCGAAATGGCCCAGGCCGTTTCGCGGGCCGACCGGAAGTAGCGGTCACAGGTGGTGCGGCACAATGTGCAGCACCGAATGCGCAGTACCTAAACGAAGACGGTAATAAGCATGAATCTTCACGAGTATCAGGGTAAGCAGCTGTTCGCTGAATACGGCCTGCCAGTATCCAAGGGCTTCGCGGTAGACACCCCGGAAGCGGCAGCAGAAGCTTGCGACAAGATTGGCGGAACCGAGTGGGTTGTCAAAGCCCAGGTTCACGCAGGTGGTCGTGGCAAAGCGGGCGGCGTCAAGCTGGTTCGCAGCAAGGAAGACGCAGCGGCTTTCGCACAGCAGTGGCTGGGCAAGCGTCTGGTGACTTACCAGACTGACGCCAATGGTCAGCCAGTGACCAAGATCCTGGTCGAGTCGTGCACTGACATCGACAAGGAACTGTACCTGGGCGCAGTCGTCGACCGCTCCAGCCGTCGTATCGTATTCATGGCTTCCACCGAAGGTGGCGTGGATATCGAGAAAATCGCTCACGATACTCCCGAGAAGATTCTCAAGGCCACCATCGATCCACTGGTTGGCGCTCAGCCGTTCCAGGGTCGTGAGCTGGCATTCCAGCTGGGCCTCAAGGGCGACCAGATCAAGCAGTTCACCAACATCTTCGTTGGCCTGGCCAAGCTGTTCCAGGACTACGACCTGGCACTGCTGGAAGTGAACCCGCTGGTGATCAAGGCCGACGGCAACCTGCACTGCCTGGACGCCAAGATCAACATCGACAGCAACGCCGTATACCGTCAGCCAAAGCTGAAGGCGTTCCATGACCCTTCGCAGGACGATCCGCGCGAAGCTCACGCCGCCAAGTTCGAACTGAACTACGTGGCGCTGGAAGGCAACATTGGCTGCATGGTCAACGGTGCCGGTCTGGCCATGGGCACCATGGACATCGTCAACCTGCACGGCGGCAAGCCAGCCAACTTCCTCGACGTGGGCGGCGGTGCAACCAAAGAGCGTGTGACCGAAGCGTTCAAGATCATTCTGTCCGACAGCAACGTCGCGGCCGTACTGGTCAACATCTTCGGCGGCATCGTTCGTTGCGACATGATTGCCGAAGGCATCATCGGCGCGGTGAAGGAAGTGGGCGTTAAAATCCCGGTGGTTGTTCGCCTCGAAGGCAACAACGCTGAGCTGGGCGCTAAAGTACTGGCAGAAAGCGGCTTGAACATCATCGCGGCTACCAGCCTGACCGACGCTGCTCAACAAGTTGTCAAAGCTGCGGAGGGCAAGTAATGAGCGTTTTGATCAATAAAGACACCAAAGTCATCTGCCAGGGCTTCACCGGCTCGCAGGGTACTTTCCACTCCGAACAGGCCATCGCTTACGGCACCAAGATGGTTGGCGGCGTGACACCAGGCAAGGGTGGCACCACCCACCTGAACCTGCCAGTGTTCAACACTGTGAAAGAAGCTGTCGAAGCCACCGGCGCCGACGCTTCGGTCATCTACGTACCGGCTCCATTCTGCAAGGATTCCATCCTTGAAGCGGCGCTGGGCGGCATCAAGCTGATCGTCTGCATCACCGAAGGCATCCCGACCATCGACATGCTGGAAGCCAAGGTCAAGTGCGACGAGCTGGGCGTGACCCTGATCGGTCCTAACTGCCCAGGCGTCATCACTCCGGGCGAGTGCAAGATCGGCATCATGCCAGGCCACATCCACTTGCCAGGCAAGGTCGGCATCGTGTCGCGTTCCGGCACCCTGACCTACGAAGCGGTCAAGCAGACCACTGACGCCGGTTTCGGTCAGTCCACCTGCGTCGGTATCGGCGGTGACCCGATCCCAGGCTCCAACTTCATCGACATCCTGAAACTGTTCCAGGAAGACCCGAAGACCGAAGCGATCGTCATGATCGGCGAGATCGGCGGTTCGGCTGAAGAAGAAGCTGCTGCCTTCATCAAGGCCAACGTGACCAAGCCGGTCGTTTCCTACATCGCCGGTGTGACTGCGCCTCCGGGCAAGCGCATGGGCCATGCGGGCGCCATCATCTCCGGCGGCAAGGGCACTGCGGACGAGAAGTTCGCTGCTCTGCAGGACGCTGGCGTGAAGACCGTCCGTTCGCTGGCGGACATCGGCAAGGCCCTGGCCGAGCTGACTGGTTGGGAAATGAAGAAGTAAGCTTTGCTTACCGATTCTGACCAGACAAAGGCCACCTTCGGGTGGCCTTTGTCGTTTCAGCCCAGAGGATTTGATCTGCGTCCCCATTTCTGGACACCCATCCATCATTTGGGGTGAAGATCACAAATTCGTAGGAGCGGATTTATCCGCGAGAGGTCATGAAGGCCGACGCATTGGTTGCGTCTGATGCATTTTTCGCGGATGAATCCGCTCCTACGGGTCGGCGTACGCCTGCCTGTTTCAGGTGCGCCTCGTCGCGCCAATGCCCCTCGCTAGTGCGTTTTGCCGCGCTTTTCGTTAGGCTAGCGACCCTCCAGCGCCGTCCGGGCCCCACAAGGACCCGTAGCGCTCGCTGCCAGCCCTATGAGGGTAGGCGGATTTTTCCCTAACTCGCGGGAACACCTTCCTTCTTAATACCGATTTGGCAGTGGTTTTCCTTGATGAAAGTGTTGAAAGGCCAGGACATCCTGGCGCTTGGTTTCATGACGTTCGCGTTGTTCGTAGGGGCCGGGAATATCATTTTCCCGCCCATGGTAGGTCTGCAGGCCGGTCCCAATGTCTGGATTGCCGCGCTGGGCTTTCTGGTCACGGCAGTGGGTCTTCCGGTCATCACTGTCATCGCACTGGCGAAAGTCGGTGGTGCGATGGACAGTCTGAGCAGCCCCATCGGCAAGATCGCCGGCGGCATTCTGGCGGCGGTGTGCTATCTGGCGGTCGGTCCGCTGTTCGCGACGCCGCGCACCGCGACCGTCTCGTTCGAGGTCGGGCTGGCTCCGCTGACGGGCGAAAGCCCGATGGCGCTGTTTCTCTACAGTCTGGTGTATTTCCTGGTGGTGTTCTGGGTGTCCCTGTACCCAGGGCGTCTGCTGGATACGGTCGGCCGTTTCCTGGCGCCTCTGAAGATCATCGCCCTGGCGATCCTGGGCGTTGCTGCGTTCGTGCTTCCGGTAGGCGAGGTCGGCCCGGCTGAGCCTGCCTATGTGTCGGCACCTTTTTCCCAAGGGTTCATCAATGGTTATCTGACCATGGATACCCTGGGTGCGCTGGTGTTCGGCATCGTCATCGTCAACGCCATCCGCTCGCGCGGCGTTGAGTCGCCCAGGCTGATAACCCGTTACGCAATCATCGCTGGTCTGATCGCCGGCGTCGGTCTTGCACTGGTGTACATCAGTCTGTTCCGTCTGGGATCCGACAGCCATGCGGTGGCGATGGGTGCACAAAACGGCGCTGCCGTGCTGCATGCGTATGTACAGCACACCTTCGGCGCCATGGGTAGCGGTTTCCTCGCGGTGCTGATTTCCCTGGCCTGTCTGGTGACGGCGGTAGGTCTGACCTGCGCCTGCGCCGAGTACTTCAGCCGTGTCGTGCCGCTGTCCTACAAGTCGCTGGTGATAATCCTGGCGGTCTTCTCCCTGCTGGTCTCGAACCTGGGTCTGACCAAGCTGATCGCTTTCTCGATTCCGGTGCTGACCGCGATCTATCCGCCGTGCATCGTGCTGGTCGGCCTGAGCTTCTGCAAGGAGCTGTGGCACAACCAGTCACGCGTCGTGGCGCCCGTGATGCTGGTCGCCCTGCTGTTCGGCCTGGTCGATGCCATGAAAGGCGCAGGCATGGGCGAACACCTGCCAGCGATGCTGATGGACTTGCCGTTGAGTGAGCAGGGGCTGGCGTGGCTGGTGCCGGCCGTCGCCACGCTGGTCGTGGCAGTCGTCGTGGATCGGGTTCTCGGCGCACGGAAAGATGCGCTGGCGTGACCCTTCCGGTAAAACCGCCGATACACTTTCGGGTCGGTGGTTTTACAAGTTTTTGTTTCATGGATTCAAATAATAAAGCCCGCTCTAGAGCGGGCTTTATTATTTGTGTGCAAACCGGCCGTTGATTAACGGGTCGGTGTGGCTTCCGGAGCTGGAGCGGGAGCCTGGTTATTATTCTCGGTAGCGCGCTGCTGAGCGGCTTCGGCATTCTTCTGCGCGGCTTCCTGGCTTTCCTTGGCAGCGTCGTTCACCTTCTCCTGAGCCTTTTCCATCGACTCCTGGGACTGCTGGGCCGCTTTGTTGGCGTCCTGCTGGGTGTTTTCGGATTTCTTGTCGCAGGCTGCGAGGCCCAGAGTGGCGGACAGCATCAAGGCATAGGCTAAAGATTTACGCATGGGTACTTCTCCTTATTAAAGTAGCTACGAGCCTAAGAGCCTTGGCCGTGAAATTAAGTTCCGGCGCTTCGAAGATTATCTACAGACTTCGTACCATCTTTGTTCTGTTATATCCGGCCCGGGGAGTCCGGGGCGACACCAATAATCAGATGCGATTGATTCCTTTCTGAAACAAACCCGGCGTGCTCGGCGACCTGTCGTGCCCGGTGCTGCTCGCACCGCGAGCGACAATGGGTCCGGTCGCTCTTGAAATCTCGGGAGGCGTCCCCAACTTGATGACTACCCGCTGCCATCGGTCCAATGCCGGCCATGGCGGCTTCTGCCATCCAGAACGGAGTTTGATGACCATGAGTGTGGAAACTCAAAAGGAAACCCTGGGCTTCCAGACCGAGGTAAAGCAGCTGCTGCACCTCATGATCCATTCGCTGTATTCCAACAAGGAAATTTTCCTTCGTGAATTGATCTCGAACGCGTCCGACGCGGTCGACAAACTGCGCTTCGAAGCCCTGTCCAAACCGGAATTGCTGGAAGGCGGCGCCGAGCTGAAAATTCGTGTCAGCTTCGACAAGGACGCCAACACCGTCACCCTCGAAGACAACGGCATCGGCATGAGCCGTGACGATGTGGTCACCCATCTGGGTACCATCGCCAAATCCGGCACCGCCGACTTCATGAAAAACCTGTCCGGTGACCAGAAGAAGGATTCGCACCTGATCGGTCAGTTCGGTGTGGGCTTCTACTCCGCGTTCATCGTTGCCAAACAGGTCGAAGTGTTCAGCCGCCGCGCCGGGTTGCCGGCCAGCGAGGGCGTGCACTGGTCGTCGATGGGCGAGGGCGAATTCGAAGTCGCGACGCTCGACAAGGCTGAGCGCGGCACCCGCATCGTGCTGCATCTCAAGAGTGGCGAGGAAGAGTTCGCCGACGGCTACCGTCTGCGCAACATCATCAAGAAATATTCCGACCACATCGCGCTGCCGATCGAGCTGCCCAAAGAGCAGGCTCCGGCTGCCGAAGGCGAAGAACAGCCTGTTCAGGAATGGGAAACCGTCAACCGCGCCAGCGCCTTGTGGACCCGTCCTCGCACCGAAGTGAAGGACGAGGAGTATCAGGAGTTCTACAAGCACGTTGCTCACGACTTCGAGAACCCGCTGAGCTGGAGCCACAACAAGGTCGAAGGCAAGCTGGAATACACCTCACTGCTGTATGTTCCGGCCCGCGCGCCGTTCGACCTCTATCAGCGCGAAGCGCCACGCGGTCTCAAGCTGTACGTGCAGCGCGTGTTCGTGATGGATCAGGCCGAGTCCTTCCTGCCGCTGTACATGCGCTTCATCAAGGGTGTGGTGGACTCCAACGACCTGTCGTTGAACGTGTCCCGTGAAATCTTGCAGAAAGACCCGATCATCGATTCGATGAAGTCGGCGCTCACCAAGCGCGTGCTGGACATGCTGGAGAAGCTCGCCAAGAACGAACCCGAGCAATACAAGGGCTTCTGGAAGAAGTTCGGTCAGGTCCTCAAGGAAGGTCCGGCGGAAGATTTCGCCAACAAGGAAAAGATCGCCGGTCTGCTGCGTTTCGCCTCGACCTCCGATGACAGCGGCGAGCAGAGCGTATCGCTGGCTGACTACCTGTCGCGCGCCAAGGAAGGTCAGGACAAGATCTATTACCTGACCGGCGAATCCTGGGCACAGGTCAAGAACAGTCCGCACCTGGAAGTCTTCCGCAAGAAGGGCATCGAGGTGCTGCTGCTGACCGATCGTATCGACGAGTGGCTGATGAGCTACATGACCGATTTCGACGGCAAGGGCTTCGTCGACGTGGCCCGTGGCGACCTGGACCTGGGCAAGCTGGATTCCGAGGAAGACAAGAAGGCCCAGGAAGAAATCGCCAAGGACAAGGAAGGCCTGATCGAGCGTCTCAAGACTGCGTTGGGCGAGTCCGTCAGCGAAGTGCGCGTGTCTCATCGCCTGACCGATTCTCCGGCAATTCTGGCGATTGGCGAGCAGGACCTTGGCTTGCAGATGCGTCAGATTCTGGAAGCCAGCGGTCAGAAGGTGCCTGAATCCAAGCCAATCTTCGAGTTCAACCCGTCCCACCCGCTGATCGGCAAGCTGGACGCGGAACAGAGCGAGGAGCGCTTCGGCGACCTGTCGCACATCCTGTTCGACCAGGCAGCGCTGGCTGCCGGCGACAGCCTCAAGGACCCGGCCGCTTATGTCCGTCGTCTGAACAAGCTGTTGGTGGAATTGTCGGTTTGATGACCGAATGAAGGAAAACCCGCTTCGGCGGGTTTTCTCGTTTTGTATGTCCCGTTTTCTTGCAATGACCAGGAGTCAGCGATGAGCACCATTACCGTCCGTTCCGTGGTTCACCAGATCGATGGCGAACCCTATGAAAGTCGTCTGGTATACGACACCAACGCGCCGGCTCCACGTCCGGGTCTGTTGATGGCGCCCAACTGGATGGGCGTGGGTGAAGGCGCGGAGCAGATTGCTCGAAGCGTGGCCGAGCAGGGCTATGTCGTGCTGCTGGCCGATCTGTACGGTCAGGCGGTGCGTCCGGCCAACAGCGACGAAGCCGGGGCGGCCATGATGCCCCTCAAGAACGACCGGGCGTTGCTACGCAAGCGCATGACAGCGGCGCTCGACCAGTTGCTGAGTCAGGCGGGGGCGTCTCTGGATGCCAGCCGGATCGCGACCTTCGGTTTCTGCTTCGGCGGTTGCTGTTCGCTGGAGCTGGCGCGCAGTGGTGCCGAACTGAAAGCGGCGATTTCCTTTCATGGCACCCTGGATACCCCGAATCCCGCGGACGCGAACAACATCAAGGGTTCGGTACTGGTGCTGCATGGCGCCTCCGACCCGTTGGTACCCAGGGAGCAGCTTCCGGCTTTCGAGCAAGAGATGAACGCGGCGGGCGTCGACTGGCAGCTGCACAGCTACGGCGGTGCGGTGCATTCGTTCACCGACCCGCATGCCAATGTTCCTGGCACGGCCATGTACGATCCGCGCGTCGCTAAACGAGCGTTCAAATCGATGCATGATCTGTTGGGTGAGGTGTTTGCATAAAGCCAATCGCCAGCAAGCTGGCTCCTACACCGTCTGTAGGAGCCAGCTTGCTGGCGATCAGGTAGTCACGGCAACTCTATCCGTCCCACTTCTCCGGGCACGCTGGGCCAGTCTCCCGCTGCCCAGCGGGCGCGGGCCTGAACGATGAGCTCAGGATCGCTGGCCACGAAATTCCAGTTCATCCGCCGCGGTCCGTCCAGCGGCGCGCCGCCGATCAGCACGGCGTGACACTCGCTTTCGGCGCACAGGTTCACCGTCCGGCCGGGCTCAAGTACCCCCAGTGCTCTGGGCTCCAGCGGCTCACCTTCCAGCGATGCCTCGCCGTCGATCACATACAGCGCCCGTTCTTCGTGCTCAGCGGGAATCGACAGCGTGGTGGCCGTCTGCATCCTCAGCTCTGCATAAAGGGTAGGAGAAAGCACCGGCACCGGCGAAGTCATCTCGAAACCGCACCCCGCAATCAGGCGGATGGAAATGCCCATGGCCTCCTGAACCGGAAGTGTCTGCGCAGGGTGATGGCTGTAACGACCATCGCCTTGCTCATGTTCCTTGGGCGACGCCAGCCAGACCTGCAAACCGTGCAGCCGCGAACCGATGGCCTTCGATTCTTCGGGCGTGCGCTCCACATGCGCAATGGCGCGGCCAGCGGTCATCCAGCTGACGTCCCCTGCCAGGACCCGCTGGTCGCTGCCCAGACTGTCCTTGTGCTGTAGCTCCCCTTCGAACAGATAAGTCAGCGTCGAGAGTCCGATATGGGGATGCTGGCGAATGTCCATGCCCCGGCCGGGCGAGTAGGTCGTCTCCAGCATATGGTCGAAGAACACGAACGGACCGACGCTGCGGCAGCGCGCCGAGGGCAGGGGGCGAAGGATGGACTGGCCGGCCACATCCTCGGCACGGGGTCTGATGATGAGCACGGGGAGCCTCTCCGTTTTTGACAGGGCGATGGAAACCTCGGCGCAAAAAAAAGCCGACCCGCTGGAGCGGATCGGCTTTCTCAACCCCAAGGGGATTACTTGCGGCTAGCCTTGTCCAACATGCGCAGAGCGCGCTCGTTGGCTTCGTCAGCAGTTTGCTGAGCTTTCTGCGCGGCAGCCAGAGCTTCATCAGCCTTGCGATAGGCTTCATCGGCGCGAGCCTGCGAGCGAGCTGCTGCATCTTCGGTAGCAGTCAGACGAGCTTCGGTTTCTTTGGAGACGCTGCTGCAACCGGTGGCCAGAACTGCGGCCAGAGCCAGAGCAGAGAATTTCAGAACGTTGTTCATCGTGTTCCCCTTCAAGGACTTATTCTTCATGTTAGTCACCTCTCGAGAGTGAGAAAGTGACCGGCGTACATAGTACCCATTGTTTGTAGTAAGTAAACGGACCGAGCGCAAGAAGAGAACAATTTTCTTTGGGATGAAAGAGTTCCGCGTTACTTCTCATGCAGTCTGCTTAAAAACTATCCACCTTGCCGCGACAGCCCCCATCCGGCGCCAGACACTGGCGTCCATCACAAGCTGCCCCGGGTTGCAAGCCCTTGCAGTACGGGCGATTGCCATCCATGCCGGCCGCCCGGATCCGATCTGCTGCCCACCGTCGCGAACGCTGCGCGACAGGCCGGCACATCCTGAAAACTGCAGTGACCTCCACTCTTTACAGGCGTCACAATCGACAACATTTGCCCGCCTCAGGTTCAACCCGATTGCAATCGGATGTCCGGTCATGTCATTTGTCCCTGGTGCCGCTTGAGCATATTGCGTAATGACGCCTACTATCTAAGGGTGCTCTTCATTGGAGATCAGCCATGCTCTTCTCGGTGTCCAGTCAGGCACAGGGTGGCGTAGATGTTCCTTCGCCGGAAAAAGATCGGTAAGGTAGGGGTCCAATTCCAAGACCCGCGAGGAGTAATGATGAGCGAGGCGTTGTCCATCCACCATGATCAGACCGGCCATCAGTTCGAAGTCAACATCGACGGCCACCGTGCTTACCTGACTTATATGGACCTGGGTAAGCAGACCCTGGATTTCTATCGGACCTTCGTGCCCGACTCGCTTCGTGGCCGGGGTATCGCGGCGGCGCTGACCAAGCGCGCCCTGGACTATGCCGAAAGCATGGGCTACACCGTCATTCCTTCGTGTTCCTACGTCGAACGCTATATGGAGCGCCATCAGCGCCAGGCGGCCAAGATCTGATCGCTGCGATAAAAAAACGCCGGGCAAATGCCCGGCGTTTTCGTTTCAGGGGTGCTTCAACCGCGCTTGCGTCGCGGCAAAACGTCCTTGAGCTTGGCATGCATGCTGCGCAAGGTGGTTTCGGTGCTTTCCCAGTCGATGCAGGCATCGGTGATGGATACGCCGTACTTGAGTTCGGAGAGATCCTTGGGAATCGCCTGGCAGCCCCAGTTCAGGTGGCTTTCGACCATCAGCCCGATGATCGACTGGTTGCCTTCCAGAATCTGGTTGGCGACGTTTTCCATCACCAGCGGCTGCAGGGCCGGGTCCTTGTTGGAGTTGGCGTGGCTGCAATCGACCATGATGTTGGGCTGGATACCGGCCTTGTTCAGCGCCTGCTCGCACAGTGCGACGCTCACCGAATCGTAGTTGGGCTTGCCGCTGCCGCCGCGCAGTACCACGTGGCCATAGGCATTGCCTTTGGTGGTCACGATCGAGACGCCACCTTCCTGGTTGATGCCCAGGAAACGATGCGGGCTGGACACCGACTGCAAGGCGTTGATCGCAACGGTCAGGCCGCCATCGGTCCCGTTCTTGAAACCGACCGCCGAGGACAGGCCCGACGCCATTTCCCGGTGGGTCTGGGATTCGGTGGTGCGCGCGCCGATCGCCGACCAGCTGATCAGGTCCTGCAAGTACTGCGGAGAAATCGGGTCCAGCGCCTCGGTGGCGGTCGGCAGGCCCATTTCGGCCAGATCCAGCAGCAATTGACGACCAATGTGCAGGCCGTCCTGAATCTTGAAGGAGTCGTCCAGATACGGGTCGTTGATCAGGCCTTTCCAGCCGACCGTGGTGCGCGGCTTTTCAAAGTACACACGCATCACCAGATACAGCGTGTCGGACAGCTCGGCGGCCAGCGCCTTGAGGCGTTCGGCATATTCCTTGGCAGCCTTGAGGTCGTGGATCGAGCAAGGGCCGATCACGATGAACAGGCGATGGTCCTTGCCGTCCAGAATATTGCGGATCACTTCACGGCCCTGGCTGACCGTATGCAACGCCGCGTCGGTCAGCGGAATCTCGCGCTTGAGCTGATCGGGGGTGATCAATGTCTCGTTGGAAGCGACGTTAAGGTCGTCAATCGGTAAATCAGCCATCGGGTTCTCGTCAGGTCGCGGGCGCGGGCCGCCACAGTCATCTTGCATGTGCAGCCCGGCAGGTTTGTGCACAGCGGGGAGCCGAACCTTAGCGCGTTACCCGGTGTTTCGACAATGGGCAAAGGTGCCGCAGCGTTGCCCAAAGCCCGGGAAGCGTCGGCGGCCTCGGGTGGATTTGCAACGGGCAAGCCGGGCGGGGATAGTACACAGCCATCATCGAGGACGCCGCCGTGGACCAGTTGCAACTCACCGACTTCGACATCGACCACCAGCTGCTCGACCTGCCCGGCGCTTCGCTGGTGATTTTCACCAGTGCCGGATGCGCTGCCTGCCGCTGGGCCAGGGAGCGTCTGCCGGACCTCGACCTGCCGGTGGACCGGCTGTGCTGGGTGGACGCCGAAGAGAACGGCGGTGCGGTGCAGCGTTACGAAGTCTTTCATCTGCCGGCGCTGTTCGCGGTACAGAACGGAGCTTTCCATGGTGCCTTGCGCGCCTCGCTTCAGCGTGACGCCCTCGACCAGGCGCTGCGGGATGCGTTCCAGCGGACGCCGGACGAGCTGCCGTGAGCCGAATGTCGCATGGGCCCCGCGATCGTCGCTGAATGAGACGGAGCGCAAGTTCTCCCGCGTCCCGTATTTGAGCGCACTGCTAAGCTCAATCAATCTCCGCCATTCAGGCAGTCCGGGAGGGTCGTATGATTCGTTCGATGCTGTATGCCACAGACCTGGGTCTGTACGCGCCATTCGTAACGCAACACGCGCTGGCGCTGGCTCGAACCTTCAGTGCCGAACTCTATGTCATTCACGTCGTTGAACCCATGGGTCTGTTCGCCGAATCGGTGCTGCAGAGCTATCTGGGAGAGGATGCCTGGCACGACCTTCACAGCAGTGGCGTAGGTGCTTTCATGGATGCAATCGAGCAACGGATGCTGGACGGGTTTCGTGAAGAACTGGGTGAAGGCAACAAGGATCTGTCTTTCATTCGCACAGTGCGAGTCGTTCAGGGAGAACCTTCCAGTGTGATTCTTGAACAGGCCAGGGAACTGGCTGTGGATTTGCTGGTGGTGGGCAGTCATACCCGCCAGGTGAAAGAAGGCGCGTCGATGGGTCGTACGGCCGCCAGGGTCTTGCAGCTTTCCGATGTACCGGTCTACATGGTGCCCATGATGCAGAACAGAGGGCGAGGGTAGGGCGACGGCTTTCAGGATGGTGTTTCTTGAAATGGAGCGTGTAATCATCTCTCAAAGGTGATAAAAAGTTCTAGCGCGATTCAGTGCACCATTTATCCGGTTATATACCGTCGCTGATGCCCCTAGGGTTTATCTGCTTTGAGGGATACATATGAAGCTCCAACAATTGCGCTACATTTGGGAAGTGGCGCACCACGACCTCAACGTTTCCGCGACGGCACAAAGCCTCTACACCTCTCAGCCCGGCATCAGCAAGCAGATCCGCTTGCTCGAGGACGAGCTGGGGGTCGAAGTTTTTGCCCGCAGTGGCAAGCACCTGACCCGGGTCACGCCGGCAGGCGAGCGCATCATCACCACGGCTGGTGAGATATTGCGCAAGGTCGAGAGCATCAAGCAAATCGCCCAGGAATTCTCCAACGAGAAAAAGGGCACGTTATCGATCGCAACCACCCATACACAGGCGCGCTACGCATTGCCGCCGGTGATCAGCAACTTCATCAGGCAGTATCCGGACGTCGCGTTGCACATGCACCAGGGCTCGCCTATGCAGATCGCCGAGATGGCGGCTGACGGGACCGTGGACTTCGCCATCGCCACCGAGGCGCTGGAGCAGTTCAGTGACCTGGTCATGATGCCGTGCTACCGCTGGAACCGTTGTGTCGTGGTGCCTCAGGGCCATCCCCTGACCAAGGTGCCCAAGCTGACCTTGGAACTGCTGGCCGAATACCCGATCGTGACCTACGTATTCGGGTTCACCGGCCGTTCCAAGCTCGATGAAGCCTTCAGCCATCGGGGCCTGGTGCCCAAGGTCGTGTTCACCGCTGCCGACGCGGACGTGATCAAGACCTACGTGCGGTTGAATCTGGGGGTGGGTATCGTCGCCAGGATGGCGGTGGACGAGGAACTTGACAGTGATCTGGTGGTGCTGGATGCCAGCGAACTGTTCGAATCCAGTATCACCAAAATTGCTTTCCGTCGCGGGACATTCCTGCGCGGCTTCATGTGCGACTTCATCGAGAAATTCGCCCCGCACCTGACCCGTGACGTCATGGCCAAGGCGATTCATTGCCACAATCGACAGGAGCTCGAAGAGCTGTTCAGGGATGTGAAGCTACCCGTGCATTGAGAGACCCATGGTTGTGAGCCGAGGCCAGGAGGCTCGGCTCACAATTCCAGGACTTGCCTCAGGATTGCCGGGCAATCAGATTGCCGGCATGCAGACCACATTCCTTCTGCGTTGACTCTTCCCACCACCAGCGACCTTCACGTTCGTGCTGGTTTGGCAGCACCGGGCGGGTGCAGGGCTCGCAGCCGATGCTGATGAAGCCGCGCTCATGCAGACTGTTGTAAGGCAGCTCGAGCATGCGGATATAGCCCCAGACTTCTTCGCTGGTCATCTGCGCCAGCGGGTTGAACTTGTACAGGGTGTTCTCCGGGGTCGAGAACGCGCTGTCGATCTCCACAACCGCCACCTGGCTACGGGTGCCGGGGCTCTGGTCGCGGCGCTGGCCGGTCGCCCAGGCCTTGACGCCGGACAGCTTGCGGCGCAGCGGTTCGATCTTGCGGATGCCGCAGCATTCGCCGTGGCCGTCACGGTAAAAGCTGAACAGGCCCTTTTCCTTGACCATGGGTTCGAGCAGGCGCAGGTCGGGCGTCATGATGTCGATGTCGATCTTGTAATGATCGCGAACCTGCTCGATGAACCGGTAAGTTTCCGGGTGCAGGCGACCGGTGTCCAGGCTGAACACTTTGACGTTCTTGTTTAGCTTCCAGGCCATGTCCAGCAGTACCACGTCTTCGGCGCCGCTGAACGAAATCCACAGGTCGTCACCGAAGTGTTCGAAGGCCAGTTTCAGAATGTCCTGGGCAGACTTGCTGGCGTACGTCGCGGCCAGTTCGGCGACGTCGAAAGGTTGGCTCATCAGGCGGTTTCCTAATTTACAGAAGTGGCGCTTCGGCGCTCGATATGGCGGCCATGGTAACAAAATCCACCAAGACCTGTAGGAGCCAGCTTGCTGGCGATACTGGCGATGCTGGCGCGATACAGGTTGCTGTCGCCTTGCGACAGATCGCGGATGAATCCGCTCCTACAGCCGAATGACGAACACGGACCTTGTGGGAGCGAGCTTGCTCGCGATCTGCCGCAACGCGGCAGCAGAGCCGGACAGCGCGGGCTGTCTGGCAGACTGCGTCAGAGGTCTTCCAGCGTCTGCATCAAGACCCGCACCTTGGTGAAGGTTTCCTGATACTCCGCCTCGCATTCCGAGTCGGCTACGATGCCTCCGCCGCCCCAGCAGGACACCGTGCCGTCCTTTACAAGCAGGCTGCGGATGGCGATGGAACTGTCCATGTAGCCGCGCACGTCCATATACATCAACGAACCGCAATACAAACCCCGTCGCCTGGGTTCCAGCTCGTCGATGATCTGCATGGCGCGTATCTTGGGCGCGCCAGTGATCGAACCGCCGGGAAAGCTGCCGGCGATCAGGTCCAGCGCATCCCGGCCCTGCGCCAGTTCGCCGGTCACGCTGCTGACCAGATGATGCACGTTGGGATAGCTTTCCAGGCTGAACAGCTCGGGAACCTTCACTGAGCCGACCTTGCAGCTGCGACCCAGGTCGTTGCGCAGTAGATCCACGATCATCAGGTTTTCGGCGCGGTCCTTGGGGCTGGCAAGCAGCTCCCGCCCATAAGCGGCATCTTCCTCGGCATCGCGACCCCGAGGCCGGGTTCCCTTGATCGGGCGGGTCTCGACCTGGCCCTGGTTGACGCTGATGAAGCGCTCCGGCGACAGGCTCAGGATCGCGCCGCCATCCGGCAATGACACATAGCCGGAGAAAGGCGTCGGACAGGCCTCGCGCAATGCGCAGTACGCGGCCCACGGATCGCCGTCACATTCGGCCTGAAAGCGCTGGGCGAAGTTGACCTGGTAGCAGTCGCCGGCCTGGATGTAGGCCTGAATGCGCTCGAAAGCCACGCGGTAGTCGTCGCGAGAAATGTGGGCCTGGAACGCTGACGTCAGCTGAAACCCGGCTGGATTCTGGTCTGCGGGCTGAGCGAACAGCTCGCGCAGACGCCGGGCCTCGCCAGCCTCCAGCGAAGGGTGGCAGACGAGCTGGGTCGTGCGGGTCTCGTGGTCGGTTACGACCGCCCATGTATAGAGACCGATGCAGGCGTCGGGCAGGTGCAGATCGTCGACGGCATTATCTGGCTGCCGTTCCAGCCGACGTCCGAAATCGTAAGACAGGTAGCCCAGCACACCGCCGGCGAAAGGCAACTCACTGCCCTGGGGTAATTGTGCCTTGCCCAGCCGTGCCAGACCGGCGCGTAACTGCTGCAAATACTCGGCGCCCGTTTCACCGGTGCCCGCCAGCCACTGCTGCACCGGCCAGGCGCTGATAATGTCGAACCGGCCGCGCTCTGCGAGCGGGCGCCCGCTGTCCAGCAGGATTGCGCCGGGCGCATGCCGGACTTTGGCAAAAGCGTCCGCCGGGTTGACTGAATAAGAAAGCGGGTAGAGCGAGCAGGTAGGCATTTGTGCGTCGGTCGGGATTCAAAACCGCAGATTCTAATGCCTTGGCAGCGGTGTCTCATAGAGGCGGCCCGGTATAGGTACGCATATGTGCGCGGCGGACGTGCCATTTATATCCGTTCGCATTAACTATCAGGAATAACTTGGTTTTATACCGGTTCGAAAGGGTGCGATGACTTTTAGCTGCCAACTGTTTAGTTGCAGCAGTGCCATGCATCTTGTCGTTGTCGGGCGGGTACTACAATTCCATGGGACGTTTCCTACAGATAGACCGGTCATAGATTGCTAGTCTCTGGCACCCCTCTGATGAGCCGGGCCGAACTGGCTGCGAATTTCCTGAACCTGGTAGAACGGATAATGAACCCCTACAACCCATTCAAGCTGACCCCGCTCGTTCGCTCTTTACAGCGTGTTTGCATCGCCCCTTTGTTAACAGTCGTACCTGTATATGCCTTCTCCGCTGACTACACCGAGATAGTCGATAACCGGGAACTCACCATAGGTCCCACTATCTATCTCGCTAACTGGGACGTTCGGAACAACGCAACGCTTAACGCCAATAATGCCAAAACCGGCTTCATCGGCGCGGCGCGCTCCACAGTGAATCTCAACGGCACCGCCGTCGATGGAACCGGTGTGCAGGATGCGGTGCTGGTCGTCGATGGATCTACCGTGAATCTGACCGGGAGTACCGTCGGCGGGGCGCAAAGAGGCTTGACATTGTTCCTGCAAAACGGCGATCCGACCCGTGGTAATGATGTGACGGTGACGGGCAGTACCATTTCGGGTTCTGGCCGCGGTGTCTTCATGGCCGAGCACAACGTACTGAAGATCATCAACAGCTCGGTGAGCGGCACGGGCACGGGCGCAATCGGTCTGGAGGCATTCGGGGGCACGATCAGCGCGACCGGCAGCCACATATCAGGCGTTCAGAACGGTGTGTTCCTGAGATCGGCCGGGTCCGCTCCGCAGGGACACTCATTGACCCTCGATGGCAGCAGCGTGTCGGGTCAGACGGGCGCGGCGATCCGGGTCAGGGGGTTGGGCAGCAGCGCCCAGCCTTCGGTGATCAACCTGCTCAATGGTACGACCTTGACGGGCGCAGACGGCGTGATGGTGGAGGTCGATAACGCCAATATCGATCTGAACGTGGGCAACAGCGATTTGAACGGCAACCTCCTGGTTCGAAATGGCGGCAAGGCCTCCTTCAATTTCGATCAGGCGAGCATGACCGGCGATGTGACGGCAGAGGCGGGCAGCACCGCCAACGTCGTGCTCGCCAATGGCTCCGTCCTAACAGGCCGTCTCGAAAACGTCAGCAGTCTGGCGGTCAATAGCGAAGCACGCTGGGTGATGGTCGAGGACTCTTCGGTCGCCAGCCTGACGATGGATGGCGGCGCGATCAGGATGGGTACTTCTGACGCCTTCTACCGGCTTTCGGTGGAAAACCTGTCGGGCAACGGCACCTTCATCATGGACGCCGATTTTTCCCAGGGCCAGGTCGATTTCCTGGATGTGACCAGCACCGCGACGGGCAGGCATTCGCTGCTGGTAGGGGCCACCGGCGCGGACCCGGTGGCGGATTCGTCCTTGCACGTTGTGCACACCGCGGCGGGAGACGCGCAGTTTTCCCTGCTCAACGGGCCAGTGGACATGGGCACTTATACCTATGAGCTCAGCCAGAGCGGCAACGACTGGTATCTGGTCAACACCGGTAAAGTCACCCCGGGGACCAGCGCGGTACTTGCCCTGTTCAACACTGCGCCCACGGTCTGGTACGGAGAGCTGTCGACCTTGCGTTCTCGCATGGGCGAGCTGCGCATCAACGGCGCGCAACCGGGCGGCTGGATCCGCACCTACGGCAACAAATTCGATGCCAAGTCCGCCTCCGGAGTCGGCTATCAGCAAACCCAGCAGGGCCTGTCATTCGGTGCCGACGCGCCGCTGCCAATGGGGGACGGGCAATGGCTGGTGGGCCTGCTGGGGGGTTATAGCAAGTCCGACCTGGACCTTGATCGCGGCACCTCCGGTAACGTGAACAGCTACTACCTGGGTGCCTACACGACCTGGCTGGATCGGGACAGCGGCTACTATTTCGACGGCGTGCTCAAGTTCAACCGTTTCCGCAATGAAGCCGACGTCAGGTTGAGCGACGGCTCAGAGTCCAAGGGCAATTATGACAACAGTGCCGTGGGGGCCTCCCTGGAGTTCGGCAAGCATATCAAGCTGGACAACGATTATTTCCTCGAGCCCTATACGCAGTGGTCGGCGGTGGTCATTCAGGGCAAGGATTACACGCTGGACAATGGTATGCAGGCCGAAGGCGACCGCACCCGCTCGCTATTGGGCAAACTCGGCGCAACGGCGGGGCGCAACTTCGAGCTCGACGAAGGCAAGGTGGCACAACCTTATGTACGTGCCGCTTACGTGCATGAGTTCGCCAAGAACAACGAGGTACAAGTCAATAACAACGTGTTTGACAATGACCTGTCCGGATCGCGTGCGGAGCTGGGCGCGGGTATCGCGGTGTCTATGTCTGACCGCATCCAGCTGCATGCCGATTTCGAGTACAGCAATGGAGACAAGCTTGAACAACCCTGGGGGGCCAACGTGGGTCTGCGTTACAGCTGGTAAATGAGGGTGGCTGTGAAAAAAGGGAAGCGCAAGCTTCCCTTCTTTGTAACGTCCATTGGAGGAGGCGACCGTGCCCTAGCGACTATGCCAGTGTCCCAGAGAGTAAAAGCTTGGTTAACTTGCCCGGTCTGGAAGCGGTCGGGCAACCCGCCATCGAGCGCGTTCTCCTGACCCCTTCCGGTCCTCGCAAGACAACTCCCCACGGAAGGAGACTTGAAATGAGTTCGGACAAAATGCAGCAGGATGCCCAGGTCAGGCGAGAGTATCGCCTGGAGCAGATCAGACGCGGGAAAGCGCGTCGCGACCAGCAGAATTTGCTGGACCCACCTATCATCACCGACGCGATCCCCGATTACGACGGCTTACTGCCGGTGGACAAATTGCAGGCCGATCTGCGGGTGGGCATCCCGCTCTGGGACTGGATCGAGGACGGTTACAGTCCGGGAGACGCAGACACGATCACTTTGTTTCTGAAAAACCCGGACGATACCACGGTATATACAGGGGTCCAACAGTATCCCTTGCCGCTGGATGAGGGGACATTTCCGTCGGTCATTGCCGTGCCGCAAGACAAGATTCCTGCTCATGGCCACTACATCGTGGAGTATCGACTGACGCTGTTCACGGGCACCCCCACGATGTCCAACACTGCTCCGCTCATCATCGACAGCCAGCCCCCCTATTTCAATCCTGGTCAACCTGCCACACCGGCCGCCATCCAGATCCCCGTCGAGGTCGTTACCGATCAGCACCTGGCAGACAATGGAAACGAGCTGGTCTGTACGCTGCCCGACTACCCGGACAAGGCGCGTGGAGACCAGGTGATTGTGTACTTTGGATTGGAGATACCTGAGGACATCGATGCGGTCGCCCCTGTCGTGGGGCCTGTTGATGTGCCGGCCGATCTGAAGATCCATATCCCCGGTAGCGCAATCCAGGACCGGCTGGATGGTCATAACTACATCCTGTATTGGCTACGGGACAAGGCAGGTAATTACAGTGATATCTCGGAACCTGCCAGCGTCGATGTACAACTCGGGGTCATGCCTGAAGATCTCAAACCGCCGGAGGTTCCCCTCGCGCCGATCAGTCGCCTGGATGCCCTGGAACCTGTAATGGTCGAAATTCCGGCATTTACAGGGCCGGACAAGGTCACTGTAAAAGCGTTATGGGGAACGCCCCCCCTTGCGGAATTAAAACCAGGTCCCGCTCCGCAGTTCCCGCTCAGGATCCAGGTGCCGTGGTCGGCGCTTGAAGCTGAATACGATTATGCGGGTCCCGCCGACGCGCAGACGGTACGGGTCGCCTACCAGGTCTGGCGCGGACCTCTGGCCTTTCCTGAAGCCGGGCCACTGCACTTGGATGTCGAGGTCGACCTGTCCCTGGTAGGTCCGCCTGATCCCGATCCAGATCCTGTCAATCCGGACTTGCCGCGGGTCCATTTGACCAGCTCCACCGGAAATACCGACAAACTGACCGTCGCTGACAAAGGCCAGCCCGCAACGGCATCCGTGCTGCTTCACGCGTCACCGGAGAACGAGGAAGTCATTTCCCTGTGCTGGCGCGACGTGGTCGTGGACACCTTTACCGTCAATGGACAGTCGGAAGGGGACCAGATCGACTTTGATATCACCTGGGAGCAATTGCTGGCGGGGGGCAACGACCCCGCGTTTCCAATGCGCTATACCATTCGTGGCAAGGACGATGTCAACTTCCAGCAGTCTGAAGACACACTCGTGGATGTGGATATCGTAACGATCGACCTGCTTGAACCTAGTTTCCCCACGACTGATACCGCAACAGGATGGATCAACTGCGGATCCATCGATCCTGTCACCGGGGCATTGCCGGTCTTCATTCCGGGCAACAGCACCTGGCTCAAGGACGGAGACGAAATCACTGTCGTCTCCCAAGGGTTCACTCTTGCCGATATTCCTGTGGTTGGTACCGAGTCCTCGCTGGTGCATACATTGCAAACCGGTGAGGCCGCTGGCGGGGCGACGATCCTGATCGAGCCGTATGAGGACAAGTTGCTGCCTATCGTCCTGGGTAAAGTCCTGACCCGGTATTCCGCAGTCATCGACGGACAGCTTATCCATTCCCCGGTCACCACTGGAAGAGTAGCGCTCAACGACGGTACCCCCGACGGCACCTGCCCGATTGGCGTACCTTTTACGGGTTCGCCGCAATAAACACGTGACATCCCGCATCAGAGCCGTTCCGGTGGTCCGCCACTGGAGCGGCTCTGGCGCGGATGGCGCTTCATGACCAGACTGAGTGCTACTCGGCCGCGAACCGTCGCATACTTCCGGCTGTCAGGCAGATCTGCCTTTTGCGAACGGCCCGTTCATAAGGTCGGCAAGCATCAGTCGGGATTCGTGAGAAGGAGGGATGCCAGTCAATGGCGCAAGAGTGCGGGCGGTGGTGCCACCGCCCGTTGAGGAAAATTTCTCTGGAGAATCCTGGTCAGGCTTGCAGCCAGCCTGCTCCGTGGCCAACTTTCGTCCATGTTCCGTCTGGCTCTTTCTGATAGGAACCAGGTGTAAATGGAAGTCCATTGGCGGCTGGCAGTGGCAGTGGCGGTGGCGGTGGCGGTGGCGCTGCCGGCGCTTCAACAGTCTGAGCGCCCGTATTCGACGACAGGCTGGCACGGCGGCTCTCCCCGTTTCCAGCAGAGCCGGCAATACTCCCCCGGGGCGTGGTTGTCCTCGAATAATCGATTGATGGGCTCCTGATCGAGGAGGCCTCGCTAACTTGAGGCAACGCGGGCTGCGCCGGGGTACCCCCGCTCGTAACGGAACCTCGGGGGCTTCCCGCTGGGGAAGTCCCGACTGACCGCTGGCCAGCCAGGGCGTTACCAGATCCTGTCACTTTCGCAGCCCTGCCGGCCCGCCACGCTTGAAACTTCCCTGTGGCCTTCGGCCCCAGCCCTGTCAAGAGAGCGCCTATGGCGCCAGCGGCGATACCGATTGTCATGAGCGTGGAGTCGTTCTGGAGGACGCCTGCCACCTGAAGGCCGACGCCCGCAACCTGTAGCCCCACCCCGACCACACCCGCAGCCAGCCCCAGGGAAAGGCCGCCGGTCCAGGGCACCAGTGCCGCGGTGCCGATCAATGTCACAACCGCCAGTCCCACCCCCAGCCACTTCATCCAGCCACCACTTTCCTTCGGCTGTTCGGGAGGGTCTTGATAATCCGGCAGATCCCCGCCTGGGCGATCACGGCCGCCGCTGCGATGCCCGGTCGGGTCTCGGAAACTGATGGGGTTGCCGTTGCAGTACATGTACGGGTTGACGCCCCCGGCCCCGAACGGACTGAGCGAGTCCGGGCTGTGGAAGCGCATCAGCGTGGGATTGTAGGCGCGGTAACCGCGGCCCAGGAGGTACCAGCCCAAGTCTTCGCGGTGTTCGCCATTGAAGGCCAGCAGGCTGAGCAACGAATCGTCCGTCTGCTCGCCGTAAGGGCTGTAGCAGCGGTCATGCAGTGAGCCGTCACTACGATGTTCCCCGATGACGCTGCCACCGGCATCCGTCAACAGCAGCAGATCCTGCCCAGGGTCGGCCGGTTGCTGCTGCCCGACGGGTGTGTCGCCGATATGCAGACATTGCGTCAGCACTTGGTCCTGCACCGTTCGGCTGAGCTTGTAACCCTGATAGAAGCGCAAGCTTTCGTTTGCGTTGCCGTTACGCACCGCCAGCAGGTTATCGTGCCCGTCATAGCGACACGTCATGACATGCTCGTCGTTGGCGGACTTTCTGACCTCTACCAGACGACCCTGGTCGTTATAGGTCAGACGGTTGCCTTGTTCGTCGTTGAGCATATGGCCGTCAGCGTCGTAACTGAAGTCGAGGGCCGCGGGATAACTGGCGTGGGTATGGGTGACCTTCACCAGCTGGCAAGGGTCGTCGCTGGCATAGCTGAAGCGAGCCAGGTCCCGGCTACCGTCCTCGTACCGGCTGAGACAGGTTTCGACGTTGTCCAGGGGATCGAACACGAACACCTGCTCGGTCAGCCGGTTGCCTTTGGCATCGGTTGGCAATTGCGTACCTTCGCAACTGTAATGGTCCAGACGACCGCGCAGATCATAGGAAAAGGTTTCCTTGCACAGGCTTGTTCCACCCACTGACAGATCCCGGGTGTGCAACTGGTCATCGTCGTACCAGGTCTGGGTAATGACCCGCTGAGGCTGCCCGGTCAGGGTCAAGGTGCGCTTGAGCTCCCGGTCCAGCGAGTCGTATTCGATGGCGGTGAGCAGACTGGCCCCGGTCTCGCCGTGGCGCGCCTCTCTCCAGCTCAGCCTGCCCCAGTCGTCGTAGTGCGATGTCGTGTTCAGTTTCCCTTGAGTGACGCTGGCGACGCGGCCGAAAGTATCGTACTCGTAGAGCGTCTCGAAACCGTCTGTGGTGGTTTCCGTCAGGGGACGGCCGCGCAACGAATTCAGGTAGTCGGTTTCGCGCCGTTTACCCGCGTCGGTGCGGGCTTCATGGCGTAAATAGCCAAAACTGTCATACCGGTACCGGATATCCTGTTCATCAACCGTCTTTCCAGTGCCGGTGATCAAGGCCGTCTGGCTGTCGTAGGTGTACTCCACTTTGCGGGTCAGGTCGCCGGCGGGCGTGATGGATCGCGGCTGCTCGGTCAGCTCCAGCGTATAGGTGTAGTCAAAGAGCTTTTTCGAGGGTGTGACGCGCTGACTGACCTGCAGCGCGTCACCTTGATAGTGGTACTGCTCGATACGGGGTCCGACCTTGAGTTCGGTCAGCCGCCCCAGGCTGTCGAACGACTGGTGGCCAAGCACCATGGGCGCCCGTGACTGGTTGTCCGGGACGACCGTTATGCTGATGGGCAGCTCAGTGGCGCTGTGCTCGGCGAAAGCACGACTGATGACAGTCTGGTCGGGCAGAGTGGTGTCGGTCATGCGTTCCCAGATGTCGTATTCATAGCCCGTGACCCGGCTCAGATCACTCAGGCGCTGCTCCTGTTCAACGCAATGTCCCCGGCCGTCGTAGGCGAAGTGGAATGAACCCACCTCCAGTCCCGTGTTGTCTTGCCGGATCACAGAGTCCGGCTTTTCGAAGGCGTTGAACTCGGTGATGCTTACGCCGCTCTTCGTGCCGGGGTTGACGTGAGGATCGGGAGCGCGCTCTTGCCAGACCCTTTGAACGCGGCCACGGCGTCCGAAAGGGGATATCTCGGTGAAGCTGCTGACACCGTCAGGGCCCGTGACTTTGTATTCCTGCCCCCAATCGTCGTACTCGTAATGCGTGGAGAGTGCCAGCTCCCGGTCCTGGAGCCAGTCGTACTCGGTGGCTTGCGCGAGCAGACCTTCAGCGCTGTAATCCGCCGTATAAGTCCTGCGCCACGTCGCACTATCTTTTTCGAGTCGTTCTTCGCCAATTACCCGGCGCATTCCGTCCAGCAAGGTGCGGGTAGTGACACCGCTGACATCAACGACTTCCTGGGTGGCTTGTTGCCCGTGCAAGGAGGTCAGACGGTAGGTGTAACTGCGGGTCGCTTCATACTCGCTGCCCGGCGCAACCGTCTCGCGGACCAGCCGGCCCAGCGCGTCATAATCCCGCTTGATCATTACCCCGTTGATGTCCTCGCTCACCCGCATATCGGCGGTAATCATGGACTGCTCGCTGCTCATGACCTTCTGGCAGCCGTCGAAACCGGTAAGGGTTTCGACGATCCGGCAGACTTCTTCGCCGGCCAGGCGGCTGTTCACCTGGCTGTAGGTGTGCCGGGTGGTCTCGCTGTAACTGCCAAACTTTTCAGTGACGCTGGCCAGCCGGCCATGCAGCCAGGAATCGGCCGGCCGGTTCTCGTACGTGGTATTGATGACACGCAGTGGCGTAGCCGCCGGGTCCGCGCTGTCGGCGTGGGATTCTTCGTCTATCACCAGCCAGTCTTCGCTGCCGGTAATGTCCAGCGCGGGCAACGACCTGTATCGGTAGCCGGTGTACAGCGTCGGAGCTTGCCCGCGGGCATCGGGGGTGGGGCAGGAAATTTTCTGCTTCTGCCAGCGCACGAAACCATGAGGGTCAGGGGGGCAGCCGTCTTCGCCATCTTTGCTGTACCAGGTATAGATTTCCCGCTGACCATCGGCTGTAACCCTTTCGGTCATGTTGCCGAGTTCGTCGAAGGTCGTGCTCTCCTGCACGGACCGCAGCCGGGTCGGATCGCTGGTCAGGCGCCATTGGGTGGTCACGGTACTGGGCAACTGAAACTGCGGTGGCTGGTCGTCGAACGAGACGTCCCTGTCATGGTAGCGGGTGCTGACCTGCTGCACGCAGTCGCCCTGGGTAGTGATTTCCTCGGTCTGCAAGTGAAAGCGGTTGAAGGTACGGTTGACGGAGCGGACGGACTGGCCGCCCGCATTGAGGGTCGCCAATGAACCATATTCGTAACCCGCTGGCGCCTTGTAGAGGTTGTCCAGACCGTCGTCGTCCCAGCCAATGGGCGCGCCGTTGCCGAGGAAGTTGTGGTCGGTGTAGGTGTAGGTAACCTCGACCATGGGTTGCTCGAAGCCCGGGAATACCCGATGCCGGGTGACGCGAGGCAGCGGATCGCGGGCCACGCCGGGGTAGCGGTGACCGCCGTCCAGATATTCGATGGTTTCGCGCCCTCCCACCGGGGTCTGTACCTCGATCAGGCACAGCACGCCGAATTTTTCCTCGTAATCGAAACGCCAGGATGCGCGTTCTTCGGTGGGCAGGACGACCACCCTGACCCGGCCGTCGCCGTCCAGCTGCATTTCGAAGGTGGCCAGCGGTCCACCGCCCGGCCCGCTGTCGGGGTGCAGATGAAAGCGCACGAAGCTGTCACCGGAATCGCGCTCGATGCGCAGCAGGGTGCCGTAGGCGTCGCTGATCGTTTCCAGCATCTGGCCACCGCGAAACGCGCGGTAGGTCAGGTCAACCGAGTGCCCGGAAGGGGCGAGGATCCGCTCCGGCAACGCGACCCGCTGATCGGCGCTGCCGCCGGTGCACAGGATTTCCACCAGTCCGGATTTGTGGACCACCCGGTAGCTGCCGTTGCCCTGATCGTAGAAGTGGAAACTGTCGAGTTTCTTTTCCTTGATCACAGGTTGCGTGCCGCTGCCGGTGACCTTGAAGGTCTCGCCGGTGCTCAGGGCCAGCATTTGGTCGCCGGGGGTGTATTGCGACAGGTTGAGATTCCAGCCCAGGCCGAACCCCGAATCGCCGACGTTCAGCGGGTTGAACTGCAGCTGCAAGGGCACGGCCGGTCCGCACAGGCGGTTGGTCTTGAGTTCGGGCAGATCGACCGAGACCGTGTACTGGCCGGTACGGGGATCCACGGCATGCTGTAGATGGCCCATGAAGTTGAATGCATTTGAGTGAACTTTGCTGGAAGTGGTCATCGCTCGAACTCTCCCTGTGACGAGCTGGCTTGTTTAACATCCATTTGACGCCGTATTGTCAGGGTGGGCTGGTAGGCGCCGTAATCCGTATGTACGACAGCGCGTCACGGATATTGTCTGTACCGTGGCGCCATTTGCCGACCAGTAACAGTCCTGGCGCGATAATTTGCCCGACCTGGTAGCCATAGGCTTCCTCAAGTTCGATCAGGCGCGTAGCAGTCAACTTGCGGGTCGTCATGAACTCCATCCAGAATCTCTGATCTTCGCTATGCGTATACCAGTCGCTGTCACAAAGGAATATCCGCGTTGCGGAAGCAAATTCTCCAAGCTGAATCTGGCGTGCGACGTTATTCGGGCACGGCGGATTGGGATCTGTGAGCGTCCATTCCCGGTAGACGCCGGAACCGGAGGGCGGGCCGGCCACCGAGTATTTGGCATTATCCTTGTCGAGAATAACCAGCGAGCCGGTCGCAGTTGTTGAAGCGGCAGTGTGAGCATTCATGAAGGAGACTCCTTACAGGCAAAGCGACGCCTGCGGTCGTGAAAAACGGGGCATCGATCACGATGCGCTTCGGGCGCAAGACACTACCAAAGCGTTCCGCACAGATATGAGGTATCACCGTTTTCGTCCCCCTTGTGATACTTGCCAATCATCACGGTGTTTTCATCGCACGTAAAATCGTGGCTGTCCTCATCGAAGTTCTTGCTCCAGTTTGGCTGCGGAACCACCTGCATGATGTTGCCCCAGCTGTCCTTGAGGCTGGAGCAGGTAAAATGTTCCGGGTCGTTCTCGTCACCTTCGTGAATTCTTCCAGTCAACATCTTGTTTTCGGGACAGATGAAAGAGACTCCATCTTCAGGGTTATTCGAGTGCTGTTCGGAATCCACCAGCGGGCCCAGCACGCCGAATTGATCGACCTTCCCGCATCTGTAATTTGTATCTCCGTTTTCGTCCCCGCTGTGCTTTCTGCCCACGATTACATAGCCAGAGGTGCCGTTTCCCTCGTCGCCACACGTGAATCTGTGGTCGCTTTCCTCTTGATTGTTCGACAGAGACAAGTCGTTGATGACCTTGGCCTGGGCGCGGGGCTTGATGGGCTGCTGATCAGCATGCGCGTGGATATACGTCATGCAGAGTGTGGCCAGCGCTGTCAGACCTGCTTTTCTGATTCCGGTTTTCATGACGGGCACCTCCTTGTGCCGTATGACGTTGGCCACCCGCGGGTCGCCAATCGTCAGGTGTAATTGCTGTGCTCGCAACGCACGCCTCATGAGCAGTGGTTGAAAGGTAGGAACTCCCGGCCGGTCTTACAACCTAGCGATTGCGCTAGCTGGTCGACGGCATCGTGGCGGCGTAAAAATCCGGCAAAAGCGATCCAGCATCAGCCTTGATCAGGATGACACCGAACCATGAACAGGTCCTACCCCGTGGTCAGCAGTACGACCGCATCTTTACAAGCGAACGAACTGCCGGTGGTGCAGTTCAAGCAATCCCATGATCTGGCCCTTGACCCCGAGGTTGTGCCCGCGCAGGGTGCGCTTGCGGTCATTCCGGCCTATGCCGCAATGGCCGAGAATGACCAGGTCGAGTTCACCTGGCGGGGGTTTTTCGATGAACAGCCGATACTGTGGCAACGGGCTTTGACGGTCAGTGCCGAGCAGGTAGGCCGGCCACTGCAGGTGTATGTGCCGCGCGCGGAAGTACAGATAATCGAGGACAGTCATGCCGAGATCCTGTACTCCCTGTTATCCGGCCACAGACGCGTCCAGCCGGAGTCACCGATCCAGACTTTCAGAATCGAAGCGCCCACCAGGGAGCGACTGCTCCCGCCGAGCGTGTTGGGGCACGTAGTGGGTGAACCGCTTGACCCGGCCGACTTTCCGCAAGGCATTGTGTTGCGGCATCCGGCCTACCCAGGGATGCAAACAGATGATTACGTGGTGCTGTACGGCGACGGCACAGGCACTTCCGGCAGCTTTGTCGACTCGAAAATAATCGAGCGTTTCCACGTCGAGGACGGGTGGGTCGATTTTCACATCGCGCCTGGGTGGCTGGTTGCCAATGATGGCGGCGCAGTAACGCTTTTCTACCAGTTCGCTCGCCCTGGCGAGGGTCAAAGCAGCGAGCCGCTGGCGCTGGAGATACGCAAAGCCGAGCCTTTGCCTCCGCCGATCGTAGAGCGCGCCCTGGCTGAATCCGGCCAGTACCTGGGCTATCTATTGGCCCAGCACGCCCTCGACGGGGTCTTCGTACGGGTGCCCGATACCGTACCCCTGGCAGCCGGGGACAGGCTGATCGTGCATTGGCTTGGGCATCCAGCCGGAGGGCAGCACGTCGCTACCAGTCCCGTCCACGAACAGGACCCGCGGCGTTTCTTCATTCCGGCCAGCGCCGTGCCCGCCAACATGGGCGTGCAAGACAGCAAACGCTTCGATGTAGTGTTTCAGCTCGTCCCGGCGGTGGGCAAGGCGCGCTTCTCCACCCCGTTCGGTTTGCGGATCGTGCCACTTGATCAAGCCCGTTATCCCGTCGTTCAGTGGGATCGGCTGGGCAGCGGCACTCGCCTTTCGTTGCAGACGGTGCCCGCCGACGGGGAGCCGCTGCGGCTCGACAGCTGGCCTTTCATGTCCCAAGGGCAGCAGGTCAGCCTGGAGCTGACGGGTGTCGATCCGACTGGCGCACCCGTACGTGAGGTGGTCAGGGATGCGTTGCCGGTCACTCAGCACGAAGCCGCCGCCGGGAAAGTGATAGCCAGAGTGCCCCGAGCGTTTCTGGCAAGTTTGAAGTCCAACCAGTACATCACCGTGATGGCAGCTGTCAGTTTCGATGGCGGCGAAACGCGCATGCCATTTCTTCGCAATTCGGGAGTTCAGCTAGTCCCCTGATTGTGTGTCAAGGTCATTTCAAACGGAGATTGAATCATGAGGCCTTCAATAGACAACCTGCTCGACTGGCTGCGCGAGACACCCAGGACGCTAGGATGGAACGCAATCATTGCCTACGACCGCAGCAAGACCAATGTCGTGTTGCTACAGGAATATATCGAAAAATTTAGCACCGAGAGTTACCTGCCGCCTATCGAGGGGCAGGTGCCGACCACCGAGAATGAGGTGGAATGGGTGTATGACTACTTGATCGACGCACCTCGCTTGTCTTTCGAAAATTCGGTCATTACTGCTTCCAGGGCCAAATTGACGATGACCATCATGGGTGGGTCTCAGGTAAGTATCCGCCAGGAACCGGGTTCCGCACCTGCGGTTACCCGCGTATCGAGCTACAACGCGTTACAAGGGCCGAAATACACGGTCGATATCGACCTGTTGATCGCCGAAGGGTCAGTGGATTCCGCCGGTGCGGTGAAGCTGGACCTGGGGACAGGGAACAACCCCTTGCTGTATTTCGCTCCCACGCTCAACCAGCGTACGAAGGGCGGCCAGTTCATGAAGGGGAAGCTGAGCAGCTTCGAACCCGAAATACGTGAATTCGTGCTCAACGAAATCGGAAGCCAGGCCGGGCAGTTTCTGCAACCTACGTATTTCGTGATCAGAACCCACGCTGAGGTGGGAGCCAAGACGGCGCGCGCGGCAAACTTCGGCGAGGGAGCGGTGCTTCTGTTCGTCACCATGAACGGCGAGGCCAACGGGTCGATCCCGGCGCAGGACAAGGACATGCACTTCCTGATTCCCGCAGGCGACTATTCGGCCACGATTCTGATGGGGCAGCGCTTTCTGGTGAAACGTATCCTGAGCCAGGGTCTGGTCAAGCTCGCAGGGGGCACTCCGCTCGAACAGACGATTACAGGGCCGGCGGAGGGGTTCGCCGAGAGTATCGTGGTCACCCGAGGAACACGTCAGAGCGGCGGGCTCACTGCAACGCTCCCGAACTACAGCTCGGTGAATCTTCATTCCTTCACATTGCCCATCGGCTCGGCCCTGACGCTGGAGATTGACCGTGCTCAGGAACTGCTCCGACTTCGCTGGACCACGAGCATCGAGGCGCCATGCGCGATCACCCCTAGCGGCAGCAACACGGTCGATGGCACGTTGAATCTGTCCTGGCGGGTGGAGCAAGCGTACAAATTCCAGTCTGTCGGCAATACCGGAGAACTAAGGCTGGAGGCCGTGGCGCAGGACAGCGTCAAGCAATATAAAGTCGCTCCCGGCACGTTCGCCTCGCGCCCCGAGGTTACCGGAAACTTCCACGAAATCGCAGAGCGTCTCGAAAGCTGGCTCGCCGACGAACTCGATATACCGCTCAACCAGTTCGCCTCGGTGGTCGACGAAATCGACGTGTTCCGTCTCAACAGCCTGTTGTTTCGTGGCTCCAACATCGTGCACTTCACCCGCTCGCAAGATCCCGGCGATCTGGCCATGCTCGGCGAACTCGCACCCGGCCTGACCGAGTTCGCCATCTCGCCGCTGGAACCCCGGACCGGGCCGGGCGGGCAGGTACAGTTTCATACCGAACCGCCGGTACCGGGTGTTTCGTGGCGAGTGGACAACATTCCCGGCTATACCGGCGCGCCAGGCTCCATCGATCCCTCTGGCAAGTACACCGCGCCTGTCAAAGACCAGATCGAAGGCTTTTTCATGAGAGTCAGGGTCACCGCATACAAAGATGGCTACTCCAACTCTGCGCTGGTGACGGTGCTGGTGCGTGAGATTCTGGTCAATCCGATGATTCAGGTTTGCGGGACGAGCTCTGCCGGAAGTGAGCAGGCGCGCGAAATGGCGGCCGGGAGCCTGAGTGACGGCCCCTTGACCTGGTCGGTGGTCGGCAGCTCAGGGGCATCGATAAGGCCCAGCGCGATCGAGGGCGGCGACCATACGTTTGTCGCCGGTCCGGCCAATCCCGATGTCCATTTCAGTGTGGAAGAGGTTCAAGTCAAGGATGCCGCAGCCCGAACCGACTCGGCGTGGGTCTTGGTCATTCACAAGACCGTCAACGCGACGATCAAGCTCCAGCCGCTGGCGGAGGATCGCGTGCAGTTGCTCATGGACCTGGGTGAGGGGCCTATCCCGCCGGAGGACGCCGAGAAGTTAGGGCTCCAGTGGACGCTGCTAAAGGGAGGGGGCGCGGTGGGTTCCGGCGGCGTTTTTCAGGCGGATCCGGCCTCGCCGTATCGCTTCGCGGTCGTGGTCGGGAACATACCGCCGCCGGTTCCGGTTTATCCGAGTTTTACGGCCTATATCATCCTGCCGTTGCCGCTGATCGCGCTGCCGCAATTGATGACAGCGCTTGAAAGATCGGACGCGTACTTCAGGGCGGTACCCGCCCTTGGCGAAGAGCAGGCCGGGAAGATACTTACCGGCGAGGCATAAAGGTAATCGACATGGAACGTCATACTGCTGCTTCACTTTTGCAATGGCTTGGGGAAAAGCCGCGTTCGCTGGGCTGGAACGCGATCATTGCCTACGACCGGTCCCATGCCAACACGGCTCTGATTCAGGAGTATATCTCCCGCTTCGACGCCACCAGTTATCTCAGACCCATTACCGCCAGGGTTGCGATGAGCGAGGAGGAGGCGCAATACCTGTACGGCCTGACCCTGGACTGCCCAAGGCTTACGTTCGAAAACGCGACCGTAAAATGGTCGCTCGCCAGATTGCGGGTGAGGGTGGTGGGAGGCACGCAGTTGACGACGCGCAAACCTCCAGGGGGCGTTGACCAGGTCGTCAGGGTGTCCTCCTATGATGCGGTAAATGGTCCGGACATCACCATGGGCCTGACCCTGGCGGTCCTGCTCGGCTCGGTCGACGTACAGGGGCGGGTCGTCATCGACCTGTCAAAAGGTACCGAAATCGATGTGAATTTTGCCGATAGCCGTGACCATCGCAGAATCGGCGGAGAGTTTTTCCGGGCGTATTTCGAAGGTCTTCCCGACGAGCAGAAAGTGTTCGTGCTCAGCGAAGTCGCCAGTCCGGAAGGGCAGATGCTCAAGCCGCGCAACGTTCAGATTCGTACCCACGCGCCGCCGGGGGCGGACGTACCCGCAAGTCCGGAATACGGACTGGGCGCGGTCTTGATGTTTCTGACCATGGAAGGAGAAAACTACGGCACCTTTCCTGAGAGCGATGCCGACCTGCCTTATCTGATTCCGGCCGATGACGGGGCCAACCTCAGTTCGGCGATGCTGGTAGGCAACGATTTTCTGATGCGCACCTTCATTGAGGAAGGATGCCGACGCATTACCCAGGATCCTGAAGCTTTCGCCTGGCAGACCCATACTGGCGCGAGTGGCTTCATCGAAGGCTTGAGCGTGACCCAGGGTGAACGCACGGGTGCGGAGCTGAACACCGTTCTTCCCGCTTTTCCTTCCCTATTCTGCTCCGGATTGCGTACTCCGCTGGCATCTCAAGGCACCGGTCAGGCCACTTTCGACGTGCGCATCGAGCAGGATGTGCTGGTCATGGACTGGCAAGGATTTGTCGACCAGCCGCTCACGTTGCGCACTGCGCAAAACATCACGCATACCCAAGCCGTGCGGCTGGCCTGGAAATGGCGCGGGACCTTCGCGTTGCGGGTCGATGCCCAGTCCGGCGCTCTGCAGTGGGCTGCTGTTCCCGAAGCGGAACTGATGCAGTGCAAGGCGGCGCCTTTGGAGTATGCCGATATCCCTGAAGTCGCCGGTCATTTCGGTGAAATCGCAGGCTACCTGGAGCCTGAGCTGGCAACGCATTTGCGTAACAGCGCGGCCGACTTCGTGAGCCCGCTACAAGATCTGGACCTGTTGCGCCTCAACAGCCTCCTTTTCCGAGACCGCTACCTTTTCGAACCGGTTGAAGGGCATCTGCCGGGGGATCTGTACGTGACCGGCAGGATCGCGCCGCGCGCCAGCGCTTTTGTAGTCAACCCTGTGGAACCCATGGTTGGCCCTGGGCAAACACTGCAATTGACTACTGTCCCGGCTGTGGACGGTATCGCATGGACAGTTCAGAGCATTGTCGGCAGCAGCAAAAATGCTGGCGCTATCGACGCCTCCAGCGGCCTTTATACCGCTCCGGCAATGCAGGACATCCAGGGCACCTTCAGTCGCGTTCGGGTTACCGCGACTCAGGGAGAGTATTCCAGCAGCGCGCTGATCACTGTCGTGCTGCGGGATGTGACCTTCAACCCGCTGGTGGTGGTGTGCGGAGCGGGAATGAAGACCGAAATGTCCGCCGCCGCCCGAGACGGCAGTCAGCTGCAGTGGTCGCTGGGCGGCCAGGTTCCAGGCTCGCAGATTGTTCCCAGCGTCGAGCCCGGAGGCGATCACACCTACGTCGCGCCAGAGCTGTCTTCCGGGCCGCAACCTGCGTTCAGTCTGGACGAAGTCCATGTCCAGCGGTCGGGCGATGCGGTTCGGTACACCTCTTTTGTGCTGGTGGTACACAAAGCCGCGACTGCGACGATCAGCATCCGGCCGGACGCGGACCTGCCGGAAGGTAGCGTGCGCCTGGTCGCCAATCTGGGCGAAGGGGTCATCGAATCAGGCGCTACCTGGACGTTGCTCGCCGGTAGCGGCCGACTGGACGCGCAAGAGGGCGTTTATAGCGTCGATCCGGCAGGACAGCACCGATTCGCGTTGATTACGGTCACAATCGAAGCACCGTTGCCAGGGTTTCCTGCTTACCACGGCTATTTCATCCTTGCGCTGCCCCTGACAATGGCGCTGGCGCAGCACTATTCAGCGGGGGTTTCGTCATGACAGACAACTCTTTGCAAGACCTGCTCCAGCGTCTTGAGCAGGGGAACGTGACCCATGGCTGGGGCGCGATCATGGCCTACAGCCGCGATGAGGTGAATCGTCTGTTGGCTCAGCAGCATATCGAAGGGGTGGATGACCTGCGCTTCCTGCTGCCCTACACCGAAACGTTTTACGTCAACGATGAGCGCACCGAGGAAGTGGAGTTGCGGGGAATCGTCCTGGGCGCGCCGGTTTTTTCATTCGAAACCGCGTCCCTCAACCGTTCGGCGGTGACCATGACCCTGAATATCACCGGCGGCACCTATTCCAGCCGCAGACATGCGCCGGGAGTGCCGCCCACGGTACTGACCGCGTTCACGATTACCGAAGACTTGGGTTTCCACGTGCGCATGACCGCTGATATCGGTCAGTCCACAGGGGTCGTAGACAAGCATGGGCGGTTGACCGTGGATCTGTCCATCGGTGAAAAAGTGGTCTGCAACCTGGGCAGCGTGGAGAAAGTCCGGGAGCGGATAGGCCAGTATTTTCAGGGCTATTTCGCAGGGCGACCTGAACAGCAGCGGCGATTCATCATCGGTACTGTCGAGCTGGACCATTACGACCCGCTGAGTCCCGTTGCATTCGCCGTACGCACACAAGCCGCGCCTGGCGCGCATAACGCGCGCGCAGCCAACTACGGCGACGGCGCGATCGTAGTGTTTATTCGTCTTAAGGCTCAAGAGGGGCAGCCCAATCCCGGCTTGCCAATCGAAGGCAGCGATTTTCCTTATCTGATTCCGGACGATGTCTCGGGCGGTAATGCTCGCTATAGCGCCTCGTTGTTGATTGGCAGTCCTTATCTGCATCTGGAAACCGAGCCTCAGGTCGAGCGGCTTGCGAACATGATGTTTCCGGGTGATTACCGCTTCGTTTACAGCGATGAGGATCGCTATCAGCCCCATGATCTCGTGATCTTCGGTAATGTCGCGCTCAAGCCGGACGGGGCGTCTGTCGAGCCTTCTGTCGTAGAACTGGGTGCCGCCATGAGCCAACAGTTTGTGCTGCGCAAGGGCGACGGATCCACGGTCACGGCGGCGCGTTGGACAGTCCGCAGCCCTGACTATCCGAATGCCACAGGCAATATTTCCTCGAATGGCGTCTATACCTCGCCCGCCCCGGCCGCCAGTCGCAGACACCGGATGCCGTTGGTGGTAACGGCCAGTTATCAGCAGGCTGGCCAGGAAAAACGCGTTTCAGCACTGGTGCAGGAACGGTACGAAAGTGTGAATATCGCACCTTTGGTCCAGGTCAAAAGTGGGACCGATGCGACACCGGTCACGGTGAGTGCGACGACTATCGGCACTGCGCCTGTACGTTTCAGGCTGCTGGAGCCGACGCTGGGCGCTCGTCTGGAGCCGCTGGACGCCAATAGCCAGAATTATTTCCCTCCGCCCGAGCTACAGACCGAACCGCTGGTGGCGCAGTACGTCGAAAGCTGGGAAGAGGGCAGCCGGGAAAGGGCTCTTGCGACGATCCTTCTGGTCAACAAACCGATGTATCTGGCGCTCGAACCGTGGAGCGTCACCGGTCTGGCTCCGGGTGAAACAATACAGCTGCAGGTCGGCGGCGGAATCGATCCGGGCTTGTTGAACTGGAGCGTAATCGGCGACGGAGTGGTCGACAGCGGTGTTTACACAGCTCCTTTGGAAAGCGACACCTGGGTCAGCATAGTCGTCTGTGAGCTGCCATCTCCGTATCCTCTCTTTCCATCCCAGTGGGGCTATACGGTCATCAACCGTCAGCCGGTTCAGCAGCAATACGTGCCGGACCGCTGGGAAGAACTCAGCGTGTTCAGCATCGAAGCACCCGGCGGCTTGACGACCTGCTACTCCAACGGGTATCAGCAGATCCCGGTCGTCATCAAGCTGGAAACCAAGCCGGTGGAAATCGATGGTCAGCTTGTCGAGATCCCGGTCAGCGATGTAGAACTCTCGAAGTTGCAGCTCGTCGACGAAATCACCGGTCAGGTCGTGCCCTTCATCGACTCCCTCCAGGAGGGTATTCACCACGACGATGCTGTTGATTGGGCTGTCCATGTACGTCCGAACCGGTTCAGGCACTATTCATCGGGAGAAGCAGGACCCAGAGCAGGATACAGCGCCCCTCAACCTGCCAATAACGCGACCCGTTATCGCGAGTTTTTCATCCACATGGCGGTGGATGGATCACGCTCTTTCTATGCGCAGTTCCAGGCCGACAACGGCAGCTGGTGGCGTTCCAACGAGGACGTTGGGGGCGAGGGAACCCTTATGGTCAGAGGCGTCAGGCCCCCCAGCATAGACCCGACTCCCGGAAACAATTATGAACTGGTCCGTGAACGCGTTTACAACGGCGATGGGTATGCGGGCGACGACGGCGAGGAGTTCGATTTCTACCTCAGTTCCATCGATCATTGGCGCTTGAAGTACAAGAGGATGGGACTTTATCCGGTTTCATTCGCCACTGTGGAGTTCGAGAGCAACATCTCCACCATTCAGTGGGAAAGCGAGTTTCTCGAAGAGAAGTTCTTCAGTTATACGGGCTACGCGTTCTACCCAGTGCCTTACAGAGGTCACGATCGTCGGCCCGACGGCCTGTCATTCGACGTTTTTTACCGGGCGCTGGTGCAAAGCGTAGCGGCGAACCCGGTGGACGACCAGTTCCATGGTGACGCCGGTCCGTCCCCAGGCGAGCTGATATTCAGCCTGCACCGCGTGGCGGACATGCCGTACTGGTATGACGGGCTGGCAGGCGGGGAACCGCTGCGTGACTATCGCGCGCGCCTGGATCCCGCGGTAGTAGTGGTGTTGCTGGACGAAGAAGGCAATCGACATCAGTTGCAGATCGGATTCCAGCCGCCGACCGTGCCGGACAGTCGTAATCAATTAAGGCTGCAGGCTCGTTGAGGGTGACGGATTGCAGCGAGAGGGACGCTTGGTCACGCGTTCCTCCTTTATTCGGATGACGGAACACAATACAGACAGGGATTTGCCATGACTGTTAAAAGCGCTATTCATTCCAATGCATTCAATTTTCTGAGTTTTTTTCTGACCGGCGTTGATCCGCGCACCGGCCAGTACACGGTCTCGGTCGATCTGCCCGAACTCAAGACCAACCGCCTGTGCGGACCGGCCGTGCCCTTGCAGTTGCAGTTCAACCCGCTCAACGTCGGCGATTCGGGGTTCGGCCTGGGCTGGAACCTCAACCTGTCGCAGTACACTCCCAGCGACCAGATGCTGGCTCTGAGCACAGGCGAGACCTTCAAGGTCACCGGCAGCGGCGCGCAACCTGTGATCAAGGAAAAGAAACTCGACAGTTTCCACTTCTACGATCAGGGCAACGACAGCTACCGGGTGGTCCACAAATCCGGACTGGTGGAAATCCTGTGCACCGGCGGCAGCGCCGATCAGCGGGTCGCGTTGCCGGAGCGGATCCTCGCCCCTTCCGGGCATTCGGTTGACCTGACCTACCGCGCGTTTCGCGGTGGCCAGATGCTGGAAACGATCAGCGACGCCTACGGCACCCTGCTGCGCATCGAGCGCGATTCCGGTGACAGCTTCGTGCGCTTTCATCTGCACCCCGACAGCGGGCCGGGCGGTGGACCGCTGGCCACCTTCGAAATGCAGCTGGACGGCGACGGCCGGGTCAGGGCCGTCATCCTGCCCACCGAGGAACGGGCCTCCTGGCGTTTCGATTACGACGAAAAATTCGGCGTGCTGTGCCTGATCGAGGTCCAGACCCCGGTGGGAGGACGCGAAACCATCGAGTATCTGGACGGCGGTCACCGCTACCCCGGCGTGGCCCGCGACCCGCTGCCGCGCGTCACCCGGCATCGGGTGTTCCCAGGCTTCGACCAGCCCATGGTCGAGGTCACTTACGCCTATACCGATCACAACTTCCTCGGCAACGGCGCGCCCATTGGCTGGGACGACGACGGTCTGGACAACCTCTACAAAGCGCCGTCCGGCTACGAATATGGTTCAGTGGCGACCCTCAATGCAGGCGGCCAGCCGGTACGGTCCGTCAGTCGGACCTTTAACCGCTTTCATTTGCAGACCGAGGAAGTCACCACCCAGGGCGACTGCGTGCAGCAGGTCAGCACCCGCTACCATGACAGGGACGTCTCGTTCGACGACCAGCCACCGCAGTTTCAGTTGCCCAGTACCGTGACCACCCAATGGCGGCTGACCAGCGACCCGACCCGCCTGCGATCCGTGCAGGAGAGCACTGCCTTCGACGAACACGGCAACCTGGTGGAGCAGGTGCAGGTCAACGGCGTGCGTGAAACCCGGACCTGGTACAGCAAGGATGGCGAGGACGGCTGTCCCCCCGACCCGCAGGGCTTCGTACGGCAGCAGAAGGACAGCACTACCTGGCCTGCGGACAGCCAGCATGGGGATGCGCCGACGTTGCAGGTTCGTTATCGCTATCAGAGCCTGCCCGCCCTGTCGTCCAGCGGCGGTGACGACTGGCTGGTGATTCAGGACGAGGGTCTGACCAGCAGCGACGACGCGCACGTAAGGCCGCTGCGGATGACCGAAAGCGCTTATTACAACCAGCCCGGCAACTCCGCTCTCCATGGCTTGCTGCGCACGGAAACGCAGACGATGAACGGTCGCGCCACGCAGACGGATTACAACTACGAGGTGCTGTCCAGCCGTCAGGCCGGCGAGACGGTGCAGCAGGTGACCGAAACCCTGACCGGGTTTGAGGGCAGTCAGAAGCGGATTATGCGTCAACACTCCCTGCTCAACGGCGAAGTGCTGCTGGACCATGACACTGACAATGACGTGCAGATCAGCTACGGGTATGACGCTCTGGAGCGGGTGGTCAGGGAAACCGTGGCACCCGGCACCGAATTCGAAGCCAGCCGCCGCTACGAATATGTGCTCACCTCGATGCCGGGGCAGCAGGCCAGTCAGCTGGCGACGAATGTCGACGGCGTAGGCACCCGAACGCTGGTTGACGGGCTCAACCGAGTGATCGCCGAGGAGCGGCAGGATGCAGACGGCGTCCGTTCCGACCAGTATCGACAGACCTACACGGCGCTCCATGATGAACTGGGCCATGTCGTCGCGGAGACCGAGTACGACTGGTTCGGCGAGCAGACCCTGGCGCTCGAGCGGATATTCGAGTTCGACGACTGGGGCGAGCAGGCGTGCGAAACGAGGCCCGACGGTGTCCGGTCGTTCAGCCGGACCGACCCTATCGGAACCGTTGATTCGAACGGGCCGATTACCCGCAGCTGGCAGCAAGGGCAAGGCCGGGAGAACGCCGAGGGCGTCACCGAAACCTGGAAGAACCTGTTCGACAAACCCGCGCGAGTGGAGCGGCTGAATAAAGCGGGCGAGCGCTTGAGCCTGCATCACTACCTCTATGACGGGCTGGGGCGCACGGCCGAGGAAACCGATGGCCGGAATGCCCGGACCCGGTACGGCTATGACGCTTTCGATCGCATCACCGAAACGGTACTGCCGGACGACGCCGTGGTGCTGCGCAGCTATGCCGAGCACAGCGACCAGGATCTTCCGGTCGGGATAAGCGTGAACGGCATTGAACTGGGAACTCAGGTGTTTGACGGCCTGGACCGCAGGGTTCAATCGACAGTCGGCGGTCGTCTTCAGACTTTCACTTACGACCCGGGACGCTTGCAGCCCCGCACAGTCACTACCCCGGCCGGCCAGGAGGTCGCCTACGATTATCAGCCGTTGCTGAACGATGAACCGCTGCGCCGCCACCTTCCGCACAATCTGACGGCGCAATACGACTACGACAAGAAAAATGCGCGGCTGACGGGTTGCCAGGAGGCCGATCAAGTGCTGACACGCAGCTATTTCAGCACCGGCAAGCTCAAGTCCGAGACGCGGCGTCAGGCTGCGGATGAACCGCTGAGCATGCACTATATCTACAGCCGCGCGGGGCGTTTGCTTGAGTACACCGACGTGCTGGGCCAAACCCAGTATTACCGCTATGACCGGGCCGGGCGTCTGGAATCGACAGAGCTGGGCAGTCTGACCAGCGCCTTCACCTATGATGATCTGGGCAGACTGGCGAGTATCCGTACCCTGGACGGCGAGCGAAGCCTTTCGGTGACGCTTGAATATGATGACCTGGGGCGCGAGACGTTGCGCACCTTCGATCTCGATGGCGTGGTCCAGACCCTGGCCCAAGAGTACGACGCTGTGGACGCGGTCGAGCGTCGAACCCTGATGCAGGGTGCGGAGCTGCTGCGAGACGAAACCTATCGCTATGACCTTCGAGGCCGGTTGGAAATCTACACTTGTCAGGGCAGTCAGCCTCCCGTGGATCCGTACGGGCGCATCATTGCGCGACAGGTATTCGGGTTCGATGAACTGGACAACATGACGCTGGTTCAGACCATGGCGCCCGACGGGGTTGACCTGGCTCGCTTCACTTATGATGAGCGGGATCCCACCCAGCTTCGCCGCGTCACTCATTCCGACACGGCTCAATATCCAGCGCAGATCGATCTGGATTACGACCCTAACGGCAATCTGATCCACGACGAGCGCCAACGCACGCTGACCTACGATTCGCTGAACCGGCTGCTGACGGTCGAGGAATCGGACGGCGGACAGAACCCCTACCGTTATGACCCGATTGACCGCCTCGCAGGTGCGGGGCCGGACGACGAGCAGCGCTTTTACCGGGAGGATGAGCTGGCCACGCGCCTGCGGGGTGCGCAGCGGATCAGCTTTGTGCGAGGTCAAGGGCAGGTGCTGGCTGAAATCCGGGACAATGGAGGGTCGGGTTCTCAGTTGCTGGCTTGCGATGCCCGGCAAAGCGTGTTGAGCGAAACGGCCGAGGACCAGACGACGCAGGTTATGGCCTATAGCCCATACGGCTGGCGCGAGGAGAGTGCTCAAACCGGCACCCCTCTGGGGTTCAACGGCGAGTTGCGCGAGCATGCAACGGGCTGGCAGATGCTCGGCAACGGTTACCGCGCCTTCAACCCGGTATTGATGCGTTTCAACAGTCCGGATTCGCTGAGCCCGTTCGATGAAGGGGGGGTGAACGGTTATGCGTATTGTGAAGGGGATCCGGTGAATCATGCTGACCCCAGCGGGCATTTCATTGGCATGGGCGCCTTAGCCGGGATTCTCGGAATAGCGGGCGTAGGATTGATCGTTTGGGGCACGCAGGTCAAAGATAACCAGGTCTTGCAGACAGCGCTGTACGTTGCCGGCGGGATGCTGCTGGCGGGCGCGCTGTTGACGGCAGGATTGGGGGCCATGGGAACTTCAGCTAGGACGGTGAATAGCAGAGCCGCCTGGCAAACAAGGAGAATGGGCGATGTTCCGTTCGGGGGGCAACGCACTCGGGTGCCAGACGACATTTACAGACATCCGCCTCCGTCGCGGTCGCCCGGTCGCGCACCTGCCCTGGTAAGCAGGTCTTCCGGTCAGGCCTCAGGCGGAGCGCCGCAAAGGATCAACAATTCTGTCGGACCCGTCGCGCGCAAGGCGGCGCATCACCGCGCAGGGACACAGATTCGGAAGGACAAGTGAACCGCTCTGGCGCGGCAACCCCGTAACCCGGTCGCGGTGTGACCTACAACCAGGAATCTCGGGAGACCAGGAAGGCCTTCCCTTAATGACAGGAGTGCTCTCATGTCTACTCTTTCTCCAGGCGCGGATGACCTCCTGCCACCGCCAACCGCTCCGGATGCACTCCCTGATATCCCGGGCGGCGCGACCAATCTCATACCGGTTTCCGCCACGACGGCGCCCTTGCGTATCGAATTTCCCATGTGGCACAACAGTTTGCCGTCGCCGGAAAACCCGGAACGCCTGGTTCTGCACTGGGGTAAAGCCTCTTTCTCCAAAGAATGGACCGCACCGGTGGCCGCAGATGATCTGTTCATCATGGTTCCTGTGGCAGCGCTCGCGGATGGAGTATTTGCTGCCCACTACGTCGTTACCATCCATACCGGCAATCCCGCTGGTTCCGAACCCCTGACGGTCACCATCGACAAGACCGCGCCGGTGCTTGCGGCAAGCGAGCGGCTGATCTTTCCGACAGAAATCATCTCCAACGGTGTGACGGCCGGTTATCTGGCTGCTCATGACGACAAGGTCATGGCGGATCTGCCCCGTTATGGCGAGCCTGGCGCGGGCGATGAAATCACCTGGTACTGGGATAGCACGCCGGACAGTCATGAGGAGGTCGACACCTGGTCATTGGTCGAGGACGACACCAGCAAGCCGTTCGCGATTGCCTTCGAGGGCAGCATGATTCGTAGTCGTGGGGATGGTCCGCGTCGAGCCTACTACCGAGTGCGTGACAGGGCCGGGAATCTCAGCCCCTATGCTGAAGCGGTAACGCTGCAGACCCGGGTCGTGGTACGTGATCTGGATTGGCCGGACGTGGAACATGCAACAGGATCGGGCGAGCAGATCACGCTTGCGCCCGAGCGTGCGGCGGCGGGTGCCACTGTCATCGTGCCCGACACGGCAATCATCTATCCCGACGAAACAATTTGGGTGCAATGGGGGGAGCAAGATACATCAGGCTCTTACCGGACTTCGACCCCCGCGTCGCCGGGTTCACGGCGCTATGTGATTCCCAAAGAGTATGTGGCCGCTCATATAGGTGGCAGACTTCCTGTCACCTACGATGTCACAGGGCCGTCGACTTCGTATCCCTCAGCCATCAGGCGGCTGCAAGTACTTGCGCTCGATCCCGCCCGGCTGCCGCTCATCCAGGTCGTTGGTTTGGCAGGCAGCAGGCTGAGTCTCGCCAGCATCCCGGCCTCCGGACTGCCACTGGCGCTGGGTACCTGGACCCTGATGGCAACTACTCAATGGGTCCGGATCCGGATTACCGGTGTGAACACCACCGGGCAGCCCGTAGAGCAGGTCGTCATGGACAACCATCCGGTCACTTCCTCGGAGTTGATAAGCGGCATCCGGGCAAGCGTGGTCAAAAGCTTTATGGCGGGACTGAAGCTCGATACCAGGTTTTCCCTGCAAGTATTCGTGAGCTTCAACGAGGGCGTGACCTGGCCGACCACTCCGAATTTTCCGGTGAACGACGACATCACGCTTGTGGCATGACGGCCGCCGCCTTGGCGACAGGATGAGGAAGCAGGTCAGACGACGTGCCCGAATGCCTCCTGCACAAACTTCAACCGCTCCACCGCCGTCTCCCGCTCCCCATTGCGCGCCAGCTCTTCCAGGCGCGCCTCCACCGCCTGGGTCCTGTGAGTCAGCCCGCAGTCGTTGGCGATCTGGATATTCAGGCCGGGGCGGGCGTTGAGTTCAAGGATCAGCGGGCCTTTGTCTTCGTCCAGCACCATGTCGACGCCGATGTAACCCAGCCCGCACAGCTCGTAGCATTCGGCGGCCAGTTTCATGAAGCCGTCCCAGGTGGGCAGTTGCACGCCGTCGACCGCGTTGGTGGTGTCGGGGTGTTTGCTGATGATGTTGTTCAGCCAGGTGCCCCGCAGGGTGATGCCGGTGGCGAGGTCCACGCCGACGCCGATGGCGCCCTGGTGTAGGTTGGCCTTGCCGCCCGATTGGCGGGTCGGCAGGCGTAGCATTGCCATCACCGGATAGCCCATCAGCACGATGATGCGGATGTCCGGCACGCCTTCGTAGCTGATGCTCTTGAAGATCGGGTCGGGCTTGACCCGATACTCGATCAGCGCGCGGTCGCGATGCCCGCCCAGGGAATACAGCCCGGTCAGGATGCTCGACACCTGATGCTCGATTTCCCCATGGCTGATGATGCGTCCGGACACCGTGCGATAGCGTTCCTCGAAGCGGTCGGCGATGACCAGGATGCCGTCGCCGCCCGCGCCCTGGGCCGGCTTGATGACGAAATCGCTGCGCCCGCCGATGATCTCGCCGAGCTTGTCGATTTCCTTCTCGGTCGAGATCACCCCGTACATCTCCGGCACATGGATGCCGGCCTGAATCGCCCGTTCCTTGGTGATGATCTTGTCATCCACGATGGGATACAGGCTGCGCTTGTTGTACTTGAGCACGTAGTCGGCGTTGCGCCGGTTGATGCCCATGATGCCCTTGGCTTCCAGCGCCTTCCAGGTCTTCCACCAGCCGATCACTTGGCGTGTTCCTCTTTCAGGAACGCCTTGAAGCGTACCAGTTCGGTCAGGCGGTAGCCGCGATAGCGGCCCATCGCGAGCATGAAGCCGACCAGCACCAGCAGCACGGCAGGGAAGGTGAACACGAAGTAGGTCAGTTCCGGGATGCTCATGATCAGGTGCGCCAGGGAGGCGGCGAACAGGGTGCCGATCGCGACTTTCATCGCATGGCTGGCGCCGCGCTCTTCCCAGGTGATGGACAGGCGTTCGATGGTCATGGTCAGGATCACCATCGGGAACAACGCTACCGAGAGCCCGCGTTCCAGCCCCAGCTTGTGGCTGAACAGGCTGATGGCCGCGATCAGCACTACGACGAAAGTCAGCACCACCGAGAGGCGGGGCAGCATCTGCAATTTCAGGTGTTCGAGGTACGAACGCAGCGACAGGCCCAGCGCGGTGATCACGGTGAACAGCGCGATGCCGAAGCCCAGCTGGGTTTCACGGAACGCCAAAGCGATCAGCACCGGGGTGAAGGTGCCGAGGGTCTGCAGCCCGATCAGGTTGCGCAGCACCAGGATCACCAGCACGCCAATCGGGATCATGACCATGATCATGAAGGTCTGCTGGGTCTGCAGCGGCAGGCCGTAGAGCGAATAGGACAGGAAGTCCGCGTCGGTGCTCTCGTCGGTCAGCTTGGCCAGACGCATGGCGTTCATTTCGCTGTTGTTCAGGCTGAAGGTGACCTGCGCCTTGCGCCCGCCCTCGGTGGTGATCAGGCTTTCCTCGCCGGTCCACCACAGCAGGCGGTCTTCCGGCAAGCCGGCTTCACCGGTTTCCGGATTGAAGTACAGCCAGTCCTTGCCATTGAAGCTGCGCAGCCATAGTTCCGGTGTCTGCGGCTGGTCGGCGATCAGGCGGATGGTGTGCGCCTTTTCCATCGGCACATGGGCAATGGACAGCAGCAGTTCGGTGACCTGTGCCTTCTTGCCCGCCGAGGTATCGCCGCCCAGCAGCAGCTTGACGTTGTCGTCGTTGAGGTTGTTGACCCGCTTGATGGCTTCGGTGATGAAGGTCTCGACGTCCGCCGAATGCTGGCGGATCGGCGCCAGCAGCGCTTCGGCGGCGATCTTTTCAGGCCCCTCCACCGGCAGGCTGTCGCGGAAGATCGGGCCCTTGAGCTTGGGTTTTTCGCCTGCGTAGCGCTTGGTCAACACCAGTCGGTAGTAGAGGGTCTGGTTGCCGGTGGCGCGCCGGGTCGACCAGGTTACCCGGCGATTGCCGTCGGCGCGGTTGACGCTGACGCCGTAGTTATTGGAAATGAAGCTTTCGTTAAGGCTGATGTAATCGTGGGCCAGTGGCGGCACGAACATCTGGATCTTCACCGATTCCTTGGGTGTGGCAACGAACTCGACCTTGGCGTCGATGTTCCACAGATCGTCGGTTTCTTCTTCGCTCACGGGAATGCCGAGCGCGACTATCTGGTAAGCCGTGATTGCAATGCCCATGGTCACCAGCACAGCGATCAGGATCTTCAGATGGAGCGTAAGAGCGCGCATGTTTCTACTCTGCGTTTTGAGCGATGGAAGCGCAGCCGGGCTTGCCGGCAGCGTATTTGAGGCTCGGGTCGACCACCGCATCGAAATGCTTGAGGGCCTCCGACCCGATCAGAAGCGGGTATTGGAAAGCACTTCGGTCGGTCAAGTTCACTTCCACGGTACGTAAAACTTCACCCATGCAGATATCCAGGCTGATGACCGGGCGGGCGCTGTATTGCTGCTCTTCATCCGGGTCCAGGTCGTCGGCGCGGCGCTTGATCTTGCTGACCCTGGCGAGCGGGCGCTCGATAGGGTGGGCATGACGGTCGTCGATGGCCAGATAGAACCGCACCCAGCTTTCGCCGTTACGCTTGAAATGCTTGATGTCCCTCGCACTCAGGGACGCGGTCTTGGCACCGGTGTCGAGCTTGGCGGCCACTTCGAGGTCCATGTCGTTTAGCCTCGCGTATTCGTTGAGGCCGTAGACAGTCTTGCTGGCGGCGAGGGACATGACCGGCATCGACAAGAGGCAGAGCAGGGCGGGGAGGAGTGCGAGTTTCATAGATCCTGGCGAGTGATATGAGGGTCAATGCAACCTGCAAGGCGAGCCGGCAGGACGGGAGCGCGGTGGGATTTGCGTGGCGCCCGACCGAAGCGGCAGCATTCTAGCACGCAGTATTTCAGGCGCCAGTAAAGCGGCGGGCTGAACATTCCGTAGGACGAATCCAGTCCGGCAGTGGGCCTTAGCGTGCAAGAGCTTATTAGACGATTGTCGACAATCTGCTTATGCTCGTTGACCATCGTCCCGATCGAGGCTAGCTTTCACAAACGGAATCGATCCCCGTAGGAGCGGCTTCAGCCGCGATCGATCTCACAGGCTCAGCCGTTTTTGTCGTCTAGCCGCTCGCTTCGCGGATAAATCCGCTCCTACTGGTTTGTTTAGGGTTTTACGGGAAGTGTCGACAATGCTGAGCGAGGTCCAGATCTCAGGCGAAGACCAGGGTACGCTGGCGGAACATGTTTTCCGGCGAATTCAGTCGGCCATTATCAGTGGCGAGATTGCGCCGGGCAGCAAGATCTCCGAGCCGGAGCTGGCACGCACCTATGGCATCAGCCGCGGACCGCTGCGCGAAGCCATCCACCGGCTTGAAGGGCAGCGCCTCGTCGTCCGGGTGCCCCACGTTGGCGCTCGCGTCGTTTCCCTTGATCATGCCGAACTGATCGAACTGTACGAGATTCGCGAATCGCTTGAGGGAATGGCCTGCCGGCTGGCGGCGCAGCGCATGTCGAAAGCCGAGATCGATGAGCTACGCGCGGTCCTCGATACCCACGAGCGGGACGAGGCGTTCCAGGCCGGGCTTGGCTATTACCAGCAGGAAGGCGACTTCGATTTCCACTACCGGATCATTCAAGGCTGTGGCAACCGCACCTTGAGCCAGTTGCTCTGTGGTGACCTCTACCAGCTGGTGCGCATGTACCGCATTCAATTCTCCACCACGCCCAATCGCCCGCGCCAGGCATTCACGGAACATCACCGGATTCTCGATGCCATCGCCGATGGCGATGGCGAACTCGCCGAATTGCTGATGCGCCGACACATCGGCGCATCCCGCCGCAACATCGAACGGCATTACCTTGAGCAGCCTGCTCCCGAACGAGGTGAACAATGAACAATAATCCGCAAACCCCCGGCCAGCGCTTTCGCGACGCGGTCGCCACCGAGCATCCGTTGCAAGTCGTGGGCGCAATCAACGCCAACCACGCGCTTCTGGCCCAGCGCGCCGGCTTCAGGGCGATCTATCTGTCCGGCGGGGGCGTCGCGGCGGGATCGCTAGGGCTGCCGGACCTGGGTATCAGCGGCCTGGAAGATGTGCTGATCGATGTACGGCGCATCACCGATGTCTGCGATCTGCCGCTGCTGGTGGATGTCGACACCGGCTTCGGTTCTTCGGCCTTCAACGTGGCTCGCACGGTGCGCTCGATGATCAAGGCCGGCGCCGGCGCCATTCATATCGAAGATCAGGTGGGCGCCAAGCGCTGCGGGCACAGGCCCAACAAGGAAATCGTCTCGCAGCAGGAAATGGTCGACCGCATCAAGGCGGCGGTGGATGCACGCACCGACGACAGTTTCGTGATCATGGCGCGTACCGATGCGCTGGCGGTCGAGGGTCTGGAGTCGGCGCTGGAGCGCGCGGCGGCTTGTATCGAAGCGGGGGCGGACATGATTTTCCCCGAGGCCATCACCGAGCTGGCCATGTACAAACAATTCGCCAACCGCGCCGGCGTGCCGATTCTCGCCAACATCACCGAGTTCGGCGCTACGCCGCTGTTTACCGTGGATGAGCTGCGCGAGGCCGACGTTTCGCTGGTGCTCTATCCTCTGTCCGCGTTCCGCGCCATGAACAAGGCGGCGCAGAATGTCTATGGCGCGATCCGTCGCGACGGCACCCAGAAAAATGTCATCGACACCATGCAGACCCGCATGGAGCTGTACGACGCCATCGATTACCACGATTTCGAGCGCAGGCTCGATGCGCTGTTTGCGCAGAAAAAGGGCTGAAGCGGTCCCGGTGGCCCCTGCGAATTGCACGAAACCTGTAGGAGCCAGCTTGCTGGCGATCTGCCGCGCAGCGGCAGCAGAACCGAACGGCGCTGTGTTTCAGAAGGACCGCGTAATCGTTCATCGCCAGCAAGCTGGCTCCTACGGACATGGGTATATATGACAACAAGCCGATTCCCGACAATTTCAAAAACTGGAGAATGCAATGGCTGAAGCAAAAGTATTGAGCGGCGCCGGTCTGCGAGGCCAGGTCGCCGGACAGACTGCCCTGTCCACCGTCGGCATGGCCGGCGCCGGGCTGACTTACCGTGGCTATGACGTGCGCGAACTGGCAGCCGGTGCGCGCTTCGAAGAAGTCGCCTATTTGCTGCTCTATGGTGAGCTGCCGACCCAGGCCGAATTGAATGACTATCTGCAGCGTCTCAAAGGCCTGCGCGATCTGCCGCAACCGCTCAAGGAAGTGCTGGAGCGAATCCCCGCCGACACTCACCCGATGGACGTGATGCGCACCGGCGCTTCGATGCTGGGCACGCTGGAACCCGAGCGCGGTTTCGAGCAGCAGTGCGACGCCACCGACCGCCTGCTGGCAGCGTTCCCCGCGATCATGTGTTACTGGTATCGCTTCAGTCACGACGGTGTACGCATCGACTGCACCAGTGATGAAGACTCCATTGGCGCGCACTTCCTGCGCCTGCTGCTGGACAAGTCGCCCAGCGAACTGCACCGCAAGGTCATGGACGTCTCGCTGATTCTCTACGCCGAGCACGAGTTCAACGCCTCGACCTTCACCGCGCGGGTCTGCGCCTCGACCCTGTCCGACCTGTATTCCTGCATCACGGCGGCCATCGGCACCTTGCGTGGCCCCTTGCATGGCGGGGCGAACGAAGCGGCGATGGAGATGATCCAGCGCTTCGGCAGCGCCGATGAAGCGACCCAGGGCACACTGGGCATGCTTGAACGCAAGGAAAAGATCATGGGCTTCGGGCACGCCATCTATAAAGAGTCGGACCCGCGTAACGAAGTGATCAAGGAGTGGTCGCGCAAGCTTGCGGACGAGGCGGCCGACCAGGTGCTGTTCCCGGTCTCCGAAGCCATCGACAAGGTGATGTGGGATGAGAAGAAACTGTTCCCCAATGCCGACTTCTACCACGCCTCGGCTTACCACTTCATGGGTATCCCGACCAAGCTGTTCACGCCCATCTTCGTCTGCTCGCGGGTGACCGGCTGGGCGGCCCATGTCTTCGAGCAGCGGGCGAACAATCGCATCATTCGTCCAAGCGCCGAATATGTCGGGGTGGAGCAGCGCCCGTTCGTATCCATCGATCAACGTTGACGGAAGCAGGGGAGCCGCCAGAAGCTCCCCGCGCCGTCCGGACCTTACCGTGACCGAGTCTTCGCATGAACACTGAATACCGCAAGCCGCTTCCCGGCACTTCACTGGACTATTTCGACGCCCGCGCGGCCGTCGACGCCATCCGGCCCGGCGCCTACGACACCTTGCCCTACACGTCCCGCGTGCTGGCGGAAAACCTGGTGCGTCGCTGCGATCCCGTCAGCCTCGAAGCATTGCTGACCCAGCTGATCGAGCGTCGCCGGGATCTGGACTTCCCCTGGTTTCCCGCCCGCGTGGTCTGTCATGACATTCTCGGCCAGACCGCGCTCGTGGATCTGGCCGGGCTGCGCGATGCCATCGCCTCCCAGGGCGGCGACCCGGCGCTGGTCAATCCGGTGGTGCCGGTGCAGTTGATCGTCGACCATTCGCTGGCAGTGGAGTGTGGCGGCTACGATCCCGACGCCTTCACCAAGAACCGCGCCATCGAGGACCGCCGTAACGAGGACCGTTTTCACTTCATCGACTGGACCAAGCAGGCATTCAAGAACGTCGAAGTGATCCCGCCCGGCAACGGCATCATGCACCAGATCAATCTGGAGAAAATGTCGCCGGTGGTGCAGACACTCGATGGCGTGGCGTTTCCCGATACGCTGGTCGGCACCGACAGCCATACGCCCCACGTCGATGCGCTGGGAGTGGTCGCAATCGGCGTAGGCGGGCTGGAGGCGGAGAACGTGATGCTGGGGCGTGCTTCCTGGATGCGTCTGCCGGATATCGTCGGCGTCGAGCTGACCGGTCGCCGCCAGCCCGGCATCACGGCCACGGACATCGTGCTGGCGCTGACCGAATTCCTGCGCCGGCAGAAGGTGGTCGGCGCGTACCTGGAATTCTTCGGCGAAGGCGCTTCCAGCCTGACCCTGGGTGACCGTGCCACCATTTCCAATATGGCGCCGGAATATGGCGCGACCGCCGCGATGTTTTCCATCGACTCGCAGACCCTCGATTACCTGCGCCTGACCGGCCGGGAAGATGATCAGGTGCGGCTGGTGGAGACCTATGCGCGGCAAACCGGGCTGTGGTCGGACAGTCTGGCGCAGGTCGAATACGAACGGGTGCTGAGCTTCGATCTGTCCACGGTGGTGCGCAATATGGCCGGGCCGTCGAATCCCCATGCCCGGGTCGCAACCTCCGAGCTTGCCGAAAAAGGCATCGCCGGGCCGTGGCAAGAAACGCCGGGGCAGATGCCCGACGGCGCGGTCATCATCGCGGCGATCACCAGTTGCACCAACACCAGCAACCCGCGCAACGTCATCGCGGCGGGACTGCTGGCGCGCAATGCCAATCGCCTGGGTCTGGCCCGCAAACCCTGGGTGAAAACCTCACTGGCACCCGGCTCCAAGGCGGTGGCGCTGTATCTGGACGCGGCCGGGTTGACCCGCGAACTGGAGCAACTGGGTTTTGGCATCGTGGCCTTCGCCTGCACGACCTGCAACGGTATGTCCGGCGCGCTGGATCCGGTCATCCAGCAGGAAATCATCGACCGCGATCTGTATGCCACCGCGGTGCTGTCCGGTAACCGAAACTTCGATGGCCGTATCCATCCTTACGCCAAGCAGGCCTTCCTGGCTTCGCCGCCGTTGGTGGTCGCCTATGCCATCGCCGGGACCACACGTTTCGACATCGAGCGTGACGTGCTGGGCGTGGTGGATGGGCGAGAAATACGCCTGCGCGACATCTGGCCTGACGATCAGGAAATCGACGCCGTGGTGCAGGCAGCGGTGAAGCCGGAGCAATTCCGTCAGGTGTATATCCCGATGTTTGCCGTGGATGACCTGAGCGGGCCGCAGGTCGAGCCGCTCTACGATTGGCGGCCAATGAGCACCTACATTCGGCGTCCCCCTTACTGGGAAGGCGCGCTGGCCGGAGAGCGGACTCTGGCGGGCATGCGCCCGCTGGCGGTGCTGCCGGACAACATCACCACCGACCACCTGTCGCCGTCCAATGCGATCCTGCGTGACAGCGCCGCCGGTGAATACCTGGCGAAAATGGGCGTGCCGGAAGAAGACTTCAACTCTTACGCGACCCATCGCGGCGATCACCTGACCGCGCAACGCGCCACCTTCGCCAACCCGCAACTGGTCAACGAAATGGCCGTCGTGGACGGGCAGGTCAAGAAAGGCTCGCTGACCCGGCTGGAGCCTGAGGGCAAGGTGATGCGCATGTGGGAGGCCATCGAGACCTACATGCAGCGCAAGCAGCCACTGATCATCATCGCCGGCGCGGACTATGGCCAAGGGTCGTCCCGCGACTGGGCCGCCAAGGGCGTCCGGCTGGCGGGTGTCGAAGCCATCGCGGCGCAGGGCTTCGAGCGTATCCATCGCACCAATCTGGTGGGCATGGGCGTGCTGCCGCTGGAGTTCCAGCCGGGCACCACGCGGCTGACCCTGGGCATCGACGGCAGCGAAACCTTTGACGTGATTGGTGAACGAACGCCCCGCGCGACCCTGACGCTGGTCATCCACCGTCACAATGGCGAGCGGCTAAACGTGCCGGTCACCTGCCGGCTGGACACCGCCGAAGAAGTCTCGATCTACGAGGCGGGGGGCGTGTTGCAGCGTTTCGCCCAGGATTTCCTGGAGGCAAGCGATGGCTGACGCCGGCATCCGCCGCCTTGGTGCCAGGTTCCACCTTGCTACGGGCTGTCGCGAGCAAGCTCCCTCCCACGGTCATGCGCATACCTTCTGTGGGAGGGACCTTGGTCGCGACGAGACCGACGCTATCTGTCAGGTGTCAATCAGGCACTGATCGCCAGAACGTCTGGCCGTGCATCATTAAAGGACAAACCCTCATGCCTCACGCACCCCAACTCAAGATTCCTGCCACCTACATGCGTGGCGGCACCAGTAAAGGCGTGTTCTTCAAGCTGAGCGACCTGCCTGAAGCCGCGCAGGTGCCGGGACCCGCACGTGACGCGCTGCTGCTCAGGATCATCGGCAGCCCCGATCCCTACGAAAAGCAGATCGACGGCATGGGCGGTGCGACGTCCAGCACCAGCAAGGCTGTGATACTGGCGCCGGCCAGCAGGCCGGATCACGACGTCGATTACCTGTTCGGTCAGGTCTCCATCGACCAGCCGTTCGTGGACTGGAGCGGCAACTGCGGAAACCTGTCCGCCGCGGTGGGCGGTTTTGCGATTCGCAGCGGGCTGGTAGACCCGGCGCGTGTGCCCCATGACGGGGTGGCGACCATACGGATATGGCAGGCCAATATCGGCAAGACGATCATCGCTCATGTGCCGGTCAGCAACGGGGACGTGCAGGAAACCGGCGACTTCGAGCTGGATGGCGTGACCTTTCCGGCAGCCGAGGTGCGGCTGGAATTTCTCGATCCGGCGGCTGATGAAGAGGGCGCGGGCGGCTCGATGTTTCCCACCGGCAATCTGATCGATGAACTCGATGTGCCGGGAGTGGGGGCGCTTAAAGCCACCCTGATCAACGCCGGCATCCCGACCGTGTTCGTCAACGCCGTCGACATCGGCTACAGCGGCACCGAACTGCAAGGCGACATCAACGGCGACCCGCAGGCTCTGGCCGTGCTCGAAGCGATCCGCGCCGCCGGCGCGGTGCGCATGGGGCTGGTGGACAGCATCGAGCAGGCCGCCGCGCGCCAGCACACGCCCAAGGTCGCATTCGTCGCGCCACCGGCCGACTATCGGGCTTCCAGCGGCAAGCAGGTCAGCGCGCAAGACATCGACCTGGTGGTGCGCGCGGTGTCCATGGGCAAGCTGCATCACGCCATGATGGGCACTGCGGCAGTCGCCATCGGCACCGCCGCAGCCATCCCCGGCACGCTGGTGAACCTGGCCGCTGGGGGCGCGTCCCGCCGGGCCGTGCGCTTTGGCCATCCATCCGGCACCCTGCGCGTCGGCGCCGAGGCGATTCAACAGGACGGTGAATGGAAAGTGACCAAAGCGATCATGAGTCGCAGCGCCAGGACCCTGATGGAAGGCTGGGTGAGGGTGCCGCCAGTGGCAATCAACGACCATCCGTAGGAGCGGATTCATCCGCGATCTGCCGCGAAGCGGCAGCAAAACCGGACCACGCAGAGTGTCAGACAAACCGCGTCATGGTTCATCGCCAGCAAGCTGCCTCCCACAGAATACATCACACACGCACAGATGACAGGGGGGCTTGAATCCACAGCCGGCGTTACTTGAACCGGCGCTCCACCCCTTTCTCCACCAGCACTTTGGCCGAGATCTCTTCCACGGAAAAATGCGTCGAGTTGATATGCGCGATGTTCTCCCGGCGGAACAGGTTCTCCACTTCGCGCACTTCGAACTCGCACTGGGCGTAACTGGCGTAGCGACTGTTGGGCTTGCGCTCGTGACGGATGGCCGTCAGGCGATCAGGGTCGATGGTCAGGCCGAAGAGTTTATCGCGGTGCGCTTTCAGTACCTCCGGCAATTGCAGACGCTCCATGTCGTCTTCAGTCAGCGGATAGTTGGCCGCGCGGATACCGAACTGCATCGCCATGTACAGGCAGGTCGGCGTTTTGCCGCAGCGTGAAACACCCACCAGAATGATGTCGGCCTTGTCGTAATACTGGGTGCGGGCGCCGTCGTCGTTGTCCAGGGCGAAGTTGACCGCTTCGATACGCTCCATGTACTTGGAACTGTGCCCGATCGAATGGGATTTACCCACCGAATAGGACGAGTGTGAACTAAGCTCCTGCTCCAGCGGCGCGAGAAAGGTCGAGAAGATATCGATCATGAAGCCGTTGGAGGTAGCCAGGATTTCGCGGATTTCCTGGTTGACGATGGTATCGAAGATGATCGGCCGGGCATCGTCTTTGTCGGCGGCGTTGTTGATCTGTTGTACCATCGCCCGGGCCTTCTCGACGCTGTCTATATAGGGGCGCGTGAACTTGTTGAAGGTAATGGTTTCAAACTGCGCTAGCAGACTCTGGCCCAGCGTTTCGGCGGTGATACCCGTGCCGTCGGAAATAAAGAAAGCGGATCGTTTCATGTGCGTCTTGACCTTAAGGCAGGTGACGATTCCTGGATATCATAGGCGCGCTTGCGGCCCTCGAAGCTGCATTCTCGCCTTTTTAACCGGTTCTGGCTCGCGCCCGATCCAACTGGCCGGCAGTCGCTTCCCGGCGGCCGTCGGTACTTGAGCTTTTCCCAACAACCGTTAGTGGAGAGATCACCTTGGTAGAGTACGTAGTTTCCCTCGATAAGCTCGGCGTCCATGATGTGGAGCATGTGGGAGGCAAGAACGCATCCCTCGGCGAAATGATCAGCAACCTCGCGGGCGCTGGCGTTTCGGTGCCTGGTGGCTTTGCTACCACGGCCCAGGCCTACCGTGATTTCCTTGAGCAGAGCGGTCTGAACGATCAGATCCATGCTGCTCTGGATGCTCTTGATGTCGACGACGTCAACGCGCTGGCCCGTACCGGCGCGCAGATTCGTCAGTGGATCATGGAAGCCGAGTTCCCCGAGCGCCTCGACGCCGAAATTCGCGCGGCTTTCGATGCGTTGTCCGCCGGCAACCCCAATCTGGCCGTCGCCGTGCGTTCATCGGCCACCGCCGAAGACCTGCCGGACGCCTCCTTCGCGGGCCAACAGGAAACCTTCCTCAACATTCGCGGCGTCGACAACGTGATCCGCGCCGCCAAGGAAGTGTTCGCTTCGCTGTTCAATGACCGCGCCATTTCCTATCGCGTCCACCAGGGCTTCGACCACAAGCTGGTCGCGCTCTCGGCCGGCGTGCAGCGCATGGTGCGTTCCGAAACCGGCACCGCCGGCGTCATGTTCACCCTCGACACCGAGTCGGGCTTCCGCGATGTGGTGTTCATTACCGGTGCCTATGGCCTGGGTGAAACCGTCGTTCAGGGCGCCGTGAACCCGGACGAATTCTATGTGCACAAGCACACGCTGACCGCCGGCCGTCCGGCGATCCTGCGCCGCAACCTGGGCAGCAAGGCGATCAAGATGATCTACGGCGAGGAGGCCAGTGCAGGTCGCTCGGTGAAGACCGTCGATGTCGACGCCGCCGACCGCGCGCGTTTCTGCCTGACCGATGCCGAAGTCAGCGAGCTGGCGAAACAGGCGATGATCATCGAGAAACATTACAAGGCGCCGATGGACATCGAGTGGGCCAAGGATGGTGACGATGGCAAGCTGTACATCGTGCAGGCACGCCCGGAAACCGTGAAGAGCCGTTCCTCGGCCAACGTCATGGAGCGCTACCTGCTCAAGGAAAAGGGCAGTGTCCTGGTCGAAGGTCGCGCCATCGGCCAGCGCATCGGCGCCGGCAAGGTGCGGATCATCAAGGACGTGTCGGAGATGGACAAGGTCCAGCCCGGCGACGTGCTGGTGTCCGATATGACCGATCCGGACTGGGAACCGGTGATGAAGCGCGCCAGCGCCATCGTCACCAACCGTGGTGGTCGTACCTGCCACGCGGCGATTATCGCTCGCGAGCTGGGCATCCCGGCGGTGGTCGGTTGCGGCAATGCGACCGAGCTGCTGAATGACGGCCTGGGCGTGACCGTTTCCTGTGCCGAAGGCGATACCGGTTATATCTTCGAAGGCGAACTGGGCTTCGACATCAAGACCAACTCGGTCGATGCCATGCCCGAGCTGCCGTTCAAGATCATGATGAACGTCGGCAACCCGGATCGCGCCTTCGACTTCGCCCAGTTGCCCAACGCCGGTGTCGGCCTGGCGCGCCTGGAATTCATCATCAACCGCATGATCGGCGTTCACCCCAAGGCGCTGCTCAACTACGCCAACCTGCCGCCCGAGATCAAGGACAGCGTCGACAAGCGCATCGCCGGCTACGACGATCCGGTCGAGTTCTATGTCGAGAAACTGGTGGAAGGTATCAGCACCCTGGCGGCGGCGTTCACGCCCAAGAAGGTCATCGTGCGTCTGTCGGACTTCAAGTCCAACGAGTACGCCAACCTGATCGGCGGCAAGCTGTACGAACCGGAAGAAGAAAACCCGATGCTGGGTTTCCGCGGTGCGTCGCGCTATATCAGCGAAAACTTCCGCGACTGCTTCGAACTGGAATGCCGCGCGCTCAAGCGGGTTCGCGAAGACATGGGGCTGTCGAACGTCGAGATCATGGTGCCGTTCGTGCGCACCCTGGGCGAGGCGAGCCAGGTCATCGATTTGCTGGCGGCCAACGGTCTCAAACGCGGCGAAAACGGCCTGCGCGTCATCATGATGTGCGAGCTGCCTTCCAACGCGATTCTCGCCGAGGAGTTCCTGGAGTATTTCGACGGGTTCTCCATCGGTTCCAACGACCTGACCCAATTGACCCTGGGGCTGGATCGCGACTCCGGCGTTATCGCGCACCTGTTCGACGAGCGTAACCCGGCGGTCAAGAAGCTGCTGTCCAACGCCATTGCCGCGTGCAACAAGGCGGGCAAGTACATCGGCATCTGCGGCCAGGGGCCTTCCGACCATCCGGATCTGGCGCGCTGGCTGATGGAGCAGGGGATCGAGAGCGTTTCGCTCAACCCCGATTCCGTGCTGGAAACCTGGTTCTTCCTCTCCGAGGGTCAGGCACCCGCCTGATGTGACGCCGACATGACCTGAGCCGTCTTGTGGTTCAGGTTTTTCACGAAAAAGGCGGTTTTCCCGGAAAACCGCCTTTTTTTATGGCTCCGGAATCTTGTTCGCTTCCAGCGGGCCGATTGCCCGGTACGCCGGATCATTACTTTCGACCCACACCTCGATAACAGCACTATGCAAAGCAGCAGCCATTTATTCCCCGTGGCCCTGATCAGCGCCGAGCGCCGTGGCGATCTGATCGAGGACGTCTACCGCCTGAAACCCTGCAACAGCCCCGACCCCAGCGTCGAGCTGGCGCTCACCCGGCTCGGTCTCGCCGATCCTCTGGCGGTGCGCGGCGTGCCTGTCATCCTGGTGCATGGCAGCTTTTCCAATCGTCGTTTCTGGTATTCGCCCAAGGGTATCGGTCTCGGGCCTTTTCTGGCACGGGCCGGTTACGACGTATGGATCGCCGAGATGCGCGGCCATGGGCTTTCAGCGCGCAATGAAACTTACCGGCACAATCGTGTCGCCGACTATGCCCGTTATGATCTACCGGCCATCGCGGCGTTCGTGCGCGAGCAGAGTGGACAGATTCCTCACTGGGTCGGCCATTCGCTGGGCGGCACCACGCTGGCGGCGGCGCTCGGCGGACACTACCTCGGCTCGGCGGATGCCGCCTCGGTGGCCCTGTTCGGCAGCCAGGTCAGCCGTACTTACTGGCCGCTGAAGATCCCGCCGCTGCAATGGTCGGGGCGCCTGCTGCTCAAACGCTTCGAACATATTTCCGGTCCGCGGCTCAAGCGGGGTCCGGAAGACGAGCCGACGGGGCTGGTACTGGAAAGCATGCGCTGGCATGGATTGTTCGGCCGCTTCGGCGAGCGGGACAACCACTGGTGGGAAGGGCTGCGATCCGTGCAGGTGCCGGTGCTTGCCGTGGCGGCCGCCGGCGATCATCAGGACCCGGAGTGGGCCTGCCGGATGTTGTTCGAGCAGATCGGTTCGCCGCACAAGCGCTTTCTGTGTCTGGGCCGACAGCACGGCTTCGCCGAAGACTTCGGTCACGTCGAGATGGTCGTCAGCAAGGCTGCGCAGCGGGAAGTCTGGCCGCGGGTCGCCGACTGGCTGCGCGAGCAACGTAAGGTGACGCAAGGCGAGCCTGAGCGGGAGGCGGTTGCCGGTTGAGCCCGGAAGGGAGGCGTTCCTGGGTGGGATTAAATTCACTATGCTGGTTTAATCGCGAACGCAGCTAAAGACTCGATCCCTCATCTCGACCGCCAGGAGCTGAACTCATGCACTACCTTACCCCTGATCTGTGCGATGCCTACCCTGAACTGGTTCAGGCCGTGGAACCCATGTTCAGCAACTTCGGCGGACGCGATTCGTTCGGCGGACAGATCGTTACCATCAAATGTCATGAAGACAATTCGCGGGTCAAGGAGCAGGTGGCGCTGGAGGGGCAGGGCAAAGTGCTGGTGGTCGACGGCGGCGGCTCGTTGCGCTGCGCGCTGCTGGGCGACCAGTTAGCCGAGCAGGCCGCGAAGAATGGTTGGGAAGGCCTGCTGATCTACGGCTGCATCCGTGACGTGGACGTCATCGCCCAGATCGATCTCGGAGTCCAGGCGCTGGCCAGCCATCCGAAGAAGACCGAGAAGCGCGGCATCGGCGATCTGGATGTGCCGGTTACCTTCGCCGGCGTCACCTTCAGGCCGGGCGACTGGCTGTATGCCGACAACAACGGTGTGATCATTTCCCCGTCTCCTCTGAAAATGCCTGAATAAGCGAAACCTGAATGTTTGATGAAGCCAACGCGCAGTGGGGGCTGGTGCATGCTCTCGTATTGGATGGCAAAGGCGGAGCCCGTTTCATCGCCAGAACCGAACTCGATGCCTTGCAACTGCAGCCCGAGGAAAGCCTGTGGCTGCATTGGGACCGCAGTCACCCGCAGACCCACACCTGGCTGCGCAAGGCCAGTGGTCTGAGTGAGTTCGCCTGCGACCTGTTGCTTGAGGAAAACACACGTCCCAGGCTGCTGCCGCTGCCCGACGAGGAACTGTTGCTGTTTCTGCGCGGCGTCAACCTCAATCCCGGCGCGGAGCCGGAAGACATGGTGTCGGTGCGCATTTTTGCCTCGGCGCGGCGCGTGATCTCGCTGCGTTTGCGGCCATTGCGCGCGACCGAGGACCTGATCGAGCGTCTGGGGCAGGGCAAAGGTCCGAAAACGTCATCGGAACTCATCCTCTATCTCTCCCAATACCTGACCGACAAAATTCAGGGGCTGGTCAGCGACCTGTCCGAATCGGTCGACAGCGAAGAAGAAAAGACCGATGCCGACGAGTGTTATACCCCGGACCACAGCAAGCTGTTGCAGATCCGACGGCGGGCGGCGGGGCTGCGACGTTTTCTCGGACCACAGCGCGATATCTACGCGCAGATGTCGCGCAGCAAGCTGCCCTGGTTCGTGAGCGACGACGCCGATTACTGGAACGAGCTCAACAACAGCCTCACCCGTTACCTCGAAGAGCTGGAGCTAACCCGCGAGCGGGTAGGGTTGCTGCTGGAATCGGAAGACCGGCGTCTGAGCGAACACATGAACCGCACCATGTACCGCTTTGGCATCATCACCGGGATCTTCCTGCCCATGAGCTTCCTGACCGGCCTGCTGGGTATCAACGTCGGCGGAATTCCCGGCTCCGACAGTCCCTACGGATTTCTTATCGCCTGCGGCCTGATCGTGGCGCTGGCGCTCGGCCAATGGTGGCTGTTCAAGCGCCTGCGCTGGGTCTGACGAGCGTGGGCGTCGGCAGATTTTTTTCGAGCCGCTGTGACCTGACCGAAAGCGGCCTCGTCTCTCACTGACATTACGTGAGGTGCCTGATGCACGACCCGTTCGAAGAATCTTTACGTGACATGCTCAAATCGTCATCCTCCAGCCGGGATGATGACGCTTGCCTGGGGCGCGTGCTCAAGACCGCCAATCGTCAGGTCGGCGCCGGCGTCCTGTTCGGATTGCTCGGCCGCTGGTCCGAAGCACTGATGATCGCCCTCAACAACGGTTCGGCCCATGTAGCGCCGGTCTCCCGTCGTCCCAAACCTTCCGCTCGTCCTGTCGATAAGGCTGATTGAACATGGAATTGGATCTCTGGACCCAGAGTCTGGTTACTGCAATGACTGCATTGTGGACCAAAATCGCTAACTTCATCCCCAACCTGTTCGGCGCCCTGGTCGTGGTGCTGCTGGGTTTCGTGGTCGCCAAGCTGCTCGATGCACTGCTGTCCAAATTGCTCGCCAAGCTGGGCCTGGACCGGCTGATGGGCGGTACCGGCCTGACCAAGATCATCGGCCGCGCCGGCGTGAAAGTCCCGATTTCCACTGTGATCGGCAAGATCGTCTACTGGTTCGTGCTGTTGATTTTCCTGGTATCGGCCGCTGAGTCCCTGGGGTTGCAGCGGGTGTCCGCGACGCTGGACATGCTGGCGCTCTACCTGCCAAAGGTGTTCGGAGCCGCGCTGGTCCTGCTGGTCGGCGTACTCCTGGCCCAACTGGTCAACGGTCTGGTGCGAGGCGCCGCGGAAGGCGTCGGCGTCGATTATGCGGCGGGTCTGGGGCGGGTTGCCCAAGGGCTGGTCATCATCATCAGCATCTCCGTGGCGATCAGTCAGCTGGAGGTCAAGACCGACCTGCTCAATCATGTGATCGTCATCGGTCTGATTACCGTTGGTCTGGCTGTAGCGCTTGCGCTGGGCCTGGGCAGCCGGGAAATCGCCGGGCAGATCATCGCCGGGATTTATGTGCGTGAACTGTTTCAGGTCGGACAATATGTCCAGATCGGGGAAGTGGAAGGGCAGATCGAAGAGATAGGCACGGTCAAGACGACCCTGCTGACTGATGAAGGGGAGCTGGTGTCGTTTTCCAATCGCGTCCTGCTCGATCAGAGAGTCAGCAGCCGTTAAGCGGTTAACCTGCTAAACTATGCCGCCAAATTGCCGCGACCCGCGCAGTGGCGGACATTGACCTGACAGTCGGCAAGATTCGTTTTGAATAAACCCCTACCGCTATCGACGCGCTACGACCCCCGCGAGCTCTCTGACGAGGAGCTGGTCGCGCGCGCCCACGTTGAGCTGTTCAACGTGACGAAGGCTTATGAAGAGCTGATGCGTCGTTACCAGCGAACACTTTTTAACGTCTGTGCGCGTTATTTAGGGAACGATCGCGATGCTGACGATGTCTGTCAGGAAGTGATGCTTAAGGTGTTGTATGGATTGAAGAATTTCGAGGGTAAATCGAAGTTCAAGACCTGGCTCTACAGCATCACGTATAACGAGTGCATCACTCAGTATCGAAAGGAACGGCGAAAGCGTCGCTTGATGGACGCGCTGAGTCTGGATCCGCTTGAGGAAGCGTCGGAAGAAAAGGCGCCAAAACCTGAAGAGCGGGGCGGTCTCGATCGCTGGCTTGTGCATGTGAACCCGATTGATCGGGAAATCCTGGTGCTGCGTTTCGTCGCGGAACTGGAATTTCAGGAAATCGCCGATATCATGCACATGGGCTTGAGCGCAACGAAAATGCGCTACAAGCGGGCTTTGGATAAACTACGCGAGAAATTTGCAGGCGTCGCCGAAACTTAACTCGGAGCAAATATCTCTAACCAATCGGTAGGTTCTGTTAGACTGCCGACGAGTTGTCCCCCGGTATGCGGGACTGCTTTACAATCACCAGATGGGGATTTAACGGATGAAACTGAAAAACACCTTGGGCTTGGCCATTGGTACTATTGTTGCCGCAGCATCGTTCGGCGCTCTGGCACAAGGCCAAGGCGCAGTCGAAATCGAAGGCTTCGCCAAGAAAGAGTACTACGACAGCGCTCGTGACTTCAAAAACGACGGCAACCTGTTCGGCGGCTCGATCGGTTACTTCCTGACCGACGACGTAGAACTGCGTCTGGGTTACGACGAAGTGCACAACGTTCGTAGCGACAGTGGCAAGAACATCAAGGGCTCCAACACTGCCCTGGACGCTCTGTACCACTTCAACAATCCTGGCGACATGCTGCGTCCGTACGTCTCCGCTGGTTTCTCTGACCAGAGCCTGGGCCAGAACGACCGTGGTGGCCGTAACGGTTCCACCTTCGCCAACGTTGGCGGCGGCGCCAAGCTGTACTTCACTGACAACTTCTACGCCCGTGCCGGCGTTGAAGCTCAGTACAACATCGACCAGGGTGACACCGAGTGGGCTCCTAGCGTCGGTATCGGTGTGAACTTCGGTGGCGGCAGCAAGAAAGTCGAAGCAGCTCCTGCTCCGGTTGCTGAAGTCTGCTCCGACAGCGACAACGACGGCGTTTGTGACAACGTCGACAAGTGCCCTGACACCCCAGCCAACGTTACCGTTGACGCTGATGGCTGCCCGGCAGTTGCCGAAGTCGTTCGTGTTGAGCTGGACGTGAAGTTCGACTTCGACAAGTCTGTTGTCAAAACTGACAGCTACGGCGACATCAAGAACCTGGCTGACTTCATGCAGCAGTACCCACAAACCACCACTACTGTTGAAGGTCACACTGACTCCGTCGGTCCTGACGCTTACAACCAGAAGCTGTCCGAGCGTCGTGCAAACGCCGTCAAGCAAGTTCTGGTCAACCAGTACGGTGTTGGTGCTGAGCGCGTGAACTCGGTAGGCTACGGCGAAACCCGTCCAGTTGCTGACAACGCAACCGACGCTGGCCGCGCTGTAAACCGTCGCGTAGAAGCAGAAGTTGAAGCTCAGGCTAAGTAATTAGCCCGCTTCACCAGAAAAACCCGGCTCCGGCCGGGTTTTTCTTTGCCTGCAAGAAAGGGGCGACCGCCGCGAATTTTGTAGGAGCCAGCTTGCTGGCGATAAACGATCACGCGGTTCACCTGAAACACCGCGTCGACCGGTTTTACTGCCGCGCTGCGGCAGATCGCGAGCAAGCTCACTCCTACAGGACCGTGAGTGATTTGTAGGAGCCAGCTTGCTGGCGATAAACGATCACGCGGTTCACCTGAAACACTGCGTCGGCCGGTTTTGCTGCCGCTTTGCGGCAGATCGCGGCTGAAGCCGCTCCTACGCCACGGTTACCGCCTGAATAAGCCGCTTGATCTCTGGAACGCATGACCCGCATTGCGTCCCGCAACCAAGCCTGGCCTTGAGCGCCGGCATGTCCAGTCCTTGCTCGATCCCTTCGACGATCGCGCGTTGTCCCACGTTCTTGCAGTTGCACAGCACTTTGTCACGGGTCTGGGTTTCGGCAAGGCCGGGTGGGGCGCTAAGCGGTGCCAGCAGCCAGGGACGCACGGATTCATCGACCCGACCTTCAGACCAGAGGCTTTGCAACCAGTCCCGTGCCAGGGTTTCGCCTGCCAGCCGCAGTGCGGTCACCCTGTCATCTTCAACGCGCAGCCGTTTGCCGATGGAGCGGGCCGGGTCGTCGTAAGCCAGTACCGGCCCGTCGTCCAGGCCGAGCGCTTGATCGATCGCTTCAAGGACTCCTGCTTCGGGTGGATGCTCCGCGGCCGCCCTGACGACCAGCGCCGACCGCTCGCGACCGGTAAGGCCAAGGCTGACGAAATCGAAGCCTTCACACAACGCACGCAATCGGGTCAGACGTTGCTGGACGTCGCCTTCCACCAGCGCGAAAAGCTGCCAAGGCAACTCGGCGCGTTCGATTCGCACGGCGGCCTGCTTGAGTTCCGGCTGCCGCGACAAAGGATCGTAATCAGGCAGGGTCAGACTGTTCATCCCGCCTTTGAGAAACCGGTCGCCCCAATGCATCGGCAGAAATGCCTGGCCCGGCAGCAGGGCGTCATCCTTAATGACCGGCATCGTCAGCGCCCCGCGACGACTGGTCACACGCACCAAGTCACCGACCTGCAGGCGATGTTTAGCCATGTCGTGCGGATGCAGGCTCAACACCGCCTCCGGGACATGACCGAACAAACAGGCCGCGGTGCCGGTGCGGCTCATGCCGTGCCACTGGTCGCGCAGACGGCCGGTGTTGAGCGTCAGGGGATAATCGCTATCCCGCGGCTCGCGTATCGGCACATACGGATCATCCACGAACCTGGCCCGACCGGAGGGCGTGGGGAATGGACCATCGGCATACAACCGGGCCGTGCCCCGACTGGCACCCGCCGGGAACGGCCATTGCTGTGGACCGAATTGATCGAGCAGAGCACGGTCGATACCGGTCATGTCCAAATCCCGACCTGCCGTAAGCGGTATGAACTCCTGGAACAGGGTTTCCGCGTTCGCAAACTCGAAAAGCGCGGCAGCCTCGGGGCGCACTCGCTTCGCCAGCCTGCGGGCAAAATCGGTGGTGATTGCCCAGTCCGCGCGGGCTTCGCCGGGCGCGGGTACGGCCTTGCGCACGCTGGAGATGCGGCGCTCGGAGTTGGTGACCGTGCCTTCTTTCTCGCCCCAGCTCGCCGCAGGCAGCAGCAGGTCGGCGAAGGCCGCGGTTTCGGTGGTGGTGAACGCCTCCTGCAACACCACAAAAGGGCAGGCCTGCAACGCTGCCCGAACGTTCGCCTGATCGGGCAGCGACTGGGCGGGGTTGGTGCAGGCGATCCACAGCGCTTTGATCTTGCCGGCTTTCATCTGCTTGAACAGATCGATCGCCGATAACCCAGGGCTGGCCGGCAGGTCGTTTACGCCCCAATAGCGCGCAACTTCCGCCCGATGCTCCGGGTTGGCGACTTCGCGATGACCCGGCAGCAGATTGGACAGGCTGCCGGTTTCCCGTCCGCCCATGGCGTTCGGCTGGCCGGTAAGCGAGAAGGGGCCGGCGCCGGGGCGGCCGATCTGCCCGGTCGCCAGATGCAGGTTGATCAGCGCGCTGTTCTTCGCGCTGCCGGCGCTGGACTGGTTCAATCCCATGCACCACAACGACAGAAATGCGGGCGAGCGGCCGATCCATTCCGCGCAGCGCTGCAGGTCCTCGATACTGATGCCGCAGATCAGCGCCACCCGCTCAGGGGGAAACTCGCAGGCCAGGGCCGCCATCCGTTCGTAGCCCTCGGTGTGCGCGCGGACGAAGGCTTCGTCGATCTGGCCGTTGCGCTCCAGCAGATGAAACAAACCGTGGAACAGGGCGACGTCGGTGCCGGGCTGAATTGCCACGTGCAGATCGGCCAGTTCGCAGGTGTCGGTGCGGCGTGGGTCGACAACGATGACTTTCATGTCGGGTCGTCGGGTGCGGGCTTCTTCCAGTCGTCGAAACAGCACCGGATGGGCGTAGGCCATATTGCTGCCGACGATCATCACGCAGTCGCTGAGCTCGATGTCTTCGTAACTGCAAGGCGGTGCGTCGGCACCCAGGCTGCGTTTGTAACCGACGACGGCCGATGACATGCACAGCCGCGAGTTGCTGTCGATATTGTTGGTGCCGACCAATGCCCGGGCGAGTTTGTTGAAGGCGTAGTAATCCTCGGTCAGCAATTGCCCCGAGATATAGAAGGCGACACTGTCCGGACCATGCTCACGAATGCTCTCGGCAAACACGCTGGCCGCGTGGTCAAGCGCGGTGTCCCAGTCGGTACAGGCGCGGGCCAGCCCCTTGCTCAGGCGCAGCTCGGGGTAAAGCGCCCGGGCCGAGAGATCGCCGGTCAGGTGCAGGGTCGAGCCCTTGCTGCATAACCGGCCTTGATTGGCCGGGTGAGATGGATCGCCGCTGACGCCCAGGATGCGTTCGCCGTCGTGCTCGATCAGCACGCCGCAGCCAACGCCGCAGTAGCAGCAGGTGGAAGCCGTCACCTGGGTGGCGGGAGTGACGAAACCGTTCATGCGCATGCTCGCTCGACAGCCAGGGAGGGACCGAATATCAGGTGGTCGCGAAATCGACCAATGGGCGAAGCGTCGCATATCTGCTGCAAGTACCAGTTCCCGTCGCTGGTATCGCCATAAAGGCAGGCACCGACCAGCACGTCTTCCTTGATCACCAGCTTTTTGTAGATGCCGCTGGTCGGGTCCGACAAGGTGATGCTTTCCGTGCCGGGTGCGCCGAGGAAATCGCCCGCTGAAAACAGATCAATGCCGGTGACCTTGAGTTTGGTGGAGGTGATCGAACCCGAGTAGCGCGCATAGCCAAGCTGGGCCAGATGGTTGGCGCAGACTTTCGCCTGTTCGAACAGCGGGGCCACCAGACCATAGGCAATGCCCCGATGGCTGACGCATTCTCCAATGGCGTAGATGCGCGGGTCGTAGGTCTGCAGGGTATCGTTCACCAGGATGCCGCCATTGCAGGCCAGGCCCGCCTGTTCGGCCAGTTCGATATTGGGACGAATCCCGGCGGCCATCACCACCAGATCCGCGGCGATGCATTCACTGTCGGCCAGCCGGACCGACTCGACACGGCCCTGGGCGTCGCCCAGCAGGGCCTGGGTCTGGCCGGACAGGCGAAACGTCAGGCCGCGTCGTTCCAGCGCCTTCTGCAGCATCAGGCCGCTGGCTGGGTCGAGTTGCCGTTCCAGCAGCGTTCGCCCCCGGTGTACCACGGTGACCTGCATGCCCCGCAGCGCCAGCCCGTTGGCCGCTTCCAGCCCCAGCAGCCCGCCGCCGATTACCACAGCCCGGCGATGGGTACGCGCGGTCTCGATCATCTGCCGGGTGTGGCCGATATCCCTGTAGCCGATCACGCCTTCCAGTCTGTTGCCGGGGATCGGCAAGATGAACGGACTGGAGCCGGTAGCGATCAGCAGCCGGTCATAACGCGCTTCGCTGCCGTCGTCGGCGATCACCAGACGTCTGACCCGGTCGATACGCACGACCCGACGGTTGAGGCGCAAATCGATCCCGTGCCCGGTGTACCAGGCGAGGTCGTTGAGGACGATATCATCGAAGTCCTGTTCGCCCGCCAGCACCGGCGATAGCATTATGCGGTTGTAGTTGGGATGCGGCTCGGCGCCGAACACCGTGATGTCGTACATGTTGTCACGCAGCTTCAACAGCTCTTCGAGGGTGCGCACACCTGCCATGCCGTTGCCGATCATCACCAGCTTGAGTCTGTTCATGGTGCCTCCGCACAAACGAAAAGGCGCCCTGCCAGTTGCCTGACAGGACGCCTTTGTCCAGTCCCGTTATCGGGTGAGTGGGTTCTCGCCGTTGAGACCGCCACTCTATGTAGTCATCTGGGTTGATCCATGCAGCGCTTGTGCCAGTTTCCGAGATAGCAGTGGGCGGGGCCCTGGTGCCTTGCCATCCTCTACAAGTGCACCGGATTGATGCGCGGTGCACGCAACAGGGGCGTGGCTGGGTCAATGCCGAGCGAGCCAAACGCACGCTGCCAGCAGGTTGATGCCCAGAGAGAGCAGTGCCAGCGTCCTCCAGACCTTGAGCGGCTCGCGTTCCAGTAGAGGCCGCGAGCGTGACTGGGCCGGACGATGTTCCGCCTGCTCCATTTCCAGCAGCCACTGCTCGGCGGTTTCGTAGCGTTGCCCGGGGTCGGCCTGTAGCGCCTTGTTCAATACCTGATCCAGCCAGTCCGGGACATCCGGGCGATAGCGCCCGGCCGGTACAGGCGAGCCGAAACGCGGATGCTGAAAAGCTTCGATCTCGCCATAGGGGTAGTGGCCGGTCAGCAGCCGATAGAGCGTGACTCCGACCGCATAGAGATCCTGCCGCGCGTCCGGCGACGCGCCCGCGTAGATCTCCGGGGCTATGTAGCTGGGCGTGCCCGGCAGTTCGTCTGCGCTGAAGGTCGACAGGCCCGGACAGAACGCCAGACCGAAATCCAGAATGCGCAGGTCGTCCTTGCCTTCGAGCAGCAAGTTCTCCGGTTTGATGTCGCGATGAATGATATTGCGCCGGTGCAACAGGCCGACGCCCTTGAGCAGGGCGTTCGCCACGTCGCGCCACTGCGCCAGGGGCAATGGGCCGGACTGGGCGAGCAGGGTTGCCAGCGTATGTCCGGAATGTTCGCGCATGACGTAATACAAGTGCAGGCGTGCGGGCAGCGGGTGCAACTCCGGAAAATAACGTCCGGCGACCCGTCGCAGAAACCACTCCTCCAGCAGCAGGCCCTGCATGGCCGCGCCGTCGTCCTGGCGGTCGAAAGCCAGGGTTTTCAACAGCCAGGCCTGATCGTGCGCATCCCGCACCCGGTAGACGCACGACTGCCGGGAACGGGCCAGCTGGGAATCGATCCGCCAGCCCTCGAATTCCTGGCCGGGCTTCAGATTCGGCGGTAACGGCCACTGCTGCAATCGGGCCAGCGTGTCACCCAGATCGTCGGCGCCCAGACTCTCGACCTCGATCAGCAGCGCGCTGGCATTGTCCTGGCTGCCGGCCAGGTGTGCGGCCTGCACCAGCGTGCGTGTGGTGGTTTCAAGGTCCGATCGTTCGGCAAGGATCGACCGAATGCCCGCGTCTCCCAGCGTCGCCCAGACGCCATCGCTGATCAGCAGCAGACGCTCGCCTTCACGCAGTTCGCCGTCCAGATAGTCCATGACCAGATATTGGTCCAGGCCGAGCGCGCGCTTGAGCACGTGGCGCATGTCCGGCTGATCCCAGACGTGGTCCTCGCTGATCCGGGTCAGTTCGCCGTCGTGCCAGCGATAGGCCCGGCAGTCCCCGACGTGCGCCAGGGTGAAGCGCCGGCCGCGCAGCACCAGCGCGCTCAAGGTGGTCAGTAATCCGTTGGCGAGCAGCCAACGGTTCTGGGCCAGCAACAGACGGTCCAGCGATTGGGCAACGCCCCAGGTTTCCGGGGTCGAGTAATAATCCAGCGCCAGCGCCTGCAAAGTCGATCGAGCGGCCAGCCCACCGTCAGCGCATTGGCTGACGCCATCGGCCAGGGCGAACAGATAGCCTTTGCTGGCGGCGAGCGCGGGCGAAGGCGTCACCAGCCGGGTTGCGTCCTGATTTTCAGGACGCGGACCGCTGGCGGTATAGTCGGCGAAGCGCAGTGCCAGACTCACCGGCGATCAGACCCTGGCCGCGGTTACGGCTGCCGAGCCCCAGGTGGTGCGCCAGCGGCGCTTCACGTTCAACAGGCCGAACCAGGCGAGGACCGCAAGACCCGCGAACAGCCAGAGGCCAAGCTGATAGTCGCCGCTGTGCTGTTTGATGGCGCCCAGCCCGGCTGCCAGCAAAAAGCCGCCGATGCCGCCGGCCATGCCGATCAGACCGGTCATGACGCCGATTTCCTTGCGGAACCGCTGCGGAACCAGTTGGAAGACCGCGCCGTTCCCCGCACCGAGGCCGAGCATGGCGGCGACGAACAGGGCCAGCGCCGCCCACGAACTGGGCAGGTTGAACCCGACCGCGGCAATCCCGATGGCGGCGATGGTGTACATCACCGCCAGGGTGCGAATGCCGCCGAAACGGTCGGCCAAGGCTCCGCCCAGAGGGCGCATCAGACTTCCACCGAACACGCAGGCCGCGGTGTAGTAGCCAGCGGTGATCGGGCTCAGTCCGTATTGGTCGTTGAAATAGCCGGGCAGGGCGCTGGCCAGCCCGATGAAACCGCCGAAGGTCACGCTGTAGAAGAACATGAACCACCAGCTGTCACGGTCGCCCAAAGCCTTGAGGTAATCGGCCATGGATTTGGGTCTGGCGCGTTCCGGCGCATTGCGTGCCATCAGGGTAAAGGCGATCAGGGTCAGGATCAGTGGGATCAGTGCCAGGCCGAACACATTGCCCCAGCCGAAGCTGGCTGCCAGCACCGGTGCGATCAGCGCCGCCAGTACCGTCCCGGAGTTGCCCGCGCCAGCGATGCCCATGGCTTTGCCCTGGTGCTGCGGCGGATACCACTGCGAAGCCAACGGCAGGGCGACGGCGAACGATGCGCCGGCCATGCCCAGGAACAGGCCCAGCAGCAGGGCCTGCCCGTAACTGTGAATGCCCAGTTGCCAGGCGCCGAACAGCGCCACGATCACGATCACCTGACCGATGATGCCGGCAGTCTTGGGAGATAGCTGGTCAGCTAGCAAACCCATGAGAAAACGCAGCACCGCGCCGGCCAGGATCGGTGTTGCCACCATCAGTCCGCGTTGCTGGGTGGTCAGTTGCAAATCAGTAGCAATCTGCACCGCCAGCGGGCCGAGCAGGTACCAGACCATGAAGCTCAGGTCGAAGTAGAGAAAAGCGGCGAACAGAGTCGGTTTATGGCCGGCCTTCCAGAAGCTTGTATCCATTGCACACCTCATCATCCGCAAGTTAAGTCGGTCGGTTCGGGACCGGAACGTTGAGCAATCCAGATTCTGTGGCGAAGCATTCCGGACACCGGCTGCTCCACCCGCCCCGACGCCGGGGCTGAAACGCAAAAGACGCCGCATCGCGATTGCGTTCCAGGCGCTGGAGCGAAATCGTGAAGCGACGTCTTTGTCGTAAGGGTGGCAACCGCCGTTGGCTACCTGATGTTGGGCGAAGCAAGAGCCGGGCCAGAGTCGAGGAGCCCATTCCCTATCGCCAGCAAGGCGGAACGCCGCCCCGGTGGCTCCTACCAAAGGGAACGTGGCCCGGGCTTACCCCAACAATTCACTCATCGCAATGATCTGCTCGGCCACCTGGATCAGCTTCTGCTGGCGGCTCATCGCCTGTCGGCGCATGAGGGTGTAGGCCTCTTCCTCGTTGCAGTCCTTCATCTTCATCAGCAGCCCTTTCGCCAGCTCGATGCGCTTGCGCTCGGCCAGTTGCTGGTCGCGGGCCAGGAGCTGCGCGCGCAGGGCCTGGTCGCTTTCGAAGCGGGCCATGGCGACGTCTAGTATCGGTTGCAGGCGCTGGGCATGAATGCCCTCGACGATGTAAGCGCTGACGCCGGACTTGATCGCCTGGCGCATCACAGCCGGGTCATGCTCGTCAGTAAACATGACGATCGGCCGTGGCTGATCGCGGCTGACCAGCACCACTTGCTCCATCACGTCCCGGCCGGGGGACTCGGTATCGATCAGGATGACATCTGGTCGCACGGCCTGGACCCGCGCGGGTAGATCGATCATCAGTCCCGATTCGTCGATGACCTCGAAACCGGCCTCGGTTAGTGCGGTTTTCAGTCGCCCGACTTTTTTCGCCGTGTCGTTGATCAGCAGAATACGCAGCATGGTCCAGGCTCCTCAGCGGCTGATGGCGGATGACTGATCGGCCATGGCGTGCAGCTTGAAACTGCGCGCGTACCCGTGCGGATCGCTGCCGTCCCAGATGCGGCCGTCGATGAACTGGCTGCTGCGCATCGGCTGCGAAGGGCAGCAGATGTCCAGAGCTTCGGCTGCCTGGCGATACAGCGCCAGTTGCTGAACGCGGCTGGCAACCGCCAGGTAATCCGGGTCATCGCGCAGCACGCCCCAGCGACGGAACTGGGTCATGAACCACATGCCGTCCGACAGCCAGGGGAAATTCACTTCGCCCGCGCCGTGGAAGCGCACAGCGTGGTTGTCCTCCCAGCGGTTGCCGAGGCCGTCTTCGTAATGGCCGAACAGCCGTGGCTCGATGCAGTCGAGCGGCGTATTCAGGTACTCCGCACCGCTGAGCAGTTGCGCCGTGGAGCGGCGGTTTTCCGGGCTCTGTTCGATGAATCGACTGGCTTCAAGAATCGCCATGGTCAGCGCGCGGGCGGTGTTGGGGTGCTGCTCGACGAACGCCCGCGTGCAACCCAGCACCTTGCCGGGATGGTCAGGCCAGATCGCCTGGCTGGTGGCCATGGTGAAACCCTGTTGCCGGGCGACGGCGCTGGCGCCCCAGGGCTCGCCTACGCAAAAGCCGTCAATGCGCCCGGCCTCGAGGTGCTCGACCATTTGCGGCGGAGGCACCACGACGCTGTCTACGTCGTGCAAGGGATGAATGCCCTGGCTGGCGAGCCAGTAATAGAGCCACATGGCATGGTTGCCGGTGGGGAAGGTCTGGGCGAAGGTCAGTTTTGGTCCGCTTTGGTGCGCGCGACGGTCGAGTGCCTCAGGAGTGATCACGCCTGCGTCCTGTAACGGGCGGGAAAGGTTGATGCACTGGCCGTTCTGATTGAGGCCCATGAGGATCGCCATTTCCGTGGAGGGGCCGCCGCCGATTCCCAGTTCCACGGCGTAGATCATGCCGTACAGGCTATGGGCCGCGTGCAGTTGTCCGTTGACCAGCTTGTCCCTCAAGCCCGACCAGGATGCCTGTCGCCGCAGATTGAGCGTCAGGCCATAAGGCTGAGCGAATCCCTGGGTCGCGGCGACCACCAAGGGCGCGCAGTCGGTCAGGGCCATGAAGCCCAATTCCAGGCTGCTCAGCTCCGGAGCGTCGCTGCCGGCCACCCAGGCCAGGGGATTGTGTGTAGGTGTATTCATAAAGCCCGCACCATCGATCACTTCCATAAAAACGCGATCAAGCAAGGCATATGCCACTGATCTTCCGGGCCCTGGCGACAAGTGCATTGCGCGTCTCGCGCGCAAGGCCCGCACGCGTCTATAATCGCGGCCCTGAATTCAGCTTCTCACGAGCCCAGCCCGCCCATGTATAACCTGGCCCGCCAGTTACTGTTCAAACTCTCCCCGGAAACCTCCCACGACCTGTCGCTGGACCTGATCGGCGCGGGCGGACGTCTGGGTGTCAATGGTCTGCTGTGTAAGGCACCGGTGCAGTTGCCGGTCACGGTCATGGGCCTTGAGTTTCCCAATCCGGTCGGGCTGGCGGCGGGGTTGGACAAGAACGGCGCCGCTATCGACGGTTTTGCGCAGCTGGGCTTCGGCTTCGTGGAGATCGGCACGGTCACGCCGCGGCCTCAGCCGGGCAACCCCAAGCCACGGATTTTCCGCCTGCCGAATGCCGAGGCGATCATCAACCGCATGGGCTTCAACAACCTGGGCGTCGATCATCTGCTGAGCCGCGTGGCGGCCGCGCGGTTCAAGGGCGTGCTGGGCATCAACATCGGCAAGAACTTCGATACCCCGGTCGAGCGCGCCGTCGACGATTACCTGATCTGCCTGGACAAGGTCTACGCCCATGCCAGCTACATCACCGTCAACGTCAGCTCGCCGAACACCCCTGGCTTGCGCAGCCTGCAGTTCGGCGATTCGCTCAAGCAATTGCTCGAAGCACTGGGCGAGCGCCAGCGACATCTGACCCTGCAACACGGCAAGCGCGTGCCGCTGGCGATCAAGATTGCGCCGGACATGACCGATGAAGAAACCGTGCTGGTAGCTGCCGCGCTGCTCGAATCGGGTATGGACGCGGTGATCGCCACCAATACGACCTTGAGCCGCGAAGGCGTCGCCGGCCTTCCTCATGCCGATGAGGCCGGTGGCCTTTCCGGCGCGCCAGTGCGCGAAAAGAGTACTCATACCGTGCGGATACTGGCCGGTGAGCTGGCCGGGCGTATGCCGATCATCGCCGCGGGCGGCATCACCGAAGGCCGTCACGCCGCCGAGAAAATCGCGGCGGGGGCCAGTCTGGTGCAGATCTACTCGGGGTTCATCTACAAGGGGCCGGCGCTGATCCGTGAGTCGGTCGATGCGATCGCCGCGATGCCGCGTGGATAAGAGGCGGTGCTGAAGGCCGGGAAGGGGGGCTCTGGAAGAGCCCCCCGGGGTATCAACCCGACGCCCGGGTGGGGCGTTTCTGGTGCGAATGTGAAAAGGTCAGTCAATAAGTCTCGATGGACTAGTCGGAATTACCTCATCCGACCGCGTGAAGTTCGTTGAGCCTGTGGATTCCCGCAGTGCCGGTCATACCGTCCCAGTTGTCGCCGCGTCCTTCTCGCCAGCCGTTGATCCATGCCTGGCGTACCGACGGTAGAGTAAATGGGCAAAGCTCACGGGACTTGCCATGAACGCCGTACTGATATCCGCGCAAAAATGCTCTTTCCAACGGATCACGCTTGAGTCTTCTCATAGGGTATTGCCCTCGTCTGTTGACTGTTATATCCCTGAGACCTGCGATGAGGTCGGGCAGATTGATCTGCCGTTGGTGCCCGCTGCCGGCGTCGCGGGCGCTATGTCATTACCGTTGCAGTAACGACCTGAGATGAGTTCTAACCAAAGCGTCTGGCGGTGTGAATGATTGTTTTGTCATAAGCACGTCATCTTCGGATCCTTTGCGTGATAAGGGTCGAACGAGTGTAACGGTGATGTAGCACGCAGCGCCCCTGAGCCGCGGGCTCGGCGTTTTACGGCGGGACGGTCCGCAGCTAGCTGATGGCATCCCGCCAAACGGGTTTAAGCGACGAAGGGTCGCAATGAGAGTGGTTATCGCCTGCCGGTACAGGTAGGTTGCTGAATCGATGAAGTCATGACTGCCGTACGGCTTTCGAGCGGATACGGTGGACCGGCACACGTTATGTGTCACGCAGGCGTTCTCCCTGAAAGGCGCCTGTTTTGAATCTGGTAGGGCAATGCGTTGCCCGCCGCTGATGGCTCAGGCCCTGGAATACACATGTCGGATCGCTACGAACTTTTCCTCACTTGCCCCAAGGGTCTCGAAGGCTTGCTTGCCGAAGAGGCTGCGGGCCTGGGCCTCGAAGACGCCCGCGAACACACCTCTGCCATTCGTGGCATGGCGGATATGGAGACAGCCTATCGGCTGTGTCTGTGGTCGCGACTCGCCAATCGGGTGTTGCTGGTGCTCAAGCGTTTCCCGATGAAGAACGCTGATGATCTTTACCACGGCGTGCTGGATGTCGACTGGCAGGATCATCTTGAGGCGGACGGGACTATCGCCGTCGAGTTCAGCGGTCATGGCTCGGGCATCGACAACACCCACTTCGGTGCGCTGAAGGTCAAGGACGCGATCGTCGACAAGCTGCGCACGCCGCAGGGCGAGCGCCCGTCGGTGGACAAGATCAATCCCGATCTGCGAGTGCATCTGCGCCTGGACCGTGGCGAAGCCATCCTGTCGCTGGACCTGTCCGGGCACAGCCTGCACCAGCGCGGTTATCGCCTGCAGCAGGGCGCCGCGCCGCTGAAGGAAAACCTGGCGGCGGCGATCCTGATCCGGGCCGGCTGGCCACGAATCGCGGCCGAAGGCGGCGCGCTGGCCGACCCGATGTGTGGCGTAGGCACCTTTCTGGTCGAGGCCGGCATGATGGCGGCCGACATCGCCCCCAACCTCAAGCGGGAACGCTGGGGTTTCTCCGCCTGGCTCGGTCACGTGCCGGCGCTGTGGCGCAAACTGCACGACGAGGCTCTGGCCCGTGCCCAGGCGGGTCTGGCCCGCCCGCCACTGTGGATTCGGGGTTACGAAGCCGATCCGCGATTGATCCAGCCGGGCCGCAACAACATCGAGCGGGCAGGCCTCTCCGAGTGGATCAAGGTCTACCAGGGCGAAGTCGCCACCTTCGAACCGCGTCCTGACCAGAACCAGAAAGGCCTGGTGATCTGCAACCCGCCGTATGGCGAGCGACTCGGCGACGAAGCCAGCCTTCTGTATCTCTACCAGAATCTGGGCGAACGCCTGCGCCAGGCGTGCCTGAACTGGGAAGCGGCGGTGTTCACCGGCGCCCCGGACCTGGGCAAGCGCATGGGTATTCGCAGCCACAAACAGTATTCGTTCTGGAACGGCGCATTGCCTTGCAAGCTGCTGTTGATCAAGGTCGTGCCGGACCAGTTCGTGACCGGCGAGCGCCGCACCGCCGAACAACGCCAGGCTGAACGCGAAGCGCCAGAGGAGGCGAGCGGCGAACGGCTGCTCAATCGCAACGGTAATCCGATCAAGCCCGCGCCCGTGGTGGTCGAGCAGGCGCGGCTGAGCGAAGGCGGGCAGATGTTTGCCAACCGTTTGCAGAAGAATCTCAAGGCGCTGGGCAAGTGGGTACGCCGCGAGGGTGTCGAATGCTACCGCGTGTACGACGCGGACATGCCCGAGTATTCGCTGGCGATCGACCTGTACCGGGACTGGGTCCATGTCCAGGAATACGCCGCGCCCAAATCGGTCGATCCTGAAAAAGCTTCGGCCCGACTGTTCGATGCGCTGGCCGCGATTCCCCAGGCGTTGAACGTCGACAAGAGCCGGGTCGTGATCAAGCGCCGCGAACGCCAGAGCGGTACCCGGCAGTACGAACGTCAGAATTCCCAGGGCCAGTTTCTGGAAGTGGCGGAAGGCGGCGTCAAGCTGTTGGTCAACCTGACCGATTATCTGGACACCGGCCTGTTCCTCGACCACCGCCCGATGCGCATGCGCATCCAGCGCGAAGCCGAGGGCAAGCGTTTCCTGAACCTGTTCTGCTATACCGCGACCGCCAGCGTGCACGCGGCCAAGGGCGGGGCACGCAGCACCACCAGCGTCGATCTGTCTCGTACGTATCTGGACTGGGCGCGCCGCAACCTGTCGCTCAACGGCTTCTCCGACAAGAATCGGCTGGAGCAGAGCGATGTCATGGCGTGGCTGCAAGCCTCTCGTGACGAGTTCGACCTGATCTTCATCGATCCGCCGACCTTCTCCAACTCCAAGCGCATGGAAGGCGTGTTCGATGTGCAGCGCGACCATGTCGAACTGCTGGACCTGGCGATGGCACGGCTCGCGCAGGGCGGCGTGCTGTACTTCTCCAACAACTTCCGCAAATTCCAGCTTGATGAGCATCTGGCGGATCGTTATGCGGTCGAGGAGATCACCGGGCAGACAATCGACCAGGATTTCGCCCGCAACGGCAAGATCCATCGTGCGTGGAAGATGACCTTGCGCGGCTGACGGACGGCCGCGTAGGAGCGGATTTATCCGCGATAACGATCGCATAGGCGCAGCATTTTTTTCGCCTGATCGATCGTTTCGCGGATGAATCCGCTCCTACAGATTCGGGTTCGGTTGGAAGTGCGTCGACTTTACCTGCGCCTCAAGGCTGCTGGATGGAGACCGTCGTGTTGGTCAGCTTCGGCTGCCGGTACAGGTCCACCAGCACTTCATCCAGAACCGAGGAAGCTCCGAAAGGGCGCGGGTCGTTCAGGATCGCTACCACCGCCCAGGTGTTGCCATTGCTGTCACGGCTGAAGCCCGCGATGGCGCGCACGGTATTCAGGGTGCCGGTCTTGATGTGAGCCTGTCCCAGCACGGGCGTGCGCTTGAGACGCTTGCGCATGGTGCCGTCCATGCCGGCCAGCGGCATCGAACTCATGAATTCCGCCGCGTATGGGCTGCGCCACGCTGCCTGAAGAATGACTGCCATCTCCCGCGCGCTGACCCGTTCGGCCCGGGACAGTCCTGACCCGTTTTCCATCACCAGATGGGAGGCGGTGATGCCTTTTTTCGCCAGCCACTGGCGGATCACCCGTTGCGCGGCCTTGGCATCGTCGCCGTCGGCTTCGTTGCGAAATTCCTGACCCAGGCTGAGAAACAGCTGCTGTGCCATGGTGTTGTTGCTGTACTTGTTGATGTCGCGGATGACTTCCACCAGATCCGGCGAGAAGGCTTTCGCCAGCAACTTGGCGCTGCCGGGCACCACGTCGACCCGATCCTTGCCCAGAATGCTGCCTCCCAGCTCCTGCCAGATGGCCCGAACGGCGCCAGCAGCGTAGGTCGGATGGTCGAGCAGAGACAGGTAGGTCTGGGAGTTGCAGCCGTTGCCGAGCTGGCCGCTGACGGTCACGTTGACGCTGCCGTCGGGTTGCGGGACAGGGTTGTAGCGCACTTCACCGTTGCACTGCTTGCCAGCGGCCGCCTTGACCTGGTTGTCGATACGGACGTTGGCGATAGGCGGTTCTACCGAAACCAGAATCCGCCCATCGTCGTTACGGGTCACGAAACGCAGGGCCTTGAGGTTGACCATCAGCGCGTCGGGTTTGACCAGGAACGGCTTGTTGACATCGTTGCCATCGTCGTCGAAGACCGGCAGGCGCGGTTGCACGAAGTGACTGCGATCCAGAACCAGATCGCCGGTCACTTGCTGGACGCCGTTGGCGCGCAGATCGCGCAGCAGCAGCCAGAGCTTTTCCATGTTCAGCTTGGGATCGCCGCCGCCCTTGAGGTAGAGGTTTCCGCGCAGCACGCCGTTGCTGAGAGTGCCGTCGGTGAAGAATTCGGTTTTCCACTGGTGGGTCGGGCCCAGTATCTCGAGGGCCGCGTAGGTGGTGACCAGTTTCATGGTGGAAGCCGGGTTTACCGAAACGTCGGCGTTGAACACGGTCGGAGTGCCAGGGCCGTTGAGCGGCAGCATGACCAGCGACAGCGCGTCGTCAGTCAGTTTGCTGGCCTTGAGCGCCTGTTGAACCTTGGGGGAAAGCGTGGTGTTGACGACTGCGGCGTCGACGGGAAGAGACAGCGGGATAAGCAGTGTAGCCAACAGCAGAGGACGCAACGACTTGATCATGAAAGTAAAACCCTACTGCAAAGAGGGGACAAAAAATGAGGGCATGGATGAATTCCCTCGGTAAAAATACAGCTCGCCCCCAACGTTTTGGGAATGACACTGCATCGGCGACGAATAAAACAGCATTATGCAGCAAGCGCGACGGGGTTGTGAGCGAGCGGGCTTTGGAGAAGCATTTTTTTTGATGGCGGCGCGGGATTTGAGGATCGCGGCCGTCAAACGCCATGAAACGGGCATTTAGCAGCCCGAACTGGTAAAGTGCCGCCCGGTATTTATTTATGAGGATTGTTTCATGGCCACTAACCGTTCCCGCCGTCTGCGCAAAAAACTGTGCGTCGATGAATTCCAGGAGCTGGGTTTTGAGCTGAACCTGGACTTCAAGCCAGAGCTGGATGATCAGGCGATCGATGCTTTCCTCGATGCGTTCCTCAAAGAGGCCATGGAAGCCAACGGTCTGGGCTACGTAGGTGGAGACGACTTCGGTCTGGTCTGCCTGAGCAAGCGTGGCTCGGTGAGCGAAGAGCAACGCGCTACCGTGGAAGCCTGGCTCAAGGGCCGCAGCGAACTGACCGAAATCACCGTCAGCCCGCTGATCGACGTCTGGTATCCGGAAAAAGAAATCAATCCGGTTGCCTGATGTGCCAGGGAGCAGGCCTTGCGCCTGCTTTCTCTCCGCTGTTTCCATATGATTCGCGCTCCTGCTCACCCGCCAGCTTCAGTCGACGGTCTGCACCTGCCGATTGAATAGTGCCTCCTCAAGCTTGCACATTGCGCGTTCTACCTGCGCTTTCATGTCGCTCAGTTCCGCGTCGGTCGCTGTTTCACAACCATTCTCCAGTTGCTCGCACGCCTCGATGACTCCCGACGCCCGAATGATGCGCGCGGCGCCCTTTATCCGATGAGCCAGCTCGCGTATCTGCTGCCGGTCGGCGATGTCGGTGCTTACCAGAGTGTTGCGGTCCTCCTCGCTGCTGCGCAGTAATTGCGCTACAAGCCGCTCGACCATTTCCGGCCGGCCGCCAGTCAGGTTGCCAACGCTGGCGAGGCTGAAGACCGGTTCACCGCGACCCAATGGTGTCAGCTTGCTCAGTTGCTCGCTCAGAGTCGTCAGGCTGATGGGCTTGAACAGACAGTCGTCCATGCCTGCCTCTGAACAACGACGGATTTCCTCTGGCTGTGCGTTTGCAGTGAAGCCCCAGACCGGACTGCGCGGAAGGTGGTGGGTGCGCTCATGCTCGCGGATACTTCGCGTCAGGTCATACCCGTTCATCACCGGCATGTTGCAATCGGCTATGACCAGATCGAAAGGCTCGGCGAGCCAGTATTCCAGACCCTGCGCGCCCTGTTCGGCGGTTTCGCACAGATGTCCGAGAAATCCCAGTTGCTGGCACAGCAGCAGCCGGTTGGCGGGGTGATCGTCGACGATGAGGATCCGCAGCGACTGGGCGGTGACCGGCTCGACGTCGGGTTCGCACACGACCGGGTCGCGAGGATCCAGCCGCGTGAGTTCGAGCGTCATGCTGACACGGGTTCCTTTGCCAGGCTCGCTCTGCAACGACAGGTCGCCGCCCATCATCTGGCACAGGTTGCGGCAGATCACCAGACCCAGCCCGGCGCCGGTCCTGGCCTGCTGGCCCTGGTTATCGACCTGGGTAAACGGCTCGAACAGCCGCTGCCGGTCCTCTTCGCTCATGCCGACGCCCGTATCCTCGACCGTCATGTTGAGGAGAAGCTGCCGATCGGTCGTACCGTCTTCGATATGCAGGCTGATCCTGACCTGCCCCTGGCGGGTGAACTTGATCGCATTGCTGACGAGATTGGACAGTATCTGCTTGAAACGCAGCGGGTCGATCAGTACGTCATCGTTTACCCGGCTGTCCAGATTGAGCACCAGGCTCAGCCGTTTCTGACGAGCGAGGCCGTCGAATACACGCACGACTGTTTCCGCCAGCTGGCGCAGGTTGGCGCGCTCGGGGCTGAGGGTCAGGCGACCCGTTTCGATGCGGGCGATATCGAGAATGTCGCCAATCAGGTCCAGCAGGTCGTGAGCCGAGTTGTACGCCACCTCGATGGCGCCGCGGTCGAGCACGCCCTGGTCGGCCCGCTTGAGCGCGAGTTCCAGCATGCCGATCACGGCATTCATGGGGGTGCGGATTTCGTGGCTCATGGTCGCCAGGAAGGTGCTCTTGGCCCGACTGGCGTTGTCGGCCTGCTCCTTGGCCGCCTGCAGTTGTTCGATCAACTGCCGGCGGTCGCTGATGTCGATCCAGCCGCCGATGACGCCCTTTACTTCTCCCAGCGAGTCGCGAAACGGCAGGATCCAGTGGTAGATGGTCAACAACCGGTCGCCGATATGCAGGGTTCGATCCATGACCATGGCGGTATCGTTGGCCATGACCTGCTGATAGTCGGCGACATACTCCCGGGCTTCGGCGGCGTCGTTCAACACGCCGTCGAAGACGGTCTTGTCCATGACGTCCTCGCGCCGCGCGGCGAATGCTTTCAGGTAGCTGTCGTTGCACATCCGCAGCAGGCCGTCGCGATCACGGACGTAAATGGGATGCGGGGTGCCGTCCACCAGCGCGCGCATGAATTCGAACTGGTCGCTCAAGGCTCGCTCGGCCGCTTCTCGCTGTTTGATCTGGCGTCGCATGTAAGCATTCCAGGTCAGCAGCGCGATCAACAGCAGGCCGGCGCCCGCCACGATCTGGTAGATGAGCCGCTCGTAATCCTGCCAGTTGACCCCGGTATGTGCGTATGAGCGCCACCGGTTGTTGATGGCGGCCAGTTCCTGAGGCGCGATACTCGCCAGCGCCTTGTCCAGGATCGAACTCAGTTCAAGAGCGTTGCGGGCCGTGGCCATGGAGATCAGTGCAGGCTCCTCGCCAACCGTGGAGGTGATCTGCAGACGCTGGCCGAAAATACCGGAGGACAGGAAATAGTTGGCGCTGAGCAGGGAAGTGGCGGCGGCTTCCACTCGTCCCAGCGACAGCATGTCCAGCACCTGGAAAGGGTTGTCGACTTCCACCAGGACAATCCCCGGGTATTGGCGCTTGATCCAGGGCGCCAGCGGGCTGTCTTTAATCAGAGCCAGCCGCTTGCCGTCCATCTGCTCCAGATAGGCAGGGCTGCGCTTGCCCTTGAGTGTCAGGAGCACGAACGAATTCTCGATGTAGGGACGGCTGAAATTGAGCCTGTCCTGACGATCGTCGCTGGCGACCAGCGCGCCGATCATGTCGGCCTGTCCCAGGCTGACCTGACTCATCATGTCGGCCATGCTCGCGGCCCGCTTGACCTCGAAGCGCAGTCCGGTACGCAGCCGGACCAGTTCCAGCAGGTCGGCCGTCACGCCGCGGAAATGTCCGTTGCTGTCGAAGAAGGTGAGCGGCGCGTAGGTTTCGTTGAACACCATGCGCACGGTGGGATGGCGCGCGATCCAGCGCTCTTCGCGAGACGTGAGCTGCAGCTTCTGATCGGTGATCATCAGGTCGGTGCCGGCGCTCCAGCGTTTGGAAATGTCGATGCGTTCTTCCAGAGGGATCGCCTTGAGCGCCTGGTTGACGATGTCGAGCAGGGGAGTCTGTTCGCTGCTCACGGCGAAGCTGAAACCGTTGGCCTCGTGCTTGCCGAAACTGGCCATCTGCACATTGTTCAGATAGCCCTTGTTGATGATGTACTGGGTGGAGATGGTATCGCCCAGAAACACGTCCGCCTCATTGAAGGCGACGGCGTTGATCGCATTCTGAAACGAGGGATAAGTGACCAGCGTCGCGCCGGGATACAGCGCCTTGACGAGCGGCGTGGGCAGATAGTGGTAGACCATGCTCAGGCGCATGCCCTTGAGGCCATCATCCAGCGGTCTGGATTCACCGGTGCGTGTGACGAGCACCGGTTGATCCACCGCGTAGGGCTGCGACAGGCGAATGCCGGGGTCCGTGGCCTCGAAGCCGTTCGCGCTGCCCAGCAGGTCGATGAGACCCTGCTTGAGCGCCTGCATCGCAGCCTTGCGATTTTCAAAGCGCTGAACCCTTACGGGAAGATCCAGCGCCTGGGAAACGATGCTGGCGTAATCGGCTGTGATGCCCTCGTAATCGTTGCCCGAGAGGGTGATGTCGAAGGGTGGATAGTCCGGCGCCGAGGTGCCGAGAATCAGTTCTCGCTTGCTGCGTACCCAGCGCCACTGATTACTGTCGAGCTTTACGTCCATGTGTGCGGGGCTGGACCGGCCCAGCAGGACATAATGATCCGCCGCGCCCAGAAGCGGGGGCTGCAATCCCAGCCACAAGCTTGCGATCAGTACGTATAAAAGTTTATGGCGCCTGGGCATCCGGTTTCTCACACTAGCGCGTTGCGTTTTGCCATCTCGATAAGTTCTACCAAGGTTCTGGTCTTGAGTTTCTGCATCAGCCGGGTCTTGTAGGTGCTCACGGTCTTGTTGCTGAGAAACATGCCCTTGGCTATTTCCTTGTTGGAACGCCCCTGGGCAAATAACTGCAAGACCATCAGTTCGCGATCATTGACCAGCTTGAACAACTCGATCTCGTGCGCTCGCCCGTCTTCCATCACGGCCGGTGCCAGTGCCTGACTGGGAAAGTAATTGTAGCCGGACAATACGGCCTTGACCGAACTGAGCAGCTCGCTGAGGTCTTCCTGTTTGCAGACGTAACCCGCCGCTCCGGACTGCATGCACCGGATGGCGAACAGATGCGGGGTCTGCGAAGTCAGCACCAGGATCTTCGATGGCAGCCCCATGGCGCTGAAGCGGGCCAGCACTTCCAGCCCGTCCAGCTTGGGGATGCTGATATCGAGAATGATCAGGTCGGGCATGCATTCGCGAACCATTTGCATCGCATCGACACCGTTGTCCGTTTCCCCTACGACTTCGTAGTTTTCGTTTTCCAGCAACATGCGTACGGCCAGACGGATGACGGGATGATCGTCGATGATAAAAACTGAGTTCATAGTTAGATCCATAGAAGCAGCGAAGAAAACGCGCACCTTAGCTCAGTTGTTCGGGGCCGCACATGAAGGCAGTGGGCCGACAGGCCTATATAGGAAGTTTCCTACAGAAATTTGAGTATCGGAGTACGAATTAACCTGTCGCGGGTCGCGATAGTTTCACGTTTGAACTTGTTTACCGGCTGTTCGATGGCGATTTAAACAGCCCTTGTTTAGTTTCGTCTGGAATAATCCAGGGGTGCGAGTAATGCTTTCCTACGATTTAACGGTTGATGTCTCTCAGGGGCCTGCCAGGGGCTCGCGTCCCGTTTCAGTGAATCCCTCAGCGAGCAGGCGGGCAAGGTCCGGGCCGTGCAGGGGTTTGGTCAGGCACCCCAGCAATGGCAGCCCTTGCTCCTGGGCGGTTTGTTCGATGTTTTCCAGCACGCTGTCGCACAGCCCGCTCAAAACGATGGCCTTGCGCACGTGGCCACGCTCGAAGGCCCGAGTGATCAGCTCGAAACCCGGCAGGTCCGGCAGGCACTGGTCGCATAGCAGCAGGTCGTACGGTTCAGGGCTGCGCTCCATGGCAGCTACCGCTTCCACGGCGGTGAGCGCCGGCGTGAGCAGAAAGTAGCCCTGGTTGTTGAGCAGGATTTGCGTGGCGATCAGCTGAAAGGGGTGATCTTCCACCAGGAGTATCCGCAGGTTGTGTTTGAACATGGCACTTCCGATAGCATCGATACAGCTGCGGATCGGGTCGCCGCTGACGGCCGGATGATCTGCCGATGCAGCAATTGGGTGCGCGGATTATTGTGAAGACGGGGAGGGGTGGCGATAGGACGTTTCTGACAAGCGTGTAGGGCTGATCTGAAGTTTCGGTGTGCCGTTAAGAGAAATCACGGCTGCTGCGCTGTTTTACTACAGCATCAGCGGCCGTGTTCCGTATCGGGTGTCAGAGATGTCCCGCTCCACCGGTCATCTCGCGGGCCATCTCACTGGCGTAGCTGTCGGTCATCCCGGCAATGAAGTCGATCATCCGCAGGAACGAGGCGTGCAGCGGCGCGTCGGGGCTGGGCGCACTGTTGCCGAGAAGATCGAGGATGCGCCGATGCTTGAACGAAGGCGTGCGGCCACCGAACTGTTCCACGGCCGCGCCGCAAAAGGCGTTGAGCAGGACTTCCAGCGTGGTGTAGGCACCGATCTCGTGCAGCGTCTTGCGCTTGTCCTGGAAGATCTTCTTGCGCGCCATGTCCTTGGCGCTGAGCACGCAGCGCTTGGCAGGGCCGTGCATGTGCTCGACCAGATCGCCATGCAGCGTCCCGGCCAGCAGCGCGTCCTGCTGCTCGACGAACGCCCGCGCCGCGGCATTAGTCAGGTGCTCGATGGCCTTGCCGCGCAGAATCGCCAGCTTGCGCCGCCGCGAATCGCCCGGTCCCAGTTGCCGGTAGGTTTCCGGCAGGTCGTCGCCCACCAGACTCAACAACAGGGATTCGACCTCTGCGTATTCGAGCAGATCCATTTCCAGACCGTCTTCGAGATCGATCAGCGCGTAGCAGATGTCGTCGGCGGCTTCCATCAGGTACACCAGCGGATGCCGCGCCCAGCGTTCGTCTTCCAGTTGCGGCATGCCCAGGCGCGAGGCGATCTGTTCGAGGATGGGCAGCTCGCTCTGGTAGCAACCGAACTTGTGTTTCTTGTAACCCAGGGAATCGGCGTGACGCGCCGTCCAGGGGTATTTCAGATACGTTCCAAGCGTGGCGTAGGTCAACCGCGTGCCACCGTCGAAATGGTGATATTCGAGTTGCGTGAGCACGCGGAAACCTTGGGCATTGCCTTCGAAATTGAGGAAGTCGTCGCGCTCGGTGGCGCTCATTGCATCGAGCCAGCCACGCCCGGCGGCTTGCGCAAACCAGTTGCGAATGGCGTCCTCGCCGGAATGGCCGAACGGCGGATTGCCGATGTCATGCGCCAGGCAGGCGGACTGGACGACCATGCCCAGGTCACTGGGGTCGCACCAGTCGGGCAGGGCCGGGCGCAGGGTCTCGCCGACCCTCATGCCCAGTGAGCGACCGACGCAGCTGACCTCCAGCGAGTGAGTCAGGCGAGTATGGATGTGGTCGTTGCTGGAAACCGGATGGACCTGAGTCTTGCGCCCCAGGCGGCGAAAGGCGCCGGAAAAGATGATCCGGTCATGATCTTTGTGAAAGGGGCTGCGGCCGAGCTCTTCAGGGCTGTGAAGAGTCTTGCCCAGGCGCTCACGGTTGAGCAGGGTCTGCCAGTCCAAGGGGTTCGCTCCGTCGAGTCGTAGAGTCTGTAGCTTCGCGGGTGAACCGAAGGTACGCAAGGCGTGAAACGAAAAAGCCCGCCCAGGCGTGCCTGGACGGGCTCTGATCATGCAGCTTCAGAGGCGGCGTGTACGGTTCTGCACCGCGACCTTGAGCAGCGGCAGCAAGGTCACGCCCAGCTTGAACAGGCTCGCGACTTTGCTGGTCTTGCCCGAGCGGCGGGTCTTGGTGGCGCGTCCGCCGAACATCCCCAGGATGGCCGCCACGCCCACGCCCCAAAGGGGCGACTGAGGAAGTCCCAGCGCGCCTTTCCAGTTGCTGCGCATGCCGCGAAAGCGTTGCAGCGGCTGCAGCAGATGCGCCGATTCGTGGCGGATTTCCTGGCGGTGCATCTCCATGCGCAGGCGGATCAGCGCCTTGCGCAGTTCGCGGCGGGAACTGCCTTGATGGGACTTGGGTTCACTCATGGCAGCAGTCGCTCCCGGTCGTTGGCCAGCTCTTCGAGCGTTGCGCTGAACGGCGACGACTCATCGTAGATCGCCGACCGGATGCGCAGCCCGCAGAATAGCGCGGCCAGAAAGTAGAAAAGGCATAGTCCGATGATGCCCGCCACTCGATAACTGTCCCAGACCAGAATCAGCAGCAGCGCCGACAGGCCGGTCAACAGCAGCAGGGCGAACACCAGGGCCAGCCCGGCGAACAGCAGCAGGCTCACGGTGCGCGCTTTCTGCTCCTGCAGCTCGATTCCCAGCAGCTCGACATGGCTGTGCATCAGGCCCAGGAAAGCAGCGCCCAGGCGTCGCGGCGATGCGCCTTGTTCCGCTACAGGCGGCACTGGATCCGTTGCATGTGTCATGACTTAGCGCCTTGTGACCAGCAGACCGAGCAGGAAACCCGCGCCGGCGGCGATGCCCACCGACTGCCAGGGCTTGGCCTGTACATATTCTTCAGTCGCAACCAGTGCGGCCTCGCCACGCAGCCGAACCGATTCTTCGGTCGTCTTCAGGGTCGCCTTGGCCTGCAGCAGGCTTTCGCGGATCTGGTCGCGCAGCTCGTCGGCCTGCTCGCCAGCCAGCGAAGCGGTGTGCTCAAGCAGTTTCTCGGTATCGGCAACCAGCGTCTGGAAGTCTGCCTTGAGGATTTCCTGGGCATTCTGTGCGGTTTGGCTAGGCATGGTTCTCTCCGTAGGGTGACTGTATGGAGGCTTCGAGTACAGCCGATTCCAGAAGGTTCATTTCTGTGGGCGGTCCTGTGATCCGCCGAGCCGGCGCGCCTTGGGAGTCCCGGCGCAAAATGCAGGTTTCAGGAGGCTGTGGTTTAGCTATGCTCTAGCACATTTTCGAAGGCCGGCGGGCCGGCGCCTGCTGCCTCGAGATCAGAAGTCTGGCAGTACCGGCGCGGGCGCCTGACCGACCGCGCGGGTCAGTGATGGAGAGTGGCATGGAGCGGCTGTATTCCCTGCAGGGGCTCAGGGGCGTGGCGGTGCTGGGCGTCGTGCTGTTTCACATGATATCGGTGGAAGCGAAGTATTCGGGCGGCGACAGCCTGCTGCCGGCTTTCCTGGATTTCTTTCAACTGGGTGTGGACCTGTTCTTCGTCATCAGCGGCTTCGTGATGGTGATCGTCAGTCGCGGACGTTTCCAGAATGCAGTCGAGGCGCAACGTTTCCTGTTCAATCGCGTGTCGCGCATCTACCCCACCTACTGGCTGTATTTCCTCATCACCCTGGCCGTCTACCTGGCGCAGCCGGGGCTGGTGAACAGCGGCCACGGCTCGTCGAACCTGCTGATGTCGTTCCTGCTGCTGCCCAGCGACAAGGTGCTGCTGGTGATGGTCGCGTGGTCGCTGGTGTTCGAGCTGTGGTTTTACGTGGTGTTCAGCGGCTTTCTGCTGTTGCGTGAATCGCGTCTCACCTGGGCGCTGGCGGCGTGGGCCGCGGCGCTGGTGGGTTTCAACGCGATTGGAAACTGGCAGTCGTTCGACCCGGCGCTGCAAATCATCCTGCACCCGTATGCGCTGGAGTTCATCACCGGTGCGTTGCTGGCGAAATTCTTTTACAGCAGGCATAGCGCCGACGTTCCGGACGTTGCGGTCGCGGCCTTGCTGGGCCTGGCGGTGGTCGTTGGCCTGCCGCTGATCGGCTGGCTGCGGCTGTACGACAGTCCGGGCCTGCTGCGCATGCTGGTGGTGGGTGTCCCGTTCGGCATCATCGTCATGACGCTGGCGTTGCTGGAACGGCGAGGGCGGGTGACGATGCCCGGAACGCTGACCGCGATCGGCGATATGTCCTACACCATCTACCTGTCCCACCTGCTGGTGCTGGGCGTGATCGGCAAGGTCTGGGCCTGGATCGGGCCTTGGCCGCAGAGCCAGCTGGACAATCTGCTGTTTGCGCTGCTGATGATGGCGGCGGCGGTCTGCTACGGCTGGGTCGGCTATCGCGGCTTCGAAAAGCCGGTGCTTGACCGTGCCAATGCGTTGAGCAAACGGCGCTTTAAAACCGGCGCGCTGCGTACCGGCTGATAGAAAATCATATGTGGCGCGCGGCCATCAGCTTTTGCTGTGATGCACAGTTCGACACTGTCAGCACGCGAGGCTCGAACGATGGATTTACATACGCTCACGCCCTACGGCGGCATCTCGGTCATGCTGCCCGCCGCCCTGGTGATCGGAATCTGGCTGTGGACCACCCGCTCCAGACGCTCGGCCGCCTTGTGGGCCGCGACGCTGCTGGTGACCTATTCAGCGGTGATCATCAGCAAGGTGGCATTCAAAGGCTGGGGCGTCGCGCTGGAAAGCCTGGGGATTTATGTGCTCAGCGGTCATGCGATGAACATGTGCCTGATGCTGCCGGTAGGCCTGAGCCTGCTGGTCCGGCAAGTCCGCCCGACATTGCGCTGGCCGGCTGCCGGCCTGGGATTGTCGCTCGGCGGGTTGTTCGCTGCGTTCTGCGTCGCCCCCTTCATCCATCCGCTGCCCGAAGCGCTGGCTGGCGCCATGCTGGGCGGGGTCGCGGCCTGTCTGTTTCTGGCCAGTCTCGAAAAGCAGGCTACCGGGCGGATTCCGTCCGCCGCCGTGGTCGCGGGCTTGCTGTTCATAGCGGTCAGCAGTAACGCGACCCAGCTCAACGCCGAGCGGTTACTGGACAAGATTTCCATGAAGATGTCGGGTTCGGATCGTGCCTTCCGTCAACCCGACTGGCGCTAGCCCGGCGAGCCGTTGTAAGAGACCCTGTAACTGCGTTGCCGGCAGGCTTGCCTCGACGCACAGGGCACGCGGGCTTAGAATACCGGCCCCGGTTTTCATTCATGCCTGAGGATAGGTCGATGCTTCCGGAATGCCAGTTGTTCGGGACCCTGGGTTGCCATCTGTGCGAAACGGCAGAGGCCGAACTGTTGCCCTTCGTGGAGCACGGTCTGTTGGTGGAGCTGGTGGACATCGCCGAGGATCCCGTGCATCACGAACGCTATTGTCTGCGCATTCCGGTATTGCGCCGGATCGACACCGGCGCCGAGCTGGACTGGCCGTTCGAAAGCGCGCAGGTCGCCTCGTTCCTGACTCGCTGAGCGCCGGCGGCCCCACGAGCGGCCTGAATGACACGGGCAGACTCGACTCTTCAGGCAGGACGCGCATTGAATATCGACACCCGCATCAAATTTCGCCATCTGGTGTGCTTTCTCGAAGTCGCCCGCCAGGGTAGCCTGGCCCGGGCTTCGGATGCCTTGTCGATCAGTCAGCCGGCGCTGTCCAAAACGCTCAAGGAACTGGAAACCCTGCTGGCGACTTCGTTGTTCGTGCGCAGCAAGAGCGGTGCGGCCCTGACCGAGGCGGGCGTTGCCTTCATGCGTTTCGCCGGGCCCAGCGTGCAGGCGCTTCGCGAAGGGGTGAACAGCCTGCGCTCCGGCGCGCACGAAACCGTGACCGCGCGCCTGGGCGTGCTGTCCACCGCCGAAAGCCTGCTGGTGCCCGAGGCGATCCAGCGTCTGCACGCCCGTTACCCGGCATTGATCGTCAGCGTGATGACCGGCCCCAGCGCCTATCTGCTCTCGCAGTTGCGGGTCGGTGAGCTGGACCTGGTGGTCGGACGCATGACCGACAGCCCGCAGATTCAGGGCCTGACGTTCGAGCATCTGTACAACGAGTCCATGACCCTGGTCGTGCGGGCCGGGCATCCGCTGCTGGGCGCCGAGCGCCGCCGGGAGCATCTGGAGCATTTTCCGCTGGTGTTGCCGCTCGCAGGGACGACCATCCGCAAGTTCGCTGACAGCCTGTTCGTGCAATACGGCATCCAGCCGTCACGTCAGCGCCTGGAAACCCTGTCCCTGACCCTCAGTCGCCGCTATGTGGAATGCAGCGACGCGATCTGGATCGCACCGCTGGACGCCGTCGTGCAGGACATGCAGAGCGGAACGCTGGCGGAACTGGACGTCGGCATTCGCGAGCCGGGCGGATCGGTGGGGATCTGTACCAATCCGGCGGTGCCGCTGTCGCGCGCGGCCCAATGGTGCGTGGACGAACTGCGGGCCGTGGGCGAAGGTTATCGGGCGGGCCGTTATTCATAACCAGACGGTTATGGATCGACGATATTTTTTCAATTTCCGAATTCGTGTTCTCACGCGACACTCCGCCGCAGCCTGCATCGCGTCGTGACCGCCACCCGCTCGCTGTCACACGCAACGCTCCTAATAATTACAACTCGGGAGAACACCATGTCTGTCGCGGACAACAGCCGCTTCGTCATTCGTGATCGCAACTGGCATCCGAAAGCCCTGACACCGGACTACAAAACCTCGGTCCTGCGCTCTCCGCGCCAGGCGCTGGTCAGCATTCCGCAGTCGATCTCCGAAACCACCGGGCCCGACTTCTCGCATTTGCAGTTCGGTCGCCATGACAACGATCTGCTGCTCAATTTCGATCATGGCGGTTTGCCCATCGGCGAGCGAATCATCGTCGCCGGGCGGGTCTGCGATCAATACGGCAAACCCGTGCCGAACACCCTGGTGGAGATCTGGCAGGCCAACGCTGGCGGCCGTTATCGTCACAAGCGCGACGCCTACCTGGCGCCGATCGACCCCAACTTCGGTGGCGTGGGGCGCACGTTGACCGATCGCGACGGCAATTACAGTTTCCGCACCGTCAAGCCAGGCCCGTATCCGTGGCGCAATGGTCCCAATGACTGGCGTCCGGCGCATATCCACGTCTCGGTCAGCGGCCCGTCCATCGCCACGCGCCTGATCACCCAGCTGTATTTCGAAGGCGATCCGCTGATCCCGATGTGCCCGATCGTCAAGTCCATCACCCAGCCCGAGGCCGTACAGAGCCTGATCGCCCGACTCGACATGGGCATGGGCAACCCGATGGATTGCCTGGCCTACCGCTTCGACATCGTGCTGCGCGGTCAGCGCAAGACCCATTTCGAAAACTGCTGAGGAGCTTCGACATGCCTGTTCAACTGTTGCAGGAAACGCCCTCGCAGACCGCCGGCCCCTACGTGCACATCGGTCTGGCGCTGGCCGTGGCCGGGAATCCGACTCGCGAGCTGGAAATCTGGAACGACATGGCCAAGCCAGGCGCTCCGGGTGAGCACATCCTGTTGCTCGGCAACGTCTACGACGGCAACGGCCACTTGATCCGCGATGCCTACCTGGAGTTCTGGCAGGCCGATCACGCCGGTGTCTACGACAGCGTCTACGACCCACAGCGGCCTTTCAACGGCTTCGGCCGCACCGCGACCGACAATGACGGTTTATGGTCGCTGCGGACCGTCATGCCGGGAAGCGTGCCGAATGCGGCCGGCGTGAGCATGGCGCCGCACATCAACGTCTCGCTGTTTGCCCGTGGCATCAATATCCACTTGCAGACCCGCCTGTATTTCGATGACCACGCCCAGACCAACGCGGTCGATCCGGTGCTGAACCTGATCGAGCAACCGCCTCGCCGCGAGACGCTGATCGCCCGGCGCTGTACGGTGGAAGGGCAGTTGGGCTACCGCTTCGACATCCGGGTCCAGGGCGACGACGAAACCGTGTTCTTCGACTTCTAGGCAACATCCCGCGTGCGCTGTACCGCCAGACTCGCAGATAGCGGGTCAGGCGCTTCCTAATAACAATAAAGGTAACCAGCATGACCCTATCCGCCAGCGGAACCGCCGCCGGAACGCTTGATGTACAGACGTTCATCAACAGCCAACCGCTTTCCTCTTACCAGTGGCGCGTGGTCGCCCTGTGCTTTCTGATCGTGTTTCTCGATGGCTTGGACACGGCGGCGATGGGCTTCATCGCTCCCGCGCTGAGCCAGGACTGGGGCATCGACCGGGCCAGTCTGGGGCCGGTGATGAGCGCCGCGCTGATCGGCATGGTGTTCGGCGCCCTGGGATCAGGCCCGCTGGCCGACCGCTTCGGCCGCAAGCTGGTGCTGGTGGTCGCGGTTGCGCTGTTTGGCGTGTTCAGCCTGGCGTCTGCCTACAGCAACAATCTTGAACAACTGATGATCCTGCGCTTGTTGACCGGCCTGGGCCTCGGCGCGGCGATGCCCAATGCCACGACCCTGTTGTCCGAGTACACGCCTGAGCGCATCCGCTCGCTGCTGGTGACCAGCATGTTTTGCGGATTCAACCTGGGGATGGCCTGCGGCGGCTTTGTTTCGGCCAAGATGATTCCAAGCCTGGGCTGGCAAAGTCTGTTGCTGCTGGGCGGGGTGCTGCCGCTGGTGCTGGCTGTGGTGCTGATGATCTGGCTGCCGGAGTCGGCGCGTTTTCTGGTGGTTCGCAACCGGGGCGCCGAGCGGGTGCGTCAGGTGCTGGCGCCGATAGGCCCCGGCCCGGTATCGCTGGCCAAGGACTTCAGCGTGCCCGAGCAGAAGACCGTCGCCAGTCGCAACGTCTTCAAGGTGATATTTTCCGGCACCTACAGCGCGGGAACCCTGCTGCTGTGGCTGACGTATTTCATGGGGCTGGTCATCGTTTACCTGCTGACCAGCTGGCTGCCGACCCTGATGCGCGAGAGCGGCGCGAGCATGGAGCAGTCGGCGTTCATCGGCGCGCTGTTCCAGTTCGGCGGCGTGCTCAGCGCGGTGGGGGTGGGCTGGGCCATGGACCGCTTCAACCCGCACAAGGTCATAGGTGTGGCCTACGCGCTGGCGGGCGTGTTCGCCTGGCTGGTCGGTCAAAGCCTGGGCAACGTCGCGGTGCTCGCCACACTGGTGCTGGTCGCCGGCATGTGCATCAACGGCGCGCAGTCGGCGATGCCGTCGCTGGCCGCGCGTTTTTATCCGACCCAGGGGCGCGCCACCGGCGTGTCGTGGATGCTGGGCATCGGTCGCTTCGGCGCGATTCTTGGCGCCTGGGCTGGCGCGACCCTGCTGGGCCTGGGCTGGAATTTCGAACAAGTACTGACAGCGCTGGTGGTGCCGGCCGCGCTCGCGGCGCTGGCGATTCTGATCAAGGGCTGGGTGAGCCATTCGGATGCCACCTGAGCTCATAGACATGGACTTGGACCTGGAGCTGTAACGTGAACAGACCGAGCAATCAACTTTTCGACGCCTGGTTTACGGGCGCCGGGATGCGCGACGTATTCTGCGACGCGGGTCGGGTGCAAGGCATGCTGGATTTCGAAGCCGCGCTGGCCCGGGCCCAGGCGCGGGTCGGGCTGGTCCCCGAAGCGCTGGTCGCCGATATCGAAGCGGGCTGCGACGCCGGGCATTACGACTTTCAGGCGCTGGCAACGGCGGTGTGCAGCGCGGGCAATTCCGCCATCCCGCTGGTCAAGGCGCTGGGCAAGCGTATCGCGTCAGCCAACCCCGAAGCGGAGCGCTACGTGCACATGGGCGCCACCAGCCAGGATGCGATGGACACCGGGCTGGTGCTGCAATTGCGTGAAGCGGTCGCGTTGCTGGAGCGCGACCTGCAAACGCTTGGCGACGCACTGGCCGACCAGGCAGGCCGTCATGCCACCACACCGATGCCGGGCCGTACCTGGCTGCAACAGGCCACGCCGGTGACTCTGGGTCTGAAAATCGCCGGCTGGCTGGGCGCGCTGACTCGTCATGGTCAGCGGCTCACCGAGCTGAAGCCGCGTCTGCTGACCCTGCAGTTCGGCGGTGCTTCGGGCACACTCGCCGCGCTGGGCGATCAGGGCCTCGCCGTGGCGCAAGCCTTGGCCGAAGAGCTTGCGCTGAAATTGCCCGAGCAGCCTTGGCATACCCACCGCGACCGGCTGGTCGAGTTCGCCACTGTGCTGGGTATGCTGGCCGGAACTCTCGGCAAGCTGGGACGTGATGTCAGCCTGTTGATGCAGACCGAAATCGGCGAAGTCTTCGAGCCGGCGGCACCCGGCAAGGGTGGTTCTTCCACCATGCCGCACAAACGCAATCCGGTGGGCGCTGCGGTGATGATCGCGGCGGCCACCCGCGCGCCGGGCCTGGTGTCGACGTTGCTCGCGGCCATGCCCCAGGAACACGAACGCAGTCTGGGGCTGTGGCATGCGGAGTGGGAGACCCTGCCGGAGCTGTGCTGTCTGGTTTCCGGTTCACTGCAACAGGCTCTTCAGGTCGTGCAGGGCCTGGAGGTCGATGCAGCGCGCATGCAGATCAACCTCGAAGCGACTCACGGTCTGGTGCTGGCCGAAGCCGTGAGCATCGCCCTGGCGCAGCGTATCGGGCGTGATGCCGCCCATGAACTGGTGGAAAGAAACTGTCGAAGCGCGGTCGAGCAGGGCGCACACTTGCGCGACGTCCTGGGTCGCGATCCCGACGTCACTCGACAGCTTTCTGTCCCCGAGCTCGATCGCCTGCTGGACCCGGCTCATTACCTGGGCCAGGCACAGCTCTGGGTCGAGCGGGCCCTTGCCGAACATTCGCGGCTGACGCCGGACACACCCTCGCACAAGGAAATGCCCCATGACTGAAGAAGAACGCTATCAGGCCGGTATGAGCGTGCGTCGCGCCGTGCTGGGCGACACCCACGTAGACAACAGCCTGAAGAAACTCACGCCCTTCAACGAAGAGTTTCAGGAGATGATCACCCGTCATGCCTGGGGCGACATCTGGACACGCCCGGGATTGCCGCGGCATACCCGCAGCCTGATCACCATCGCGATGTTGATCGGCATGAACCGCGAGGGCGAGTTGCGCCTGCATCTCAAGGCGGCGCGCAACAACGGTGTGACGCGCGACGAGATCAAGGAAGTGCTGATGCAGAGCGCGATCTACTGCGGCATCCCGGCGGCCAATGCCACTTTTCATCTGGCCGAAGAAGTCTGGGATCAGGTTGGCGTCGAATCGCTGGACGAGGATACCCGCGCCTGACCTTCAGGCACCGGCTGTGCCGTAACACTTGTTGCGGACGGTGCGGAAGTTGAGTAGGTTCGATCATCGGGGCGGTCGCGGGCGATTCCTGTGCCGTGCCTCGTCCGTCCGACGTCAATGCCCCCATCTTCTGTTCGACACACCGCCAAGGAAGCCCGATGAGCACAGCCAGTACCCCGTTGTCCGGCGTCAACCAACCGCTCAAGGGTATCGGCTTCATCTTGCTGGCGACCTTTCTGTTCGCCAGCCACGACACCTTGTCCAAATACCTGTCCGGCTTCTACCCGATCCTGCTGGTGGTGTGGGCGCGCTATCTGGTGCACACGCTGCTGATGGCCTGCATCTTCATGCCATCGGCCGGCCTGCGGGTATTGCGTACCAAACGCCCGGCCATGCAGGCCTTACGAGCTCTGGCGCTACTGGGCACCAGTCTGCTGTTCACCAGCAGTCTGATGTTCATCCCCCAGGCGGAAGCCACGGCAGTCAATTTCCTTGCGCCGCTGCTGGTGACCGCGCTCTCGGTGCCGCTGCTCCATGAGCGGGTCACGCGCGGGCAATGGGCAGCGGTGATCGTCGGTTTCGTCGGTGTGATGATCATCATCCACCCCGGCGGCGAACTGTTCACTCCCGCGATCCTGCTGCCACTGTCCTCGGCGCTGTGCTTTGCGCTTTATCAGCTGCTGACGCGTCTGGTCAGCCCGTATGACAGCCCGACCACCAGCAACTTCTTCGCCGGGCTGTTCAATACCTTGCTGATGAGCGCGCTGGTGCCGTTCGTGTGGCAGATGCCGGAATGGCGTCACCTGCCGTTTCTGCTCGCGTTGGGGGCCTGCGGGATGGCCGCGCATCTGCTGCTGACCCAGGCCTTTCGTTACGCAGCGCCAGCGATGCTCGCGCCGTTCAGTTATTGCCAGATCGTCTGGGCCGGATTGCTGGGATATCTGGTTTTCGGTCACGTCCCGCCACCCATCGCACAGCTGGGGATTGCCGTGATCTGCCTGAGCGGCCTGGCGGCGGCGTGGCAGCAGAGACGGGCCGGTTGAGGGGCGTCGGCAGGCACGGCCGCTGTCATTCAGGTCGCTGCCCATGAACCGCGCTGTGTCAGGGCAGCGCCGCTTCCCGCGCAACGTGTGACGTTTCGCTGACCGGGTCGACAATCGTGTTCGAACCGACCGACGGCGGGCACAGGTCGGCGCGCCGACAATGCGCCATGAAAAGCCGGGTGGCCAGGGTCGGCTGCGAGTTGCGCAGATAGGCCATGACCAGGGTCGAGGCGGGCATCTCGTCTTTGATGTCCACTTGGGCGACCCGCCTGCCGTCGTACGTCAGATCGGTGCGCGGGCGGGTCACCAGCACCGAAAATCCCAGCCCCTGGCCGACCATGCAGCGCACCATTTCTATTGAGGGAGAACTGTACGCCACTCTGGGGTGGTAGCCGTTTTCCTTGAAGATATCGATGAAGTAGTTTCGACTCGGCACTACGTCCAGCAGCACCATAGGCTCCCGGCTGAGCTCACGCAGGGTCACGCTGCGTCTTTGCGCCAGGGGATGATGCGCCGGCAACAGCGCATAGGGTTTGCGCGGCGCATTGAGCGCTTCCTTGATGATGGAACTGCCCAGCTCCAGGTCGTAGGTGAACACCAGATCGAAACGGCCCCGATGCAGACCCAGGAGCAGTTCATGCTGCTCGCCGTCGTACAGTTGTACGTTGATATCGGGATACGTTCGTTTGAAACCTGCCACCAGTTCGGGCATGTACAGCGGAGCCGCTGACTCAAAACAGCCGATTCCGACAGTGCCCGATATCTGTTCGTTTTCCGCGCGCGAATTATTTTCGAGTTCTTCGGATAAGCGAAGCAACTCCCTGGCGCGTTCATACAGCCGTCTGCCACTGGGCGTCAAAGAGACGCCCTGCGCGTGGTGGCGAATGAAAAGTTGCTGTTTCAATGCGTCTTCAAGATTCTTTATGCCCACTGAGATAGAAGGCTGGGACACGTGAAGTTTGCGGGCCGCGTCGACGATACTGTCTTCCTCGACCACGCTCACGAAATACCTTAGTTGCTTGAGGGTGAAATGCATTGAAGTGTCAGCCTATAGATTATCCCTTTTCAGGAAGCGGGATTGCAGCGCAAAAAAAGTATTGAGCGAAATCCATGCCATTCCAGATTTCATTTATAGATCATGGCCTTGCGGCAGTCGTTCATTTTAGCGGTCAGGGCGTTCTGCACTGCTACGTGGCAGCCAGTTCGTCAACGCCCCAAAATGGATCGGTGGCTGGGTCAATATGGAATTGAAGGGCACGCTGTATAGGAAAGGTTTATTCAGTCCCAAAAAATTACTAATTGACCTTATACAGCAAAGTTTCCATTCTCTGCTCATCGCGTTGGTGAATTTCCAGGCGCGGCTAGCCGCTTTCGATCCCTTTTGCCGAGCGATATGAATATGGTATTCGATTGGAACTACATGTTGAGTCTGCTCAGCTACAAGGATTTCTGGCTGGCCTCCTGGACTGTTATAAAATTGAGTGTGCTTACCTGGATCATCAGTATTGTGCTGGGGTTTGCGTTGGCACTTATGAAACAGTCGCCTCGCCCACTTCTCAATGTGCCCGCCAAAGGTTACATCTGGTTGTTTCGGAGCATGCCTTTATTGGTGTTGCTCATATTCACCTACAACTTGCCGCAGGCAGTGCCCGCGACTGCGGTGCTGCTCGGTGATCCGTTCTGGGCCGGTCTGATCGGCCTGGTGATCTGTGAAACCGCCTATGTGGCGGAGATCATCGCGGAGGTCTGTTGTCGATCCCCAAGGGACAGAGCGAAGCGGCACGGGCACTGGGCTTGCGTTTTCTGGGCACCCAATGGCGCGTGGTGATTCCCCAGGCGTTGCGCGTGGCCCTGCCGACACTGACGAACGAGTTCATTTCCATCGTCAAGCTCAGCTCGCTGGTTTCGGTGATCTCCCTCACGGAAATCCTCATGGTCGGCCAGCGCCTGTATTCGCAGAACTTCCTGGTGATGGAGACGATGACCGCGGTCGCGATCTACTACGTACTGATCGTGACGATCTTCGATTTCCTGCTCAAACGTCTCGAGCGCTTTCTCGACGTCGGTCTGCGCAAGCCGCGTCGGGCACCGGGCATCGAGGTGCTGGTCCCTGCAGCGGGGCAGGGCGCCACGACGACACGTCCCGCCCAGCTCGGCCAGGGGCCGGCTTTGCAGGCCACCCGTCTGCACAAGGCTTACAACGATATCGAAGTGCTCGGCGCCGTGAGTCTGGCCATTGCGCCTGGCGAGGTGGTCTCGGTGATAGGTCCGTCCGGGTCGGGCAAGACCACCTTGATCCGCCTGCTCAACGGCCTGGAGAAGATCGACAACGGTGAAATCCGCATCAACGGCGAGCCCTTCATTCAGCTGGCTCGCCGGGGCGCGGAAAAGCCGCGGGTCGTGGAGCATCCCGAGCATCGCCTGAACATCGGCATGGTGTTCCAGAACTTCAACCTGTTTCCCCATCTGACTGTGCTGGACAACCTGCTGCTGGCGCCCCGTTACCACCGCCTTGCACCGGTGACGCAGTTGCGCCAGCAGGCTTTCGAGCTCTTGCACAAGGTCGGCATGCTGGAACATGCCTACAAGTATCCGCAACAACTGTCGGGCGGTCAGCAGCAGCGGGTGGCAATTGCCCGCGCGCTCATGATGCGGCCGCAGATCATGTTGTTCGATGAGCCCACCTCGGCTCTGGACCCGGAGAAGGTTCACGAGGTGTTGCAGGTCATGGAAACCCTGGCGAAGGAGGGCATCACCATGGTCATCGTGACCCATGAGATGAACTTCGCCTTCAAGGTCTCCGACCGCATCGTGTTCATGGAAAAAGGCAGGGTCGTGTGCGACGACACACCGGACCTGTTGCGCAGTGGCCAACACCCTCGGGTGGAAGCTTTCCTCAAGGACGTCTCGCTGGCTTGACCCTCAATCACTCAGGTTTCAGGAAGCAATCATGATTACTCAGTCCGGGATAGAACAGTTTCATCAACAAGGTTTTCTGGTCGTGGAGAACGTACTGTCGGGCGAGGAAGTCGCGGCCCTGCAGCATGACTTCGATCGATGGGTAGGGGAAAGCCGCGGTGAGTCACAAGCCTGGGGCGAAACCCAGGATGGTCGACCCCGCTTCGACGTGGAAAGCGATCACCGGCCGGATCATCCCTCGCTGCGCCGCGTGGCCTCGCCCACCGAAATATCCGATGCGTTCGCTCATGCCGGGCTGCGCTCGCGCATGGCCGCCATCGCTGCGCAATTGATCGGCGGCAGCGGCACGCGCTTTCATCACAGCAAGGTCAACTCGAAGTTGCCCCACACCGCGACCCAGGTGAAATGGCACCAGGACTTTCTGTTCACGCCGCACAGCAACGACGACATCGTCACGGCTCTGCTGATGGTCAGCGATGTGACCCCTGAAAACGGCCCGCTCCAAGTCATCCCCGGCAGTCACAAGGGTCCGCTGTGGTCGCACTGGCAAGCAGGCCGCTTCACGGGTGCTGTCGAGGAGGAGGTCGAGAAGGGCCACTGCGGGCAGCCGGTCGCCTGCTTCGGCCCGTCGGGGTCGGTGTGCTTCATGCACACCCGCCTGCTGCACGCTTCGGCTCCAAACGAAACCGATTTCCCGCGCACCTTGTTCATCAGCGTCTACGCCGCTGAGGACGCCTTGCCCTACGGCGATAACCCGCTGCCCAGCATCCACGCCGGATGCATGGTTGCGGGCGAGGAGAGCGGCCTGGTACGCAGCACCGCGAACCATATCCGTCTGCCGCAAAAGCCACGCGGCGCCTCGTTCTTCGTTCAACAGGCCGGGCAGGACCTGGCAACCGCCTACTGACCAACATCTCAATTGTGGGGACATCGCATGAAAGTCATTGCAAACATCGCCCGTCCTGTCGTGCTGGGTCTCGTGAGCACGGTCATCGGCTTCACGTCGCTTGCGGCTCACGCATTTCAGCAAGCAGGTACGATCACCGCCGGCTCCGATCTGACCTTTTTCCCTTACGAATACATGGACAACAACAAGCCGGCGGGTTTCGACGTCGAGTTTCTCCAGGGCCTGGGCAAAATCATGGGCCGCGAGGCCCAGCACATCGACACACGCTTCCCGAACCTGATTACCGGTTTGCAGGGCGGCCGGTTCGATCTGGTCAATTCATCGATGTACATCACCGCTGACCGCCTCAAGGTGATCGACATGATTCCCTACCTCAAGAGCGGAGAAGCCATCATCGCGCTAAAGGGCAGCGATTATCAGCCCAAGGTGCCGGAAGACTTCTGCGGCCATAAGGTCGGGTCGATGGGCGCTACGTCCTGGTTGCAGCAGCTGCAGAAACTCTCCGAGGAGTACTGCGTGAAAAACGGCAAGGGGCCTATCCAGATCAGTGAATACGGCACGGACCCTCAGACGACCCAGGCACTGCTGTCGCGCGCAGTGGAAGCCCAGATCACGGATGCTGCGGTGGCACGCGGGCTGATCGAAAAACTGGGCAGCCGGGTACAGATTTCTTCGCAGACCCTGATCTACCCGGTGCTCAACGGCTTCGGCGTGAAGAAAGGCAATGACGAAGTGAAAAGTGCGCTGGTCGAGGCGTTGGACACCTACAGCAAAACGCCCGAATACGCAGCGCTGCTGAAGAAGTACAACTTTCAGGCACCGACGGCCGCCGACATCGCCGAACTGATGCCAAAACCCTGAACCTGCAGCGGCATGTGCCCTCGCGGCACATGCCCGCACGAGGAGTACCTGTCAATGTCCCTGTCTTTTGAAGAGCAGACACGCGTTGATCTGGCGGCCACCTTTCGCCTCATCGCCCAGTTGAACATGCATGAAGCGGTGGCCAACCATTTCAGTGCCGCGGTCTCAACCGATGGAAAGCAGTTTCTGCTCAACCCCAAGTGGAAGCATTTTTCGCGCATTCGCGCCAGCGACCTGTTGCTGCTGGACGCCGACGACGTCGGCAGCGCCGAGCGCGACGATGTGGACAGCACCGCATGGTCGATTCACGGACAGATTCACCAGCGTCTACCGCAGACCAGAGTGGTGTTGCACTTGCACCCGGTGTACACCACCGCCGTGGCCTGCCTGGCGCAACCGCACATTCCACCGATTGACCAGAACACGGCACGGTACTTCAATCGCATGGCGGTGGATAAACTCTACGGCGGCATGGCCGATACCGTCGCCGAGGGTGCACGGCTTGCCGGACTGCTGGGCGACAAGAGTCGGTTGCTCATGGGCAACCATGGCGTAATGGTGACCGCGCCGACCATCGGCGAAGCCTTCGATGACATCTGGACTCTGGAGCGGGCGTGTCAGATCCTGGTAACCGCGTGGTCCACCGGCCAGCCACTGAAAGTGCTCGATGACGAGGTCGCGGAAAAGACGGCGCGCGCCTGGGAAAAGATAAGCGACTTCTCGCAGCGTCATTTCGAGGAAATGAAGCACATGCTGATTCAGCAAGACCCTTCGGTGCTCGACTGAAAGTCCGCGCGAGGCCCCAGGGCGGGGCTCGCGCGGTCAGGCACCTATTTCACCACCGGCACTTCCCGAGGCGCCATGAAATACATCCAGGTCAGCGCGATGAAATACATCGCCGGGATCATCGTGAACAGCACGTTGTAATTGTTGTTGGTGGCAGTCAGTACCGCGCCCACCAGCTGAGTCATGAACATGCCGCCAATGGCCGCGCACATGCCGCCGAAACCGAACACCGTGCTCATCATGTGCTTGGGTGTGTAGTCCATCACCAGACTCCAGATATTGGCGGTCCAGGCCTGATGCGCGCCAACGGCCAGGGAAATCGCCAGCACCGCGATCCACAATCCGCTGGCGTTGGCCGCGAATACCACGCTGCAAATGGTCAGGGCGAAGACCAGCATCGAAACCAGGCGCGCGGTGCTTGCGCGCACGCCGCGACCGATCATCCACGACGACAACACGCCGCCACCGATGCTGCCGAAGTCTGCAGTCAGCCAGATCAGGATCAGCGGAATCCCCATCTGGGTCACGCTGATGCCCAGGTTGTACTGCTGATTGAGAAACGGCGGCAGCCAGTAGAGGTAGAACCAGAACACCGGCGCGGTCAGCGAATAGGCGAGGGCGAAGGCCCAGGTGCCGCGCATCTTGAGGATGTGCGAGAACGGCACCTTGACCGGCTCGGGTTCCACACCCTGATTGATGTAGCTCAGTTCGGCCGGGCTGACGGTAGGGTGCTCTTCGGGGTTGTAGTACTTCAGACGCCAGATCGCGGCCCACAGCAGGCCCAGCGTACCCATCGCGACGAAAGCGGCCTGCCAGCCCCAGACCGTGAGGATCAGTGGCAGCAGCGCCGGCGTGACCATGGCGCCGACGTTGGTGCCGGCGTTGAAGATACCGGTCGCGACGGCGCGCTCGCCGGCCGGAAACCACAAACGGGTGGTCTTCACGCAGGCCGGATAATTGGCCGCTTCGGTCAGGCCGAGAATGAAGCGGCAGACCATGAAGCCGGCCGCCGAGGTTGCCAGCCCGTGGGCGCCGGTGGCCAGGCTCCACAGCAACACAGCCAGGAAGAACGCGCGCTTGACGCCGACCCGGTCGATGAAGCGTCCCTGCAGTAGGAAACCCACGGCGTAGCCGACCTGAAACCAGAAGTTGATGTTGGCGTAGTCCATCGCCGTCCAGCTCATTTCCTTGGCCAGGATCGGCTGCATGACGCCCAGGGCGGCGCGGTCGATGTAGTTGAGCGTGGTGGCGAAAAACACCAGGGCGAGCATGCCCCAGCGAGTCTTGCCGACGGCGAGGGCGCCGCGAATCTTGTCGCCCATGCTCGCGTGAACGGGGCGGGCGAGCGGGTTGCTGTGTGCTTTGAGCATGATGTTCCATCCGTTCCAGGACTACGCCGCACGCGTAGTCGGACTTTGAAAGTCCACTCGACGGGCCGGTAAAGTGAAGGCGTCATTGGGTCGTGACAGGCGTTTACCTGACGACGCAAAGGGCGGACAAGTTACACGTCGCGGCCATCGAGTGCGCCGATTGGTTTCAGATCAACGCGATTTCGGGGCTGGCGACGATCGGGCGCAGGCGGGAATGGAGAGTGCGAGGCTGGCATGTGAAGGCGAAAGCATAGGTGCACATGAGCAATGTTCCTGTTTTTGAAATTGTTATGGACTGCCGTTTCGTCGAGCAAAAAACGGTGAAGCGTTTGCGATGTGGGGCTGATCTTGGGCGCGGATTTACACAGGGTCAATTCGTAAAAAACGCTTTCGTTCGATAATCGAACGTAAAACTAACCGGTTGGTACACTTTAACTTGCAGCCAGATTTGCGCACGCAAATACTTGTCCTGCGCTCTCAACAAATCCATAAAACAGGGCGATCAAGCCTGTCGTGGCTGGCCCTTGTGCGGTGCTCACAGCCCCGTTCCATTCAGGAGTTCGAAGCATGCAGCGATCCATCGCCACCGTCTCGTTGAGCGGCACCCTGCCGGAGAAACTCGAAGCCATCGCTGCGGCCGGGTTCGACGGCGTGGAGATCTTCGAAAATGACCTCTTGTACTACGACGGCAGTCCGCGCGCGGTACGCCAGATCTGTGCCGATCTGGGCCTTGCCATCACACTGTTCCAGCCGTTTCGCAATTTCGAAGGCGTTCGCCGCGACCGTCTGCAACGCAACCTTGACCGTGCCGAGCGCAAGTTCGACCTGATGCAGGAGCTGGGGACCGACCTGGTGCTGGTGTGCAGCAATACGGCGGCCGACTCGCTGGGAGACGAGAACATTCTGCTCGACGACCTGCACCTGCTGGCTGAACGCGCGGGCGCCCGACAACTGCGGGTCGGCTACGAAGCGCTGGCCTGGGGCCGCCACGTCAATACCTGGCAGCAGGTCTGGAATCTGGTGCGCCAGGTCGATCATCCGGCGCTGGGCGTGTTGCTCGACAGCTTCCACACGCTGTCCCTCAAGGGCGATCCCAGCGCCATCGCGCAGATTCCGGGCGACAAGATTTTCTTCGTGCAGATGGCCGACGCGCCAGTGCTGGCGATGGACGTGCTGGAGTGGAGCCGGCATTTCCGCTGTTTCCCAGGTCAGGGCGAGTTCGATCTGGCCGGTTTCCTGGCGCCGATTCTACGCAGCGGCTATGCCGGGCCGCTGTCGCTGGAAATCTTCAATGACGGGTTTCGCGCGGCGCCGCCGCGGGCCAACGCCGCGGACGGCTTGCGTTCGTTGCTGTACCTTGAAGAAAAGACCCGCCAGTTGCTCGCGGCCGAGTCGGCGCCGGCCGTCCCGGACATTCTGTTCGACCCGCCGGCCGCGGGGCAGTACGGCGGGGTGGAGTTTCTCGAGTTCGCGGTCGACGAAGACCATGCCGCTCGGCTTTCGGGCTGGCTGCAACGTCTGGGCTTCGCGCGGCTCGGGCAACATCGCTCCAAGGCGGTGAGCCTGCTCGGTCAGGGCGATATCCGCATCGTGCTGAATGCCGAACCGTACTCGTTCGCCCACAGTTTTTTCGAAGCTCATGGTCCGTCGCTGTGCGCTACGGCCCTGCGGGTGGATGACGGGCAGCGGGCGCTGGATCGCGCGCGGGCGTTCAAGGCTCAGCCTTATCGCGGGCTGGTCGGCCCTAACGAGCGCGAGATTCCGGCAGTCCGGGCACCGGATGGCAGTCTGATCTATCTGGTCGACGAGGCGGGGCCGGGTCAGTCGATCTATGACAGCGATTTCGTGATCGACCCTCAGGTCAAAAGCGCGGGCGGCCTGCAGCGTATCGACCATATGGCGATGGCGCTGCCGGCCGACAGTCTCGACAGCTGGGTGCTGTTCTACAAGACCATCCTCGACTTCGAAGCGGACGACGAAGTGGTGTTGCCCGATCCCTATGGCCTGGTGAAAAGCCGTGCGTTGCGCAGTCCATGCAGCAATATCCGGCTGCCGCTCAACATCTCCGAAAACCGCAACACGGCCATTTCCCATGCGCTGTCGACCTATCGGGGCTCCGGCGTGCATCACATCGCCTTTGCCTGCGACGACATATTCGCGCAGGTCCGTCTGGCCAAGGAGGCCGGGGTGCCGCTGCTGGACATTCCGCTCAACTATTACGACGATCTGGCGGCGCGCTTCGATTTCGACGATGAGTTCCTCAGTGAGCTGGCGTACTACAACGTGCTGTATGACCGCGATAGCCAGGGCGGCGAGCTGTTCCACGTCTACACCGACGCCTTCGACGGACGCTTTTTCTTCGAAATCCTGCAGCGCAAGAATGGCTACGCAGGCTACGGCGCGGCCAACGTTCCGGTACGCCTGGCGGCCATGGCCAAGGCGCGCAGGGTGGCCGCCCGGCAGGCACGCTTGTAACCGCGATCGAGCGGGCCGCTTCCCTGTCGGCGGAGCGGCCCGCATAATCGGGCTTTCAACCGTGGTCACGAGCGCATAATGAAAACAACTGCCGACACCCGAGGCGTCGAGCCAGCCGAAGTATTGCCCAGAACCCGCAAGAACAATCCCGAGAAGACCCGCGAGGATATTCTCCAGGCCGCTGTGGCTGAATTTGTGGCTTACGGTCTGTCAGGCGCACGGGTCGACGCTATCGTCGAGCGGACCCGCACCTCCAAGCGCATGCTTTATTACTACTTCGGCAGCAAGGAACAGTTGTACGTCGAAGTGCTGGAAAAACTCTACGGCGACATTCGCAACACCGAAAGCCAGTTGCAGCTTGCCGAGCTGGCCCCGCTGGACGCTATCCATCGGGTCGTGGAGTTCACCTTCGATCACCATGACAACAACGTCGATTTCGTCCGCATCGTGTGCATCGAGAACATCCACTACGGCGAAAACGTCAAGCAGTCAGCAACGATTCAGGCCAAGAGCCAGAACATCATTCGCGCACTGGACGAAATCCTCAGGCGCGGCGAGGCCGAAGGCGTGTTCCGCAAAGGGGTCGAAGCCATCGACCTGCACCTGATGATCAGCTCGTTCTGTTTCTACCGGATTTCCAATCGCCATACCTTCAGCGAAATCTTCCAGATCGAACTCTGGAGCGAGGAGGTCAAGCAGCGCCACAAGGCCATGATCTGCGATGCCGTGTTGCGCTACCTGCAACCTTGAAATCTCTGCTCAGAGCCTGTGGAAGTGCGCCATCATGCGTTCCGCATCGGCGCTGCGGCCGGTGAACAGTTCGAACGCCTTGACGGCCTGGAATACCGCCATGGTCGAGCCGTCCAGAGTTCGGCAGCCCAGCGCACGGGCGTGTCTGAGCAGCTCGGTTTCCAGCGGAAAGTAGATGATCTCGGCAACCCATAGCCCGGCGTGCAGCAGCTCGACCGGCAACGGCGTGCCAGGCAGTTTGGCCATGCCTACCGGCGTGGTATTGACCAGCCCGTCGGCTTCGCGCATCGCAGCAGGCAGGTCATTGCCGACGCGGGCGCGATCGCTGCCGAAGTGTGCATTGAGGTTGTCCACCAGCGCCTGGGCGCGCGCGGCGTCGACTTCGAACACGCTCAGGCGCTGAACGCCGGCACTGAGCAAGGCATGAGCGACGGCCGCGCCTGCACCGCCCGCGCCGAGCTGCACGACGTGCTGACGTGGCGCATCGGTCAGACCGCGCTCTAACCCCGCAGCGAAACCCAGGCAGTCGGTGTTATGCCCGATTCGCTTGCCATTCTCGAACACCACGGTATTGACCGCGCCGATACCCCGGGCTTCATCCGACAGCTCATCGAGCAGCGGGATGACTGCCTGCTTGCAGGGGAAGGTGATGTTGAGCCCGGTAAAACCGCAGTTCTGTGCTCCGTCGAGCAGTCGGGGCAGGGCGTCGGCCGTCACGCCAAGCGCATCCAGATCGATCAGGCGATAGAGGTAGCGCAGGCCTTGGGCATCGCCTTCATGCTCATGTAGCGCCGGGGTGCGGGAGGCCTGGATGCCGGCACCGATCAGGCCGGCGAGCACGGAAGAATTCTTGTTCTGGTTCATTGAGCGATCTCACGTCGAGCGGCCGCGATACGGCCTTTTTTGCGAAATGTACCAGATGGTTCACGCCCGGGCAGATCCGCTTTACGGGTTGCAGCGTGAATGTGTGCGGTGATCGGCCGCTTGAGGGATAATGCCGCTCCTTCGCTTTCCCGTGTCGAGTTCGAGTTTCCCGCATGTCCGAATCCGTTTTCAGCCCCGCGCAGCATCAAGCCAGCACGTTGTTCCTGCCGCCAGGCGACTGGACGACGGTGCTCGATTGTCTGTGCGCCCGGTTTCCCGCCATCAGCCGCGAGCAATGGCTGGACCGCGTTGCCCGAGGCCGTGTGCTGGACGGCGAAGGACGCCCGATCGATGCCGGATTGGCCTACCGGGAGGGGATGAAGGTCCACTATTTTCGTGAGATCCCCAACGAGCCGGTCATTCCGGTCACGGAAACCATCCTGTACGCGGATGAGCATCTGGTGGTCGCCGACAAGCCGCATTTTCTGCCGGTGACCCCGGCTGGCGAGTACGTGGAGCAGACCCTGCTGCGGCGCTTGATCAAACGGCTGGATAACCCGGACCTGGTGCCGCTGCATCGTATCGACCGGCATACGGCCGGGCTGGTGCTGTTTTCCGCCAATCGTGAAACTCGTTCCCTTCATCAGGCGCTGTTTCCCACCCGGCGTATCGACAAGACCTACGAAGCCATCGCCCCGGCGCTGCCCGACAGACACTTTCCGATGATCCATGAAAGCCGGCTGGTGGATGGCGAACCGTTTTTCCGCATGCAGGAAGGGCCCGGCGTTGCGAACACCCTGACCCGGATCGAGGTCTGTGAACGCAATGGCGAGCTTTGGCGTTATTCGCTGTTTCCGGTCACCGGCAAGAAGCATCAGTTGCGGGTGCACATGGCCGCGCTGGGCGCCGCGATCTGCAACGATCCTTTTTATCCGCAGGTGCTGAAGGACGTGGAGGATGATTACCAGAGGCCGCTCAAGTTGCTGGCCAGGAAGCTGGAGTTCATCGATCCGGTGACGGGGGAGGCGCGCAGCTTCGAGAGTCGGTTGAAGCTGGACTGGTAGACGGCGAGAGGCGCCGACCGAGGTGCTGCTCGGGCAAGCGCGTGCCCGTGGAATACGGGATCGCGCTTGCCCGGACGATCACAGATCCTTGACGGTGCGGACCTGATCCTTGTTGATGCGGGTCTGCTTGCCGTCGAGCTGTTCGAACTCATAGAAGCCCGATTCTTCATCGTAGCTAGGGGTATCGACTGCCTGGATTTCGCGGCCATCGTTCAAGGTGATCACAGTCGGCGAAGAGCAGCCGGCAAGGGTAGCGATGCCCAGCGCAAGCAGGAAGGCAGCGGGAAGGGTCCGTTGTTTCATTACTGTGTCTCCGAATGGGATGCTTGATTACTGACGTTCAGACGTATACACCCGACGCAAGTTCAATGACCAGTTACGTGCGTCGGCTATCCGTGACCTGGGTCAAGAGATCGGGCGTGTTGAGGTTCGCCAGGCGCGGGTCTCCTTCCTGCAATTGCAGCGCGATCGGGGTCAGGGTCTGCATGGCCCGTCCGGGGCTGCGTTCGCCGCTCTGCCAGGCGGCTTCCAGCACCCTGGCGTGGGCCGTGGGAAGGATGCAGATCAGCGGCTGCCAGTGGTCGCCCTCGCGGACCATGATCGGCCTGTCGGGGTGCTCGAACGCCATTTGCCGTAGCTCCAGCAGCAGCGCTTTATCGATCAGCGGCACGTCGCAAGGCAGGATCAGCAGCCAGTCGTGGCGGGCTTTTGGCAGCGCGGTGCGGATGCCGGCCAGGGGGCCGGCGAAGTCGGTGTCAGTATCCTGAACCAGTTGGTCGGCGTAGCGCGCATAAGTCTCCTGATTGCGATTGCATGAAACGATCAGGTCGTCGGTCAAGGGACGCGTCACGCGATGCAGATGCGCGATCAGCGGCTCGCCATTCCACTCCACCAGTCCTTTGTCGCGTCCTCCCATGCGCTGACCCTGGCCGCCGGCAAGCAACAGAATCGAGCAGGGTGGCAAGGCAGTGCTGATATTCATGGGAGACTCGTCAGGCGGCGTGAAGGAGTGCTGTGATATAACACCGGCCTGTTTCCATCACAACCGGATGAGGCCATGAAAGCCAAGGCTGACACACCTTTCGTTCCCCTGAATATTGCCGTGCTGACCGTCAGCGACACCCGCACCTTCGAAACCGACACCTCCGGCCAGACCTTCGTCGACCGCCTGACTGAAGCCGGCCACGGTCTGATAGAGCGCGTGCTGCTCAAGGACGACCTCTACAAGATCCGCGCGCAAGTGGCGACCTGGATCGCCGACGACCAGGTTCAGGTCGTGCTCATCACCGGCGGCACCGGCTTCACCGGCCGCGACAGCACCCCCGAAGCGGTGGCTTGCCTGCTCGACAAGCAGGTCGACGGTTTCGGCGAACTGTTCCGGCAGATTTCCGTGCCGGACATCGGCACCTCTACTATCCAGTCCCGTGCGCTGGCCGGCCTTGCCAACGGCACGCTGGTCTGCTGCCTGCCCGGCTCGACCAATGCCGTGCGCACGGCGTGGGACGGCATCCTCGCGCAGCAGCTGGACTCGCGCTTTCGTCCGTGCAATTTTGTGCCGCACCTCAAGCAGGCCGAGCCCTGCGCGACCCGTGGGTAAGCACCCATGAGCCCGATGCCCGTCGAACAAGCCCTGGCGCGCCTGCTGGACATCGCCGAAGCGGCGCCTGTCACCGAGCGCGAACGAGTGCCGCTGGCCCAGGCCCAGGGCCGGGTACTGGCGGTGGATCTCATCGCCGGACTCGATCTGCCGCCCTGGCCCAACAGCGCCATGGATGGCTATGCGCTGTGTCTGGCCGACTGGACCGGCGAGCCGTTGCCGGTCAGCCAGCGGGTTTTTGCCGGTCAGGCGCCCCAGCCGTTGACCCCCGGCACCTGTGCGCGGATTTTCACCGGCGCGCCGCTGCCCGACGGCGCGGACTGTGTCGAGATGCAGGAGAACGCCACCGTGCTGGACGACCAGCGGGTGACCTTCGGCGAGCCGATGAGAGTCGGGCAGAACATCCGTCCTCGCGGCCAGGAAACCTTGACCGGCGACCGGGTGCTGGCGAAAGGCACGCGACTGGGACCGATCGAACTGGGCCTGGCCGCCTCGCTGGGGCTGGCCGAACTGGACGTGGTGCGTCGCATGCGGGTGGCGGTGCTGTCGACCGGTGATGAACTGATCGAGCCGGGTCAGGCGCTGGGGCCGGGGCAAATCTACAATAGCAACCGCGTGCTGCTGTGCAGCTGGCTCAAGCGGCTGGAATGCGACGTAATCGACGCGGGCATTCTGCCTGACGATCTGCAACTGACTCGTACCGCGCTGGCCGGTCTCAGTGACGTGGATCTGATTCTGTCCACCGGCGGCGTGTCGGTCGGCGAGGCGGATTTCCTCGGGCACGCGCTGCGCGAAGAGGGCGAACTGGACCTCTGGAAGCTGGCAATCAAGCCCGGCAAGCCGCTGACGTTCGGCCACTATCGCGGTGTGCCGGTGATCGGTCTGCCGGGTAACCCGGCGTCGACGCTGGTGACGTTTGCGCTGCTGGCGCGACCCTACCTGCTGCGCCGCCAGGGCGTCGCGGACGTCACGCCGATGCAGTTCGCCGTGCCTTCCGGACTGGTCTGGCACAAGCCGGGCGGGCGCCGCGAGTACTTGCGTGGTCGTCTGGAGAACGGGCGCGCCGTGGCCTATAGCAACCAGAGTTCCGGCGTGCTGCGCAGCGCCGCCTGGGCCGACGGTCTGATCGAGATCCGGGAAGGCACCACGGTGGCCGAAGGCGGCAGCGTGAACTTCATTCCCTTGAGCGAAGTTCTGGGCTGAACGGCAAGCCGGCTCAATGGCTGCGGTCGATGCCGGGCGTGGTCGACCGCCAGCGCATGAGCTAACCTCTGCGCATGAACAAATTGGGCATCCGGTCCTAGCCCTGGAGTATTGTCATGTCGTTGCGTGTGGCTTGCGTCATCCCGACCTACAACGGGCGAAAGGACCTGCAGCGGCTGCTGGATTCGCTGGAGGCCCAGACCGCCGTGTTCGACACCCTCATCGTCGACTCCAGTTCGTCCGACGGCACGCTGGAACTGGCCCGTGCACGCTGTCCCAATGTCGTGCGGATCGACAGCAAAGACTTCAACCACGGCGGCACCCGGCAGATGATGGTCGAGACCTGGCCCGGCTATGACGTCTACGTGTTCATGACGCAGGATGCCTACGTCGAAGACGTTTCGGCGATTGCCAACATTCTGCTGCCGTTCGCCGATGCCAGAGTAGGGGCGGTCTGCGGCCGTCAACTGCCCCACAAGGACGCGAACCTGCTGGCCCAGCATGCGCGGCTGTTCAATTACCCGCCGGTTTCCCGGATCAAGACCCTCGATGATGCGCCGACACTGGGTATCAAGACCCCGTTCATGTCCAATTCCTTTGCCGCCTACCGGCGTGAGGCACTGGTGGCGGCGGGTGGTTTTCCGCGACATGTGATCCTGTCCGAAGACATGTACGTGACCGCGCGCATGCTGCTGGATGGCTGGAAAGTCGCTTACGAAGGCTCAGCGGTCTGCCGCCATTCCCACAACTACAGCTTGCGCGAAGAGTTTCGCCGCTACTTCGACATCGGTGTGTTCCAGGCTCGAGAACCCTGGATTTACGAAGCATTCGGCGGCATTGCGGGCGAGGGCATGCGCTACGTGAAATCCGAGCTAAAGTTCATCGGGCCGCGGCGGTTCTGGTGGTGGCCGGTTTCCCTGGTGCGCAATGCATTGAAACTGGTCGCCTACAAACTGAGCCGACAGGAGAGGCGCCTGCCCCGGCCGGTCAAGAAACAGCTGGGCATGCACAAGCGGTATTGGGATAGTCCGTACGCCTAGACCAAGGCACCCCGGCCTAGGTAGGAGCCACCGGGGCGGCGTTCCGCATTGCTGGCGATTAACCTGATATAGGCGGCATGCTGATCGCCAGCAAGCTGGCTCCTACGGGCTCTGTGGGAGTTAGCTTGCTGGCGATCTGCCGCAAAGCGGCAGCGATAGGCACTGTCCCGAGCAAGGGTCTCCGCCCAATCCATGCATCAGACGCACTTATACGCTGCTCAAATGTAAATTTTCTTGTCGCTGACATCTTTCTAAAATGCCCGGCCTCAAAGACCGGATTTCGCTTCACCCATGACTTCTCTCGCTACGCCTTCCCCAGCCATTTCCGCGCCAGCCGCGCCCGTTGCGGCGCCGTTCGGCCTGCAGACCATCATCGGACTGGTCGGCATGCTGCTGGCGGTCCTGGTTGCGGGGATCAACGATGGCGTCACGCGCATTGCGATGGCCGATATCCGCGGCGCGATGTTCATCGGCGCGGATGAAGCGACCTGGCTGATCTCCGGCTATTCGGCGACTTCGGTCGCGGCCATGGCGTTCGCGCCGTGGTTCGCCGTGACCTTGTCGCTGCGCCGCTTCACGCTCAGCGCCATCGCCGCGTTCGTGGTGTTGGCGTTGTTGTGCCCGCTGGCGCCCAATTACCCGAGTCTGCTGGTGCTGCGTGTGTTGCAAGGACTGGCCGCCGGCTGCCTGCCGCCGATGTTGATGACCGTTGCACTGCGCTTTCTGCCGCCGGGTATCAAGCTCTACGGGCTGGCGGGATACGCCCTGACTGCGACCTTCGGCCCGAGCCTGGGGACGCCCCTTGCGGCCTTGTGGACCGAGTATTTCAACTGGCACTGGACCTTCTGGCAGGTCGTGCCGCCCTGTCTGGTGGCGATGATCGCCATTTCTCACGGCATTCCCCAGGATCCGCTACGTCTGGAGCGCTTCAAAGATTTCAACTGGCGCGGCGTGCTGCTCGGGCTGCCGGCTATCGCTGCGCTGATCACCGGCATACTGCAAGGCAATCGCCTGGACTGGTTCGAATCAGAGCTGATCTGTTGGCTCTTGGGCGGCGGCACACTGTTGCTGATCGCCTTCCTGCTCAACGAATGGCGCACCCCGGTACCGTTTTTCAAGTTGTCGATGCTGCGCAATCTCAACCTGTCCCACGCTTTGCTGACATTGGCAGGCGTGCTGGTGATCCTGACGGCCGTCGGGTCGATTCCCGCGAGCTACCTGGCGCAAGTCCATGGCTATCGCCCATTGCAGACCGCGCCGTTGATGCTGATCGTGGCGCTGCCGCAGCTGATCGCGCTGCCACTGGTCGCGGCCTTGTGCAACTTTCGCTGGATCGACTGCCGCTGGGTGCTGGCGACCGGGCTGGGGCTTCTGGCGCTGTATTGCGGACTCGCCAATCAAATGACCTCGGAGTGGATCCGCGACAATTTCTACAGCCTGCAACTGCTGCAGATCATCGGCCAGCCGATGGCGGTGCTGCCGCTGCTGATGCAGTCCACCGGAGGCATCGCGCCACCGGACGGGCCCTTCGCGTCGGCCTGGTTCAACACCGTCCGCGGGCTGTCGACCGTCGTCGCCACCGGCGTTCTGGACGCGCTGACCACGGCCCGCCAGCATTTTCACTCCAACACCCTGGTAGATCGTCTGGGCAACACACCTGAACTGGCCGCTGACGACAGCCTTGCCTCCCTCGCGCATCGGGTGTACGAGCAGGTGGTCGTGCTGACCAGCGCCGATCTTTATTACTGCATGGGCTGGCTGGCCGTCGCGCTGCTAGTGCCCATCTGCCTGATGCCGACGCGGGTGTATCCACCTCGCGCCCTGAATTGAGCAACACGAGAACTATCATGAACATGACTTCCAGACAGACACTGGCCCTGTGGGGCGCGGCCATCGTGCTCGCAGGCGTTAGCATTTACACACTGACCGGCGACGGCGCACGGCAGACCACCAACGACGCCTTCATCGCCGCCGACTATTCGGTGGTGGCGCCCAAGGTGTCCGGCTTCATCAGCCAGGTGCTGGTCGAAGACAACCAGCCGGTCAAGGCAGGGCAACTGCTGGCGCAGATCGATGACCGTGATCTGCAGACCGCACTGGAATCCGCCGAAGCGGGCGTGGCGACTGCCGAAGCGCAATTGGAACAGGCCCGCGCGGTGCTGCAGCGTCAGGCTTCGGTGATCTCTCAGGCCGAGGCGGCGCTGACCGCGAGTAATGCCGCCGTGAAATTCGCCGGGCAGGAACGTACTCGCTACGAACACCTGGCCGGTGCTGGCGCAGGCACCTTGCAGAACGCGCAACAGGCGCGCAATCGCATCGACACCGCCAACGCGCAGCATGCCAGCGCCGTGGCGTCGCTGGCCGCCGAACGCAAGCAGGTCGACATTCTGGTCGCGCAGCAACACAGCGCCGAAGCCAGCGTCCAGCGTGCCCGCGCTGCGCGGGATCAGGCACGACTTCAGCTGTCCTACACGCGCATCGTGGCGCCAGTGGACGGGACCGTGGGCGAACGGGCGGTGCGGGTGGGCAATTATGTCAATCCGGGCAGCAAACTGTTGTCCGTGGTGCCGCTGGATCGGGCTTACGTGGTCGCCAATTTCCAGGAAACCCAGCTCACTCACGTCGACGCCGGTCAGGCGGTGGAAGTACGCGTGGATACCTTTCCGGGCGAAGTGCTCAAGGCGCACGTTGAAAGCGTAGCGCCGGCCACCGGCGTGACCTTTGCCGCAATCCGGCCGGATAATGCGACCGGCAACTTCACCAAGGTCGTGCAGCGGATCCCGGTGCGGATCGTGCTGGATGCCGACCAGCCTCTGGCCCGCCGGCTGCGGGTTGGCATGTCGGTCGAAGCCAGCATCGACACCGAATCCGGTGATCAGACTCAGGCGCGGCAGCCACAGGTGAGTGCCTTATGAGTCGCCTGTTCGCCAAGCGTCTGATGTCGTTGGCAGTGCTGATGGCGGTGTCCGGATGCCAGGTCGGACACGACTTCCAGCGCCCGCAGACCAGCACAATCGAATGGCTGCCGGTGCAGGAAGACCAGGCGCCAAGTCGCATCAATACCACCCCGATAAAGGCACGCTGGTGGGAAGTGTTTCAGGATGCGCAGCTGTCGTCCTTGATGGACCGGGCGACCGCCGCCAGCCTGGATCTGCGCATCGCCGCGACCCGACTGGCGCAGAGCCGGGCGGCGCGGGATGTGGTGGCGGGCGAAGAGACGCCTGACGTGTCCGGCAACCTCGGCTACCAGCGCAAGCGCAACAGCGCCGAGGGGCTGAACGATCCTTCAGGCAATTCCGGCCGGGCGCCATTCAGTCAGTGGGATGGCGGGATCGGCGCGAGTTGGGAACTGGATCTCTGGGGGCGCGTAGGGCGCGAAGTGGAGGCGGCCGATGCCAACGTCGAAGTCGCGGAAAACGACCAGCGCGCCGCCTTGCTGTCACTGCAGGCCGAGGTCGCCAATGACTACATCCAGTTGCGCGGACTGCAGCACACTCTGGCGGTGACCCGGCAGAATCTCGACCTTGCGCGCAACAGCCTGAAACTGACCCAGGTAAGGCTCGGCGACGGGGTGGCGACGCATCTGGACGTCGCTGAAGCGGCGGCGGAGGTCGCATCTCTGGAGTCTCGGCTGCCGATACTCGAACAGCGGCAGGCGCAGCTGATCAACGCGCTTGGCCTGCTGTTGGCACAAACCCCGCGCGCCTTGCAGGCCGAACTGGAAAAACCCCGTCCGCTGGCTGCCGTGCCGGCCACGGTCCCGGTCGGGCTGCCGTCGGAACTGGCCGAACGCCGGCCGGACATCCGCCGCGCCGAAGCGAAGCTTCATGCGGCGACGGCCAGCGTCGGTGTGGCCGAAGGCGATTTCTACCCGCGGATCATGCTGTCCGGCAATGTCGGCTTCCAGGCTTTGCAGTTGTCGGATTTCGGCAGTTGGGGTTCTCGTCAGTTCGGCATCGGGCCACAGCTGAGCGTCCCCATCTTCGAAGGCGGTCGGCTTCGTGGCATGGTGCATTTGCGCGAAGCGCAGGAACAGGAAGCGGCGCTGGCCTATCAGCAGACCGTGCTGCGAGCCTGGCAGGAAATCGACGACAGCATGAGCCTGTATAACGCCAGTCAGTTGCAGCAGCGCAAACTCGAAGAAGCGGTCCAGCACAACCAGGTGGCGCTCGATGCGGTCAAGCGCCAGTACGTTGAAGGCGTGGTCGATTTCGTCAATGTCCTCACCGTCCAGCGTACGTTGCTGGCGACTCAGGAGCAGTGGGTGCAGAGTTCCACTACCCAGGCCCAGGCCTTGGTGGGCCTGTACCGTTCGCTGGGTGGTGGCTGGTAAGCGTGAACCCCGCATGACGGATGGCTTGTAGGAGCGGATTCATCCGCGAAAAATGTATCAGACGCAGCCAATACGTCGGCCTTCATGGTCCTTCGCGGATAAATCCGCTCCTACGAAAAGGGCGTTTCGCGATGCGCGCAGATAGCCTCAGGTCCGCGCAGCTTCTTCATCCAGCCGGTCGGTTTCGAACAGATGCGCCAGCTCCGCCCGTGCTTCACGGGCGGTCTGCAACACTTTGGCTTCGTCGTCATAGACCTCGTGCTGGGCCAATAGCACCTGTTCGTCGTGGCGTTTGAAGCGGGCGATGCGCGCATCCGCCTGCGCCTGACTCAAGCCCAGGCCCAGCAGGGTCTGACGACTCATTTCCAGACTCGAATAGAAGGTTTCCCGTACCGCGTGCGCACCCACGTCCATCAACCGGTGAACGTGCTGGCGGTTACGCGCCCGGGCGATGATCTTCATGTTCGGATACAGCTTGCGCACCAGTTCCGCAGTCTTGATGTTGGTGTCCGGATCATCGGTGGCGATGATGAAGAACTCTGCTTCATGGACCTTCGCCGCACGCAGAATCTCGGGGCGCAGCGGGTCGCCGTAGAACACCGGAACGTTGCCAAAGCTGCGGGAGAACTCGATGGATTCCACCGCGGTGTCCAGAGCGATGAAGGGGATTTTCTGAGCGCGCAGGATCCGCGCCACGATCTGGCCCATGCGTCCCATTCCGGCGATGACCACGCGTGGCTCATCGGTCTGGATGTCTCGGTACTCTTCCGGAACCTCCCTGGTTTTGGGCTTGGGAGTCAGCCAGCGTGCCAGAACGATGAACAGCAGCGGCGTAAGCGCCATCGACAAAGTGATGGTCAGGATCAGCAGGTCATACAGCGCCGGTTCGAAGAGTCCCTGATCGCTGCCGATCTTGAACACCACGAAGGCGAACTCACCGCCTGCCGCCAGTACCAGGCCCAGGCGCAAGGCGCTCTGCTTGCCGAGGCCGCCGGCCATTCGGCCGACGAAGAACAGCAGCGGCAGTTTGATGCCGATCAGCAGGATCGTCAGGCCAAGCACCATCAAGGGTGCGCTGAACAGTAGACCGATATTGGCGCCCATGCCGACACTGATGAAGAACAGCCCCAGCAGCAGTCCCTTGAAGGGCTCGATCTGCGCTTCCAGCTCGTGGCGATATTCCGAATCCGCCAGCAGCAAACCGGCCAGGAAGGCGCCAAGGGCCATGGACACGCCGACCAGCTCCATTAGCCATGCGGTACCTATCACCACCAGCAGCGCGGTCGCGGTCGATACCTCCTGGATGCGGGTTTTGGCCACGATGCGAAATACCGGCCGCAGCAGATACCGACCGCCCACCACCACGATGGCGATGCTGCCGAGCACGCGCAGACCATGCGTCAGGCTGTCCTGTGAATCGACCGCCTGGTCGGCGCCCGACAGGAATGGCACCAGGGCGATCAGCGGAATCGCCGCAATGTCCTGAAATAGCAGAATCGCGAAGGCAAGGCGTCCGTGCGGGGCGTTCAGCTCCTTGCGTTCGGCCAGGCTCTGCAGCCCGAATGCCGTGGACGACAGTGCCAGGCCAAGGCCGAGGATGACGGCGGTATTGAGGGTTTGGTCGAACGCCAGCAGCGCCACCGCGCCGATCACCATGCCGGTCAGCAGCACTTGCGCCATGCCCACGCCGAACACGGACTTGCGCATGACCCATAAACGTTTAGGCGATAACTCCAGGCCGATGATGAACAGCAACAGCACCACGCCGAGTTCGGAAATGTGGGCAACGCTTTCGGTGTCGCCGATCAGTCCCAGCACCGAAGGGCCGATGATGACGCCGGCGATCAGGTAACCGATCACGGCGCCCAGTTGCAGGCGCTTGGCAAGCGGAACGGCAAGCACCGCCGCGAACAGAAACACGACTGCGGCCTGTAACAGGCTGCCTTCATGGGGCATGGTGAACTCCTTGGTCGAACATTTGGCAAGAAACGTTTTGAAACACGTGGGCATTAAACCACGGGAAATCCAGGCCACAACGTTCATCGGCCGATGTCCGTCATCATTGAAAGTGATGACTCATTCAAGGATCGCCAGCGGATCGGGGGAGGGGAGGACAGGAAGGGGAAGGCAGGCTTGGCTGCATCAGCGTAAGATAGGCGCGCATCCGCGCGACGCCGATGCGTAAAAACGAAGACACCAGGAACCCGTCATGACCAACAAGCAACGTTTGATGTATTCGATTCTGATCGCCCTGGGCGTGCTGGCAATCATGCTCGGCCTGTCCCATCTGCAGAATCGGGGCATGATCACCGAGCAGACGTTCCAGTACATCGCCATCGCGGTCGCCGTGCTGGTGGTGGTCCTCAACGGCATACTGCGCCGCAAGGTAAAACGCTGAATCCGGTCGCCGATTTCACCGGCCCGGAGCGTTTTCCGGGTCGTTTAGCCATGCGGCGGCCCGGGCGTCGAGACTGTAGGTCTTGTCGGGTTCAAGATTGATCACGCCTTCATCGCACAATCGCTTGAGCACTTCCCTGACACTCAGAAACGACAGAGGGACGTCCAGGCGCAGCAATTGGCTGTGCACGCCGCGGACTCCCAGGGCCTTGCCTTCGTGGCTGGCCGCTAGCAGGGCGTCCAGCACCTTGAGCCTGACCAGACTGCTGCGCAATCCAAAGCTCTTAAGCAACGACCGGATATGCTCGTTGGCCGGGCGTTCGCTTTGCGCGGCGGGCGACTCTGCCTGCGCGGCGATTGCCGTCTGCCTCAGCAGCGTCCGTGTCGTGACACCTTGTCGGTTGAACATGCGCAAACTCCTTTTCAGGCATTGAACGGAAACTCGTTTACTTAGACGAACGAGCAGCCGGAATCCTCAACGCTTCGTCGAAAATACGCCTTGCTCCGGGGTGAAGCCAGGACCCTGTCGGCTGCATAAGCCCGTATCGAGGGGCTGCAAGCTCGTTCGCCAGGGTGTTGCAGGATGTGTGGCGGCGATCAGCCTCTGGATGCAGGCGTCGCCCGCTTGCTCAGGACCGGATTGCCTTGTTGGTTGCGGCTGACTTGAACGGGCAAGACTTTCGGCAGGATGCCGAGCAGTGTCGACATGTCGCGGGTGTTGTAGCTTCCGCCCAGTCGAAGTTGGCCGGTGGCCTTGTCGGCCAGCAGAACCGGCTCGGGCAGATAGCGGTTGATCATCGGCAAGGCTTCGCTGAGCGGCAAGTCGTCGAAGATCACTTTGCCGGTACGCCAGGCCAGACTGGTGTCATGGCGATCGGTGCGACGCACGTCGGGCTGCGAGTCGCCGGGCTGGAAACGTGCCTGCATGCCGGGCTCCAGCGGCAGGTCCGAGGACGGCTGGTCACGGTCGCTGCGCACCCGTACCGACCCGTCCAGCAGGGTGACGCGAACCTGATCCTCATAGAGCCAGACGTTGAAGCGAGTGCCGGTGACCCTGACGCTGCCGCGGCCGGCATCCACCACGAACGGATGGCTGCGGTCATGGCTGACTTCGAAGAAGGCTTCGCCGCGGCTCAGGGTGACGCTGCGCCGATCGCGATAATTGAGATAGGTCAGGCGAGTGCCCAGGTTGAGCTCTACCCGGCTGCCATCGGACATGGTCACCAGACGTGTTGCGTCCTGCGCTTCGTAGCTTTCGTAGCCGTCGGGAATCAGGCCTTGATGCCAGCCGACGTAGCCAACGGCCGGCAATGCCAGCGCGGCGACCATCGCGGCCGCAGCGGCGGGATGTCGTGAGCGTCTGCGTGCTTGCCGTGGAGCAGCCGCGGCCGGACCGGCAGCAGGGGTCGACACCGGGGCAGGAGCGGGAGGCGGGTTCACCGCCGGCACGTGAGCCGAAACATCCCAGATTTCGGACATCGCCCGGTACTCGTCCGCGTGCCGGGGATCGGCCTGGAACCATTGGGCGAATACCCGGCGTTCGGCATCCGTGCAATCCTCAGCATGCAGACGCATGCACCAGTGCGCGGCCGCATCGGTGATCGCATCGAATTCTGCTTCGCTGAGTGAGGGGCTGCTCATGTACGCTCCATGCTTGACTGATGGCGCATTCTACCCCTTCATCTTCCGCAGGGAGAACAACGTATGGCTATTGAGTATCAAGGCTGGCTCTATTAAATCGTGAATGTGATCGTCTCTCATTGGTGACGCCGACGCCTGTCCTCGTCCACAACCCCGGAGCTTGAAATGACTGCTTGCGATGATTCCGCTGTTCGGTACGTCCCCTGGAGACAACTGGCTGACCTGCTGCGTGATGTCTTTCTGGCCCACGGGACTTCGCCCGAGGTTGCGCGGGTGCTGGCGGAAAACTGCGCCAGCGCCGAGCGGGACGGCTCCCACAGTCATGGGGTTTTCCGCATGGCGGGTTATCTGTCGTCGCTTGCCAGCGGCTGGGTCGACGGTCGAGCGGTGCCCGTGGTGGAAGACTCGGCCGCGGCATTCGTCCGCGTTGACGCTGCCAATGGCTTCGCGCAGCCGGCGCTGGCGGCGGCGCGCACGCTGCTTGTCGACAAGGCGCGCGAGGCGGGGATCGCAGTGCTTGCCATCCGTAGCTCCCATCATTTCGGCGCACTCTGGCCGGATGTCGAGCCTTTCGCGCAGGAAGGCCTGGTGGCATTGAGCATGGTCAACTCTATGACCTGCGTGGTGCCCGACGGTGCGCAAAAACCGGTGTTCGGCACCAACCCCATTGCGTTCGCGGCGCCCCGCGCGGGCGGAGAGCCGATCGTGTTCGACCTTGCGACCAGCGCCATCGCCCACGGCGATGTGCAGATTGCGGCCCGCGAAGGGCGGCAGCTGCCGGCGGGCATGGGTGTCGACCGACACGGCCTGCCTACCGTCGAACCGCGGGCGATTCTGGAGGGCGGTGCCTTGTTGCCGTTTGGCGGACACAAAGGTTCGGCCCTGTCGATGATGGTCGAGCTGCTCGCCGCCGGAATCACGGGAGGTAACTTCTCGTTTGGGTTCGACTGGTCCAAACATCCCGGCGCACAGACGCCCTGGACGGGGCAATTGATCATCGTCATCGACCCTGACACCGGTCATGGCCAGCCGTTCGCCGAGCGCAGCGAAGCACTGGTGCGCCAGCTTCATGATGCGGGTCAGGAACGACTGCCCGGCGACCGGCGTTATCACGAGCGGGCGAGGGCCGCAGCACGTGGCATCCCTGTGCTTGAAAGCGACTGGGCGCGGCTCACATCGCTGGCTGAGGCCCGGTCTGACAAAAACCGATTAATACCACCCCATATAGAAGCGGATCGTTAATTTCCGCTTTTTTCTCCCGTCTGGGTAAACAGGCGAAAGCGGGCGGATGGCAGGCGTCGACATGCCTTTAGTCAAAGGAGGGTTGCCACGGTCCGTATTTGCGAATACTGTATGCATAAACAGTATCCGCAAAAAAGAGGTAAGTCATGTCCCTCAGTTCCGTCACAACTCCGGCTGGAAATCAGTTCACCGCTCCGTTGATCAACGAGATGCAACGCGAGGATTTCCTGGCCTTGGCCGCGGCGTTGCGCCAGTTCAACGTCTACGACGCCGGGATCACCCAGGTGCTCGACCCTGAGATCCAGGCTGAGAGCGCCAACTAGATCCGCATGGTCCAAAAGCACCTTCATGGTTGCCTATGAATATACGAAACATATATGCTTCGTATATTCCATTGCGAGGTGAACCATGGGACTGGTGAAAATTTCCGAACACATGCATGCCAATGTGCGCTCGGCCAGCCTGGCGCTGGGTCGCTCGATCAACGCGCAGGCTGAACACTGGATGCGTGTCGGCATGATTGCCGAGCTGCATCCGACGCTCGATTACAGCGAGATCTGCCAGATGCTGATCCGCGCCCAGGAAATCGATGGTTCGCTGTCGGCTCTTCAGGCGGCCAACCTGCCTTCGCTGGCGCGGGAGGCATCGTGAGTTCATCGATCTCCTTGAAAACGGAACAGGATCTGGTCCAGCTTCGCGTTGCCGGACGTCTGGCCGCCGACGTGCTGGCGATGATCGCACCCTATGTGAAAGCGGGCGTCAGCACCGGCGAGCTGGATGACATCTGCAACCGTTACATCGTCGAAGAATTGAAAGTCATTCCGGCGAACGTCGGTTATCACGGCTTCACCAAGACCACCTGTATTTCTCCCAACGCCGTGGTCTGTCACGGGATTCCTTCGGCGTCCGATATTCTCAAGGACGGCGACATCGTCAACATCGACGTCGCGGTCATCAAGGATGGCTGGTACGGCGACACCAGCCGCATGTATCTGGTGGGTGAGGTCAGCCCGCTGGCCAGGCGTCTTGTGGAAACCACTTATGAAGCGATGCGAGCAGGCATACACGCGGTTCGTCCCGGTGCCACGCTTGGGGATATTGGCCATGCGATTCAGACGGTCGCGCATAGGGAAGGCTTCAGCGTGGTACGCGAGTACTGCGGTCATGGCATCGGCCGTCAATACCATGAAGATCCTCAGGTGCTTCATTATGGAGTGCCGGGCAAGGGGCTGCGCCTCAAACCAGGCATGGTGTTCACCATCGAGCCCATGATCAATGCGGGCAAGGCGGGCACCAAAGCCTTGCCTGATGGGTGGACCGTGTTGACGCGAGACCTGTCACTGTCCGCGCAATGGGAGCACATGGTCGCCGTGACCCAGAGCGGGTTCGAGCTGCTGACGCCCTGGCCGGACGGGACCGGTAACTATCCCGCGATCTGAGCGGCAGAGCAGGCGCCGGTCTAGCGCGCTTGCTCGGCCTGGGCGTTTCAGGGGAGTGCGGCGTGTTTTTTCCAACGCACCTGGGTCACGCCGAATCCCTGCGCCTGCAAGGTCGCCAGTTTGACTGGCCCACCGGAAATGTTGCCGCTGAACGTGCCTACACCGGCGTGCAGGGTTGCGAAGTGCAGGGCGTCGATCTGGCAAAGCTGCGCAGCCTCATGGAGAAAGTGACGCGGCTCGCCTTCGAACTGGTAATGAATCTCGAATTCCGTTTGGGTATTCATGAGCTGCCTGTGAGGCGCGGGGATGCACCTGTCTGAAAATGAGTACGTACGGGTCGTGCAGCTTGAGCGCTTGACGCGCTCCGGGGACTGCTACTTCATTTCAAGATCGATACAGGCATGCGTACTACGAGCGGCCTCGATCGGACTGCTGTCTCTAGTCACAGAAGAGAAATTACAGGGTTCCGGGCGGTTGTGAACGGTCGTCCGACAAGTGGCATTAGGCCACACTCATTTGCGTGAAGTGTGGCCGCCGTCTCTCACTCAAACGGTGGGCAAGGCCGTCAGGTGCAGGATTTCAAGTCGATCGGTCCAACGAATTCATTGCCATGGCCCATGACGCAACCCACACGCTGGTTGCGCTGCAGCTCCCATTGCTGGGGCGGATAAGTCTTGTTCCAGGCCTGGTACAACTGCTGGTCCTGGCGCGACAGCCGCAGGTTGTAATGCTTGCTCATGTAGAAATATGTCCTCGCGATCATGCCCCTGATAGAAGGCCGCGGCATGACCTTTCTTGCCTTGAAATCCACCTGGGTCAGACATGAACCGTACTGGCCCCTGCGCTCCGGTACCCAACCGAAACTGTAGTTGCTGCGATCGCCGTTCACTTCTCCGATGCTGGGCACCAGGTTATGCAGATCGGCTTCAGCGCGCTGGTACACAGGATCGTTCTTCGTGCAGTTCTTGCGTCCGCCTGATTGCCAGCACTGACGTTGATGGCCGATCTGCCAGGCCGGAACGATGTGTTCCCACTCGATGCGTTTGGCCCGGGTCGCATTCTTGCGTGGCACGTAGCCACAGCCGGCGATGTCGACCTTGTTCCCCGCGTACTTGCAGCCGCAATAGAACTCGGTGGACTGCGGGGCATACAGCCCCCAGGCGACTTTCTTGGCTTCGCTGAAAGTCCTTGGTGCATCGGCATGGACAGCGAGGGGCGCGCATGCAACCAGGGATGCGAGCAGGGCGGGGGCGAATCTGACAATCATGCGTTCAATCTTCCTTCGGTACGGTCCAGAACAGCTGGACGCCACCGTCGTCCCGCCAGGCCAGGGTCACGTTGTCGTTTTCGCCGATTTCTTCGAGCAACTGCGCCCAGTCGTCTTCGGACTCGTCGGGCAACTTGAAAAGCAACGCGGCTTTCGCCTTTTGCGCGGTCGGAGAGTTGATAATTTTCTGTATCCGGATGCCCATGCGCTCGTAGGCGTTGGGAGCGGCGGGCGTCGCTGCGGATTGTCTCGACACGAAGGAAGTCCTGATTGTGGCTGTACGGGCATACAGTATTGGACTGTCAGATATTTCGCAAGAACCGAGTAGGATCAGTCGCTTAGCGGGAAAGAATTCGTGTTGGCCCGAGGAGGGGCGGGTGCGATTCGTTGCAAGCCGATTGACAATCGGTTCGACTTTTTCCATAGTCGAGGTCCGCAAACGTTTGCGTGCCGAGCTGTTTTGTCTGTGCGCCGTTCGCCCGAATAATAATCACAAGATCGGAGATGAACCCATGAAGCTGCCCTTCGCTGGTCGCCTGCTGGCGGTTGCCCTGCTCAGCGCGACGACCTTCCTGCCCCTGTCCGCTCACGCTCAGACACCTGACAAACCCAAGGTTGCGCTGGTGATGAAGTCCCTCGCCAACGAGTTCTTCCTGACCATGGAAGATGGCGCCAAGGCCTATCAGAAAGAGCACGCCAACGACTTCGAACTCATTTCCAACGGCATCAAGGATGAATCCGATACATCCAGCCAGATCCGCATCGTCGAGCAGATGATCGTTTCGAGAGTCGACGCGCTGGTCATCGCTCCGGCCGATTCCAAGGCCCTGGTGCCTGTGCTCAAAAAAGCGGCGGATGCCGGCATCCAGATCGTGAACATCGACAACCAGCTCGACCCGCAGGTGCTGAAGAGCAAGAGCCTCGAAGTGCCCTTCGTCGGTCCTGACAACCGCAAGGGCGCGGCTCTGGTAGGCGCCTGGCTCGCGAAACAGCTTGAGCCTGGCGCGCAGGTCGGGATCATCGAGGGGGTGCCGACCACCACCAATGCGCAGCAGCGCACCGCCGGTTTCAAGGACGCCATGGATGCCGCGCAGATGAAAGTGGTCTCGGTGCAGTCGGGGAACTGGGAAATCGACAAAGGCAATGCGGTCGCGTCCGCGATGCTCAATGAATATCCCGAGCTCAAAGCCCTGTTGGCGGGCAATGACAGCATGGCGCTGGGGGCGGTGTCGGCGGTGCGCGCGGCCGGCAAGGCGGGCAAGGTCAAAGTGGTGGGCTACGACAACATCAATGCGATCAAGCCGATGCTCAAGGACGGCCGGGTACTCGCAACGGCCGATCAGTTCGCGGCGCGGCAGGCCGTGTTCGGGATCGAGGCGGCGTTGAAGAAGCTCAAGGGCGAGCCGGTCGAGACCAACGACAAGGGCGTTATCGAAACGCCGGTCGAGCTCGTTACCCAGCCTTGATCCATTGACCGTGGCGCCCGTTCACAAGGACGGGCGTCGGGAGCGAACCTATGTCAGCGTCCCAACAGACGCCCGTCTTGTCGATCGCCGGTATCGGCAAGACGTACGCTCAGCCTGTGCTGGGTGAGATCGACCTGCATCTGCTGCCGGGTGAAGTGCTGGCACTGACCGGCGAGAACGGCGCGGGGAAAAGCACCCTGTCGAAAATCATCGGCGGTCTGGTCACGCCAACCACCGGCGACATGCAGTTCAACGGACAGCGCTATGCGCCCGCTAGCCGAAGTGAGGCCGAAAAGCTCGGCGTGCGCATGGTGATGCAGGAACTCAACCTGCTGCCCACGTTGACCGTTGCCGAAAACCTGTTTCTGGACAACCTGCCGCGCCGCGCTGGCTGGATTGATCGAAGACGGCTGCGTGAAAACGCGGTCAAGGCCATGTCCCAGGTCGGGCTCGACGCAATCGATCCAGACACTCTGGTCGGCGAGCTGGGCATCGGCCATCAGCAGATGGTCGAGATTGCCCGCAACCTGATCGGTGACTGCCGCGTGCTGATTCTCGACGAGCCCACGGCGATGCTGACCTCCCGGGAAGTCGAAATGCTGTTCGAGCAGATCGAGCGTCTGCGCGCCGAGGGAGTGTCGATCATCTACATCTCTCATCGTCTGGAGGAGCTTGCCAGGATTTCCCAGCGCATCGCCGTATTACGCGACGGCAAACTGGTCTGCGTGGAGCCGATCTCGCGTTATGACAGCGAGCAACTGGTAAATCTGATGGTCGGGCGCGAGCTGGGCGAGCATATCGACATGGGCGAGCGACGCATCGGCGAGGTGGCCCTGGCTGTCCGGAATCTGGGGCGCACCGGCAAGGTCCAGGACGTCTCGTTCAGCGTGCGCAGCGGCGAGATATTCGGCATCTCCGGGCTGATCGGAGCAGGGCGCACCGAACTGCTGCGCCTGATCTACGGCGCGGATCGCGCGGACAGCGGTACTGTGGAGGCGGGCCGACCCTTGCGTCCGGTTCCGCTTCGTTCCCCTGCCGACGCCGTTGAGCACGGTATCGCGCTGATTACCGAAGATCGCAAGAGCGAAGGTCTGCTGATGAGCCAGTCCATCAGCGCCAATATTGCGCTGGGCAACATGGGCGCGATTTCCAGCGCCGGGGTGGTCCGCCCAAGTGAAGAACTGAGTCTGGCGCAGCGGCAGATCGACGCCATGCGGATTCGCAGCTCGGGACCGGCGCAACTGGTATCGGAGTTATCCGGGGGCAACCAGCAGAAGGTCGTCATCGGCCGGTGGCTGGAGCGAGACTGCCCGGTGATGCTGTTCGACGAGCCCACTCGAGGGATCGACGTGGGCGCCAAGTTCGACATTTATGCCTTGCTGGCCGAGCTGACCCGTCAAGGTCGCGCGCTGGTCGTGGTGTCCAGCGACCTGCGGGAACTGATGTTGATTTGCGACCGCATCGGCGTGCTGTCCGCCGGGCGTCTGATCGAGACGTTCGAGCGCGACGACTGGTCCCAGGACCGTTTGCTTGCCGCCGCCTTCGCGGGCTATCAGAAACGTGACGCGTTGCTCGAAGAAGCGGCGCTCAGGAACGACACATGAATACTACCGATTCCCCGACGCTGAAGACGTCGGTCCGTGGCACCGGCAATTATTTCGGACTGGGCACCTACCTGGGGCTGGCAGGTGCGCTGCTGGCCATGATCGTGCTGTTTTCCATCCTCAGCGACCATTTCCTGTCCTATCAGACGTTCAGTACCCTCGCGAACCAGATTCCCGACCTGATGGTATTGGCCACGGGCATGACGCTGGTGCTGATCATCGGCGGTATCGACCTCTCGGTCGGATCCGTACTCGCCCTCGCGGCGTCGGCGGTCAGCGTGGCGATTCTCGGCTGGGGCTGGAGCGTGTTTCCGGCGGCACTGCTTGGCATCGGCTGTGCGACGCTGGCCGGCACCCTGACCGGCTCCATCACGGTCGCGTGGCGAATTCCGTCTTTCATCGTGTCGCTCGGCGTGCTCGAAATGGCCCGCGGTGTGGCGTACCAGATGACCGGCTCGCGCACGGCCTACATCGGTGATGCCTTCGCCTGGCTCTCCAATCCGCTGGCGTTCGGTATATCGCCCTCGTTCATCATCGCCTTGCTGATCATCTTCGTCGCCCAGGCCGTGCTGACCCGCACGGTCTTCGGCCGCTATCTGATTGGCATCGGCACCAACGAAGAGGCGGTGCGGCTGGCCGGGATCAACCCCAGGCCTTACAAGATCCTGGTCTTTTCGCTGATGGGGATGCTGGCGGGTGTCGCGGCACTGTTCCAGATATCCAGGCTGGAGGCTGCCGACCCCAATGCCGGAGCAGGGCTTGAGTTGCAGGTCATCGCCGCCGTGGTGATCGGTGGCACGAGCCTGATGGGTGGCCGGGGATCGATCATCAGCACCTTTTTTGGTGTGCTGATCATTTCCACGCTGGCTGCAGGACTTGCGCAGATCGGCGCCAGCGAGCCGACCAAGCGGATCATTACCGGTGCCGTGATCGTGGTAGCAGTCGTCCTCGATACTTATCGCAGCCACCGCGCGCGTCGACAGGGCTGATATGGCAACCATCAAAGATGTAGCGGCACTTGCAGGGATTTCCTACACCACGGTGTCCCACGTGGTGAACAAGACCCGTCCGGTCAGCGAGCCGGTCCGGCTCAAGGTCGAGGCGGCCATCGCGCAGCTGGAATACGTGCCCAGCGCCGTCGCCCGCTCGTTGAAAGCCAAGAGTACCCGCACCATCGGGCTGCTGATCCCCAACGGGATCAACCCGTATTTCGCCGAACTGGCGCGGGGGATCGAGGATCACTGCGAACGCAACGGCTTCTGCGTGATCCTGTGCAACTCCGACGACAACCCGGACAAGCAGCGCAACTATTTGCGGGTGCTGCTGGAGAAACGCGTCGACGGTCTGATCGTATCCTCGGTGGACGGCGACGTCAGTGTCGCTGGCGGGCTTGCCGAGGTGCGCACGCCGCTGGTGGTCGTCGACCGCGAGCTGGACGGCATAAGCGCCGACACCGTGCGCATTGACCATGAACAGGGCGCCTGGCTCGCGACACGTCATCTGCTGGATCTGGGGCATCGCCGGATTGCCTGCATCGGCGGACCGGCTGACACGCCGGTCGCCGAGATGCGCCTGGCCGGTTATCGGCGGGCCATGCAGCAGGCGGGCGTCAGCCTCTCCCCAGGCTGGATGGTCACTAGCGAGTTCACCAGTCCGGCGGGCTATCGGGCCGCCGTCAGTCTGCTGCACCATGATCGGCCAACGGCAATATTCGCCGGTAATGACGTGATCGCCATCGCCGTGCTCCGCGCCGCCGCGGAGCGCGGTATTGCCGTTCCCAAGGATCTTTCGGTCGTCGGATTCGATGATATTCAGATGAGTCGTTACGTGTACCCCGCGCTGACGACCGTCGGGCAGTCGATACGCCAGCTCGGTGAAACGGCGGCGCAGATGCTGCTGCGCCGGATCGCCGCGCCCGATGCTCACGACGTGCACCGGCAATTGGTCATGCCCAGCGTGGTCGTGCGCGAATCCACGGCTGTGCCAGGTTCCGACTCCAACCCCGATTCCGATCCCGCCGGCCTCAACGACGAGTAGATGAAATGCAAGCAGACATAGTGGTAGTCGGCAGCCTCAACATGGATCTGGTCATCCGCGCGCAGCGCATGCCGCGTCCGGGTGAAACACTCGCCGGGCATACATTCGCCACGGTTCCCGGTGGCAAGGGCGCCAATCAGGCCGTTGCCTGCGCCAGACTGGGCGCCTCGGCGGCGATGGTCGGGTGCGTGGGCGGCGATGCCTATGGCGACCGTTTGCGCGAGGCCTTGCTGGTGGAGGCCATCGATTGCCAGGCGCTGACCGCGCTGGATCATGTTTCGACCGGCGTGGCCTCGATAGTGGTCGATGACCGCGGCCAGAACTCAATCCTCATCGTGGCCGGCGCCAACGGCGAATTGACGCCGCAGGTGCTGGAGCGCCATGACGCATTACTGCGCTCGGCCCGGATCGTGATTTGCCAGCTGGAAGTACCCTTGCCGACCGTCCGGCATACGCTCGCCAGAGCTCGCCAGCTGGGCAAGACGGTCATTCTCAACCCCGCTCCGGCGACCGGACCGCTGCCCGAGGACTGGTATCCACTGATCGACTATCTGATCCCGAACGAAAGTGAAGCCCAGGCATTGACCGGACTGACCGTGGATTCTGCAGATGCGGCCAGACAGGTCGCCTGCGTATTGCGCGCCTGCGGCGCACGCAATGTCATCCTCACCCTGGGCGAGCGCGGGGTTGTGCATGCCGGTCCTGAAGGTTGCGAGCATTGGCCCGCGCCTGTGGTCGAAGCGCTGGACAGCACGGCTGCCGGCGATACCTTCGTCGGCGGTCTCGCGGCCGCGCTGGCGACAGGGCGCACCGAGGCGGATGCCATTCGTTTCGCTCAACTGGCCGCGGCACTTTCGGTCACCCGCGCCGGTGCCCAGCCCTCCATACCGACATTTTCCGAAGTACAGGATTTCGCTTCAGCATGAAAAAGACGCCTTTGCTCAACATCGAACTGTCCCGACTCATCGCTTCGCTGGGGCATGGTGATATCGTCATGATCATCGACGCCGGGATGCCGGTGCCGCCCGGCGTCCAGCTGATCGATCTGGCGGTTACCCGGGGCGTGCCGGATTTCGTCAGTGTGCTCGATGTGGTCCTGACCGAAATGCACGTCGAGAGCCATGTGCTCGCCAATGAAATGGTCGGCGCCCGGCCACCTGCGTTGCAGGTCATCGAAGGGCTGAACCTGGACGACCAGCTCGGCCAGCAGCGCTGGGTCAGCCATGAAGACCTCAAGGCTCTGAGCCGGACGGCCAGGGCCATCGTGCGCACCGGGGAATGCCAGCCGTACAGCAATGTGGCGCTGGTCGCCGGCGTGGTGTTCTAGATTCACGCCACCGGAATCTTCATAGACAAGGAGTTGCACAATGTTCAAAGGACTTTCCAGACACCTCATCGAGGGAGCACTGCTCTTGGCCATGTTGACCAGCGGAGCCGCACAGGCAGCCGAGAAGCGCGACCTGATCATCGACACCGATCCGGGCGCGGACGACGTGGTCGCGTTGCTGCTGGCGCTGGCCTCGCCTGAAGAGCTGAACGTCATGGCGATCACGACGGTGGCCGGCAATGTGCGGCTGGACAAGACTTCGCGCAATGCCCGGTTGGCTCGCGAGTGGGCCGGGCGCGAAGACGTTCCTGTGTACGCCGGCGCTCCCCGGCCGCTGGTACGTACGCCGATCTATGCCGAAAATGTGCACGGTCAGGAAGGGCTGCCGGGGGTGCCGGTTCATGAGCCGGCCAAGGGCCTGGAGCAGGGCAATGCGGTGGATTACCTGATCCGCACCCTCAGCGAAGCCAAGCCCCACAGCATCACCATCGCAATGCTCGGTCCGCAGACCAATCTGGCGCTGGCGCTGACCCAGGCGTCCGAAATCACCCAGGGCATCAAGGAAGTCGTGGTGATGGGCGGCGCGCACTTCAATGGCGGCAATATTACCCCGGTGGCCGAGTTCAACCTGTACGCAGACCCGCATGCCGCGCAGATCGTGCTGGCCAGTGGCGTCAAGCTGACCTACATACCCCTTGATGTCACCCATAAGATCCTCACCAGCGAAGCGCGGCTCAAGCAGATTGCATCGCTCGGCAACCGCGCGGGCGGGCTGGTCGGCGATATTCTCAACGAGTACGTAAAGCTGGATATGGAGCATTACGGTTTGCCCGGCGGTCCCGTTCACGATGCCAGCGTCATGGCATGGCTGCTCAAGCCGGAACTGTTTTCCGGGCGGCAGATCAATGTCGCGATCGACAGCCGCGAAGGGCTTGGTTTCGGTCAAACCGTGGCCGACTGGTACGGCACGCTGGACCAGCCACGGAATGTGTGCTGGATAGCGGACGGCGACGCTCAGGGCTTCTTCGACTTGCTGACCGCGCGGCTGGCACGCCTCAAATAGGGCGTCGTCATCCGCCGGTTCTGGCTGTATCCGCCGGAGCCCACAACGCGGGCTCCGGTCACATCTTTTGTCACGATTTGCAGGCCCTCTCCGTATGAGGGTCGGGCACACTGGCGCGCCCGATCAGCCATCCTCGCGCGACCTGAGTACATCCCTGGTGCAACCAACGCGCCCGAGCGCGGTCGCACAAAGGCTGATCATGTTTATCGATAGAGGAGGCTGTATGCCCTGGAAGTTTGCAACACTTGGTTTTGCCGTCGTGGCGTCGCTGCTGGCGGGCTGCAGCACCCCATCGGGCTCCGACGCAGAATCGAAAGCGCCGGCGGCGACCGCAACCAGCGTTGGCGATGGTCGTTGCGACGCCGAGGGTGGACAGTTCGCGGTCGGCAAGCAGGCGTCGATGGACCTGCTCAACCAGGTACGTACCCGTACCGGTGCGCAGGACGCCCGAATCCTGGGGCCTGACGACATGGTGACGCTGGAGTATCGCTCCGAGCGGGTCAACGTCAATACCGACGCTACCGGCAAGGTGGTGCGGGTCAACTGCGGGTGATGGCCAGGCTTCTTTGAGTCATAAAAAAACCCGTCAATGACGGGTTTTTTTTCGAGTCAGGTGGCTTAGACCACGGTGACTTCTTCTGCCTGCATGCCTTTCTGGCCTTTAGCAGCAACGAACGAAACGGTCTGACCTTCTTTCAGGCTCTTGAAACCGTCGCTCTGGATTGCTTTGAAGTGTACGAACAGGTCGTCACCGCCACCCTGTGGAGTGATGAAGCCGAAGCCTTTTTCATCGTTGAACCATTTTACGGTGCCGGTCTGGCGATTAGACATGGTGTATCTCCAAGAACATAATTTTCAATAGCGTGCTGCTCAGGCCAACTGGGCACACGGGGCTATCATAGTCCAAATACGCAAAAAAAAAGGCATGCAAACGGGAAGTTTGCTCATTTGAGCGAAATAAATGGCGGAAGGGCGCCGTTTTCAAAACGCGCCCTGCTGTTCACGCTTGCTCGAAAGTATTGGGAAGTGAGCTGAAAGCCCCGGTTTAAAGGGAATTCCGTCAATGGATTCACTAGTGGCGAAAAGACATCTAGTGCCGTGTCGTCATATTGTGAATATTTTATTTTTTAGGTTGTACGCAGTTTTCGGCGACCAGTTTCTGCATCTTGGCGGTCAGTTCGCTGCTGGGAGCGGCGCTGGAGTCATTCAGGGAAGCGGTTTCCTTCTCCGTGAAATGCGTGTCGACCTGCTTGGCACCACATTCGCAGTGGGCTTTGGCTACTTTGTCGTCAAGGTTCTGCTGCTTGGCGGCGCTGATGCATTCCTGGGTAAAGGTTGTGCGCGTCGAGCTGTCCATGGCGGCCTGGGCACCGAACGGGGCAAGGATCGCAGCGCAGGCGAGCAGGGCAGACAGGCTTGAAGGCTTCATGATGTTCTCCTGGGTTGAAAAATCTTACAGGTCTCGGTTAGTTCTGACGTCGCTGGGCCATTCCAGTTCAGACGAGGTATCTGTCGTTATCTATTTCGCTCTGTTTGACCCAGGTATGCCATTCGCAGCCGTGAGCTGTGCTAGGATGCGCGTCCCGTATCGTTATCGCACCGCGCTGGCACCTGTGTCCGGACCGGCGGGGCATTTTCGTATTCATCCAGTCATCTGGTTCGGTTCAAGGTTGGCCTGACGGCTCCTGCCACTGTGAGGCAGGCATACCACCGGATCACGTACTGGCTCATCCCAACCCATGTGACCTTTGGTAGGGGTCACCACTAGGAGAGGAGGCGCCATGCCAACCATCACTCTTCCCGACGGCAGTCAACGTTCATTCGATCACGCGGTTTCCGTAGCCGACGTCGCGCTTTCCATCGGCGCCGGTCTGGCCAAGGCCACCGTGGCCGGCAAGGTAGACGGCAAGCTCGTCGACGCCAGCGATCTGATCGAGCACGATGCCAGCCTGCAGATCATCACCCCCAAGGACCAGGAAGGACTGGAAATCATCCGTCACTCCTGCGCTCACCTGGTCGGGCACGCCGTCAAGCAGTTGTATCCGACCGCCAAGATGGTGATCGGTCCTGTGATCGACGACGGCTTCTATTACGATATCGCCTACGAGCGCCCGTTCACCCCGGACGACATGGCGGCGATCGAGCAGCGCATGCAGCAGTTGATCGAAAAAGACTACGACGTCATCAAGAAGGTGACCCCGCGTGCCGAGGTGATCGAAGTGTTCACCGCGCGCCAGGAAGACTACAAGTTGCGGCTGGTCGAAGACATGCCGGACGAGCAGGCGATGGGCCTGTACTACCACGAAGAGTACGTCGACATGTGCCGTGGCCCGCACGTGCCGAACACTCGCTTCCTCAAGTCTTTCAAACTCACCAAGCTTTCCGGCGCGTACTGGCGTGGCGATGCCAAGAACGAGCAGTTGCAGCGCGTATACGGCACCGCCTGGGCCGACAAGAAGCAGCTGGCGGCTTATATCCAGCGCATCGAAGAAGCCGAGAAGCGCGATCATCGCAAGATCGGCAAGCGTCTGGGCCTGTTCCATACCCAGGAAGAAGCGCCGGGCATGGTGTTCTGGCATCCGCAGGGCTGGACGCTTTACCAGGCTCTCGAGCAGTACATGCGCAAGGTGCAGCGCGAGAACGGCTATCTGGAGATCAAGACCCCGCAAGTGGTCGATCGCTCTCTGTGGGAAAAGTCCGGACACTGGGCCAACTACGCCGACAACATGTTCACCACCGAGTCGGAGAGCCGCGACTACGCGATCAAGCCGATGAACTGCCCATGCCATGTGCAGGTGTTCAACCAGGGGCTTAAAAGCTACCGCGAGTTGCCGCTGCGTCTGGCTGAATTCGGTGCCTGCCACCGCAACGAGCCGTCCGGCGCGCTGCACGGCATCATGCGTGTGCGCGGCTTCACTCAGGACGATGCGCACATCTTCTGTACCGAAGACCAGATGCAGTCCGAGTCCGCGGCCTTCATCAAGCTGACCCTGGACGTCTACGCCGATTTCGGTTTCAAGGACATCGAGCTCAAGCTGTCTACCCGCCCCGAGAAGCGTGTCGGTTCCGACGAACTCTGGGATCGTGCCGAAGCCGCGCTCGCTTCCGCGCTGGACAGCGCCGGCCTGCCATACGACCTGCAGCCGGGCGAGGGCGCTTTCTACGGTCCGAAGATCGAATTCTCGCTCAAGGATTGCCTGGGCCGGGTCTGGCAGTGCGGTACGCTGCAGCTGGACTTCAACCTGCCGATTCGCCTGAGCGCCGAATACGTTTCCGAAGACAACGGCCGCAAGCACCCGGTGATGCTGCACCGCGCGATCCTCGGTTCGTTCGAGCGTTTCATCGGCATCCTGATCGAGCACTACGAAGGTGCGTTCCCGGCCTGGCTGGCGCCGACCCAGGCGGTGATCATGAATATCACCGACAAGCAGGCCGATTTCGCCCTTGACGTGGAAAAAACTCTGGCTCAAAGCGGATTTCGTGCCAAGTCCGACTTGAGAAATGAAAAGATCGGCTTTAAAATCCGCGAGCATACCTTGCTCAAGGTTCCCTATCTCCTCGTCATCGGAGATCGGGAAGTTGAAACGCAAACTGTCGCTGTGCGTACTCGCGAAGGCGCCGACCTCGGATCGATGCCGGTCGCTCAATTCGCTGAATTCCTCGCACAAGCGGTTTCCCGGCGTGGTCGCCAAGATTCGGAGTAATTATTATTAAGCGTGAAATGAGACAAGATAAACGAGCTGCACCCAAGGCCCCGATCAATGAGAATATCTCGGCCCGCGAGGTTCGGTTAATTGGCGCTGACGGCGAGCAGATTGGCATCGTCTCGATTGATGAAGCGCTTCGTATCGCCGAAGAGGCGAAGCTGGATCTGGTAGAAATTTCTGCCGACGCGGTACCTCCGGTTTGCCGAGTCATGGACTACGGCAAGTCGATCTTCGAAAAGAAGAAGCAGATTGCTGCGGCGAAGAAGAACCAGAAGCAGATCCAGGTTAAAGAAATCAAGTTTCGTCCAGGGACGGAGGAAGGGGATTACCAGGTAAAACTACGCAACCTGGTACGTTTCCTGAGTGACGGGGACAGGGCCAAGGTGTCGTTGAGATTCCGCGGTCGTGAGATGGCCCACCAGGAGCTGGGCATGGAGCTGTTGAAGCGGGTCGAAGCCGACCTCGCCGAATACGGTTCCGTTGAGCAGCATCCTAAGATGGAAGGACGCCAGCTGATCATGGTCATCGCCCCGAAAAAGAAGAAGTAACCACCAGGGCACGGCAGGCCTTGCGGTTATGTTTATCAACTGAATGCGGAGTATCCGAACATGCCAAAGATGAAGACTAAAAGTGGTGCAGCGAAGCGGTTTCTGAAAACCGCCAACGGCATCAAGCACAAGCACGCTTTCAAGAGCCACATCCTGACCAAAATGTCGACAAAGCGTAAGCGTCAACTGCGCGGTAGCAGCCTGCTGCACGCATCTGACGTGGCTAAAGTCGAGCGCATGCTGCGCCTTCGTTAATTTTGATCAAGATCTAGAGGAATAACTCATGGCTCGTGTTAAGCGTGGCGTCATTGCCCGTAAGCGTCACAAAAAAATTCTGAAACTTGCTAAAGGCTACTATGGTGCACGTTCGCGCGTGTTCCGCGTTGCCAAGCAAGCGGTAATCAAGGCAGGCCAGTACGCCTACCGTGACCGTCGTCAGAAGAAGCGTCAGTTCCGCGCTCTGTGGATCGCTCGTATCAACGCTGGTGCGCGTACCAACGGTCTGTCCTACAGCCGTCTGATCGCTGGCCTGAAAAAAGCGTCGATCGAAATCGACCGCAAGGTTCTGGCCGATCTGGCAGTGAACGAAAAAGCGGCGTTTGCTGCGATTGTCGAGAAAGCTAAAGCCACTCTGGCCTAAGTCCCCGACAATCACTGGCCCCGGTTTTCCGGGGTCGGTGTTGAACGTCATAAATAGGGGAAGAGCCTTCAGCTCTTCCCCTATTTCGTATCTGGAGTCTGTACATGGAAAACCTGGACGCGCTGGTCTCTCAAGCTCTTGAGGCTGTGCAACGCGCAGAAGATATCAATGCCCTGGAGCAAATCCGGGTTCAATACCTTGGCAAGAAGGGCGAGCTGACTCAGGTGATGAAGACCCTGGGCAATCTTCCCGCTGAAGAGCGCCCCCAGGTCGGCGCGCTGATCAACGTCGCCAAGGAACGTGTCACAGAGGTTCTCAATGCTCGCAAGGCGTCGTTCGAGGAAGCGGAACTGACCGCCAGACTCGCTGCCGAGTGCATTGACGTGACCCTGCCGGGCCGTGGCCAGACCACAGGTGGTCTGCATCCGATCACCCGGACTCTGGAACGTATCGAACAATTCTTCACGCACATCGGGTACGGCATTGCCGAAGGTCCCGAGGTGGAAGACGATTACCACAACTTCGAAGCGCTCAACATCCCAGGCCATCACCCGGCCCGTGCGATGCATGACACCTTCTATTTCAACGCGAACATGCTCCTGCGCACCCATACCTCGCCCGTGCAGGTACGGACCATGGAGTCCCGGCAGCCGCCGATTCGCATCGTCTGCCCGGGCCGCGTCTATCGCTGCGACTCGGATATCACTCACTCGCCGATGTTTCACCAGATCGAGGGCCTGCTGGTCGATCGCGACATCAATTTCGCGGACCTCAAGGGCACCATCGAAGAATTTCTGCGCGTGTTCTTCGAGAAAGAGCTGGCGGTACGCTTCCGTCCTTCGTTCTTCCCGTTCACCGAGCCGTCGGCCGAAGTCGACATGGAATGCGTGATGTGCAGCGGCAAGGGCTGCCGCGTCTGCAAACAGACCGGCTGGCTGGAAGTGATGGGTTGCGGCATGGTGCATCCCAATGTGCTGCGCATGTCCGGGATCGATCCCGAAGAATTCCAGGGTTTTGCATTCGGCATGGGCGTAGAGCGCCTCGCCATGCTGCGTTACGGCGTCAATGATTTGCGCCTGTTCTTCGACAACGACTTGCGGTTCCTCGCGCAATTTCGCTAGGTCGCACGCCCGTAACGTATTTATCAGGAGAGCAGGATGAAATTCAGTGAACAATGGCTGCGCGGCTGGGTAAGCCCGCAGGTTTCCCGTGACGAGCTGGTAGCTCGTCTTTCCATGGCGGGTCTGGAGGTCGACAGCGTGACCCCGGCGGCCGGCGAGTTCTCGGGCGTAGTGGTTGGCGAAGTGCTGAGCACCGAACAGCACCCTGACGCCGACAAACTGCGGGTGTGTCAGGTCAGCAATGGCAGCGAGACTTTCCAGGTCGTGTGCGGAGCGCCGAACGTGCGCCCGGGTCTGAAGATCCCGTTCGCGATGATCGGCGCGCAGCTGCCCGGCGACTTCAAGATCAAGAAAGCCAAACTGCGGGGCGTGGAGTCCAACGGCATGCTGTGCTCGGCTGCCGAGTTGCAGGCGGGCGAGGGTAACGATGGCCTGATGGAGCTGCCGGCCGACGCGCCTGTAGGTCAGGACATTCGCGCTTATCTGGAGCTCGACGATGCCAGCATCGAAGTTGACCTGACCCCGAACCGCGGCGACTGTCTGTCGCTGGCAGGTCTGGCGCGGGAAGTCGGCGCGCTTTACGGTGTTGACGTCAGCCGTCCACAGATCGCCCCGGTGGCCGCCGTGCATGACGAAGTCCGCCCGGTGGAAGTTCTGGCGCCGGCGGCCTGCCCCCGCTATCTGGGTCGTGTCATCCGTAACGTCGATCTGTCGCGCCCGACTCCTCTCTGGATGGTCGAGCGCCTGCGGCGTTCCGACATTCGCAGCATCGATGCCGCGGTCGACATCACCAACTATGTAATGATCGAGCTCGGCCAGCCGCTGCACGCTTTCGATCTTGCCGAAATCAACGGCGGGATTCGCGTACGCATGGCCGAAGAGGGCGAGAAGCTCGTCCTGCTGGATGGCCAGGAAGTCACCCTGCGACCGGACACCCTGGTCATCGCCGACCACCAGCGCGCCCTGGCGATTGCCGGCATCATGGGTGGCGAGCATAGCGGTGTGACCGCAGCTACCAGGGATATCTTCCTGGAAAGTGCGTTCTTCGACACCATCTCGGTAGCGGGCAAGGCGCGCTCCTATGGCCTGCACACCGACGCATCGCACCGCTACGAGCGAGGCGTGGACTGGCAGCTGGCTCGTGAAGCCATGGAACGCGCCACCGCATTGCTGCTGGAGATTACTGGCGGTGAAGCCGGCCCGGTGATCGAAGCCGCCAGCGAGCAGCACCTGCCGTCCGTTGCACCGGTAACCCTGCGCGCCGGCCGCGTCGAGCAGATGCTGGGCCTGGTGATCGAAAACGCCGAGATCGAGCGCCTGCTCAGGGCTCTTGGCCTGGCCGTCAGTGCCGATGGTGAAGGTCAGTGGCGCGTGGAGGTGCCGAGTCACCGCTTCGATATCAGTCTGGAAGTCGATCTGATCGAAGAGCTGGCCCGCCTGTACGGCTACAACCGCCTGCCGGTTCGCTACCCGCAAGCCCGTCTGGCGCCCACTGCTCGGGCCGAAGCGAAAGGCGAGCTGCCGGAGCTGCGCCGTCTGCTGGTTGCTCGCGGCTACCAGGAAGCGATCACCTACAGCTTTATCGATCCGAAATGGTTCGAGCTGTTCAACCCGGGTGTCCAGCCGCTGACGCTGGCGAATCCGATTTCCAACGACATGGCGGCCATGCGTTCGTCGTTGTGGCCGGGACTGGTCAAGGCGCTGCAGCACAACCTCAATCGGCAGCAGGATCGTGTCCGGATGTTCGAAAGCGGCCTGCGTTTCGTCGGTCAGCTTGGCGAACTCAAGCAGGAACCGATGCTCGCCGGCGTAGTGTGCGGCAGCCGTCTGCCGGAAGGCTGGGCGCAAGGGCGTGACGCTGTGGATTTCTTCGATGTGAAGGCCGATGTCGAAGCCGTGCTGGGATATGCCGGCGCACTGAACGATTTCACCTTCAAGCCGGCTCAGCATTCGGCGCTGCATCCTGGCCAGACAGCACGTATCGAGCGCGACGGTCGGGAAGTCGGTTTCCTGGGCGCGCTTCATCCGGAGCTGTCCAAGACCTTGGGTCTGGACCGTCCGGTCTACGTTTTCGAACTGGTTCTTGCCGAAGTCGCCACCGGCCGTCTGCCGAAATTCCACGAGCTGTCGCGCTTCCCGGAAGTGCGTCGCGACCTGGCATTGCTGGCCGATCGGGATGTCGCGGCCAGCGCCGTTCTCGACGTAATCCGCGAAAATGCCGGAGAATGGCTGACAGACCTCAGGCTGTTTGACGTCTATCAGGGTAAAGGCATTGATCCGCATAGAAAAAGCCTTGCAGTCGGCTTGACCTGGCAGCATCCATCGCGCACTCTTAATGACGATGAGGTAAACGCAACCACACTTGCTATCCTCACCTCACTTGAGGAGAGGTTGAACGCCACATTAAGGAAGTAGCGTATGGGGGCTCTGACGAAAGCTGAAATGGCCGAACGTCTGTACGAAGAGCTGGGCCTGAACAAGCGTGAAGCCAAGGAATTGGTCGAGCTGTTCTTTGAGGAAATCAGGCACGCTCTGGAAGATAACGAGCAGGTCAAATTGTCCGGATTCGGCAATTTTGACCTGCGGGATAAACGCCAACGGCCCGGGAGAAATCCCAAGACCGGTGAAGAAATCCCTATCACCGCTCGCCGTGTGGTCACATTTCGTCCAGGGCAGAAATTGAAAGCCCGAGTTGAAGCCTATGCTGGAACCAAGTCATAACGACGAGCTGCCGCCGATTCCCGGCAAACGCTACTTCACCATTGGTGAAGTCAGCGAGCTCTGCGCGGTAAAACCGCACGTTCTACGTTATTGGGAACAGGAATTTCCTCAGCTCAACCCCGTCAAGCGCCGCGGGAACCGACGGTATTATCAGCGCCAGGATGTGCTGATGATCCGACAGATCCGCGGCTTGCTTTATGACCAGGGTTTCACCATCGGTGGAGCCCGCCTGCGGCTCTCCAGTGGAGAACCCAAGGATGATGCCCAGCAGTACAAGCAGATGATTCGGCAGATGATTGCCGAACTGGAAGATGTTCTGGTCGTGCTCCGCACTTGATTTTCACCAGATACTTCCATATTTCAAAAGCTTAGGGTATATTCCTCATCGCTTTTGCAAGTTGCGAAGCGAGTTACACGCCTAGTCGGGGCGTAGCGCAGTCCGGTAGCGCACTAGCATGGGGTGCTAGGGGTCGAGTGTTCGAATCACTCCGTCCCGACCATATTTTGATAAGGGGATCAGTCACTTACGGTGCTGATCCCCTTTTTCGTTCAAGTCTTGCGCAAAACCCGCGCAAAACCTGATTTAGTGGTGAGGAAAGACCGTCGGCTGCATTTTGATGCCGATCGCGTTCATCACCTTGATCATCGTTTCAAAGCGCGGCTTGGCGCCTGGCGCCAGAGCCTTGTACAGGCTAGCCGGGCCCAGGCCGGAGTCCTTTGCAATTTGCGCCATGCCGCGTGCTTTGGCGACATAACCGACAGCACGGATCAGTTCGTCAGCATCGCCCTCGGCCCATACTTGGGCAACGTATTCATTGATCGCTTCGTCGCTGTCGAGCATCGCCGCCATATCGAACGGCATCAGGGTCTCGCTCATGGTCAAACCTCCTTGGCCATTTTCCTGGCCCGCTTGATATCGGCAGGCTGAGTGGATTTGTCGCCGCCTACCAACAGGATGATCAGCACCTGGTCACGGGTTGTGTAGTAGACACGGTAGCCTGCGCCCACGTCGACGCGCATCTCGGATACGCCATCACCAACAGATTTGACGTCGCCCAGGTTACCTGCGGAGGCCCGTTCGATTCGCCGGGCGATTGCGATTTTCGCTCGTAGATCCCGGACGGCAGCATGCCACTGGGCAAAGGTTTTGGTCTGTTGGATCAGATAGGTCATGTGTGCAAAGTGTATCCGAGTGGAGACACAAAATCTAAGGGCGCAACAGCCGCCTGTCTATAAAGGCGCTGTGCCAGTTGTCCGGGTGGCTCGGCTGGACGTGGCGCTTTTGACCGCCTAGTCGAGATCCGTCTGGTATGGCCGGACAGTTCGGTGCTCAAAAGTTTGAACCCTGCGGGTCTCCAGTCGCTCTGTATGTTAGAGCACGCGAGAGCTCCCCTGGCACAGGTCGTCGCTGCCTTGCCGGGGTCACCTACTCAGGTAGCAGATATGGACATGTACCGGTTTCGCGTGAGCACCCATCCCCAGGCTGTAGAAGGGCCTGAGACCTTTGTCAGGCGGTTGCATGATTCGAATTCGATCAATGCGGTGCTCCTTCTCGCGGTGGAGTGCGACGATTTCATTCGGGAATCCCTGTCCACTGCCTGCATGACTCGGGCGGATGCTGACGCGCTGCATCGTCTGTTCGATCAGGAAGTCAACGCCAGGCTAGGGTGTCTACGGGATCTGCATTGGTTGAGCGGCAATTGCGTGTCGCTGAGTCACGATCTCTGAAAGTGCTCCGTTCACGAGCTCATCAACCGTTGACCTGAACGGCCAGTAACGCGCGCTCTTTGCTCAAAGGCTGTACAAGTCCGGGGGAGCTGCCGAGCTTGGTGTACAGGAAGTAGTGATCCTGGCTGTCACGCACGATCCGATAGACCTCTGCGCTTCTGTCCGTGCTCGGCGTAGTGACCTTGTCTACCAGAAGCTCGTAGTGCTCGATGTTCAACGCGCCGAGGGCAGTGCGGAATTCTGCATCCAGCTTGTCCCTGCCTCGCTTGCGTGCGTAGAACATCAGGGCGAGCAGGGCGGCGAAGAGTAAATAAGGCAACAATTTCACAGCGACAAATCCTTCATTCATTCGATTGGCATTATGACCGCACTCAAAGGTGGGCATGACAGCTTGTGCCGGCAAAACCCAGGACGGCATCGACAGTCTGCCGGCTATCCCTTATGGTTCATGGAGCAATCAATAAGGAGAATCATCATGGGCAAGATTGCCAGACATCCATTCTATGTTGCGGGAATCCCGCTGTTGGCCACAGGCTGTGCTTTCGCGGCGGTGGGCGCATCGGGGCAGGAGGCGTTCGCCTGGACGGCGGCAGGGCTACTGGTGCCTGGCGTGGTTCTGCTCACGATGGGGATCTGGCGAAGTCGTAACGCGCGGGCTTGAGTGCCGGACAAGCGGGCTCAAGTAAAGCGACAGGCTGACGATGTAGTGGTCATAGAGAGTATTTTGGATCCAAAACCGCTTCATGGACGACTCGAAGGTTGCTGACTGCGGGTCACTGAACATGCTGAAAATCGCTGGACTCATTGCTACCGCGTTATCGCTCGGCGCTTGCGTTGATCCTCCGGGCGATACCGCGACTCCCGCGCCAGTCGCCATCAGCGGCGTCAACATCGAGATGAACAATGTCGATGGGATCGTCAGCGTCTGGTTGACCGTCGAAAACCCGCATGACATGGCCCTCAGCGATCTGAGCATTCATCTGGTGCCTCGTGACGAGGACGGCCGGCTGATTAAAACCGCCCACCTCGAACTCCAGGCTGCACGTCCGATCAGGGCGGGCGAGACGGTAGGACCGATACGGGTCAGTGCGGTCACTCAAGGTCATCAGGTCAGTTGCGTCGAGCTGTATCACGTGCGGGCTGTGCTGCCTGACAATTCGATCCATTTCGTATCCGGTCCAGGGACCGCAGACCTCGTAGCCGGAGAGCCGGACGGCTTATGCCGCGCTACGGGCGGCGAGCAGGCTGTCATCTCTCGCAACGGCGAGCGTTCGACTCAACCCGGCGTCTGAATCAGCGCCAGGGTCATTCTGACGAATTCTTCGTTCTGATCGATCACGTCGAGTGCACCCCGTACCGTATCGGCGATTTCCGCTGAGCCCTGCTGCTCGACCCAGTTCGAGAGTTCGAGAATGGCGGATTCAATGGCGATCTGGTTTTCGTACAGTTTGGAAAGCAGGGGAGGCAACAGGTCTGAATTCGGCATGGACTTTTCCTCTTTTGCCGTTCAGCTTAGCAGCGCCAGGTTCCCAAGTGCCGCCAGGCTTCGCCGGTTAAGGGTGCGGGGCTGGTTATGAGGGCGCGAGATTAGGATCGCCACCTTTCATAGGACTCCTTTCACAAAGCCTGAACTATTTTGGCGAATCCCCGTCTTCTTCATCGAACCTGATCAATTGACAGGCTCTGTCGCCGATTTTGGGAATCCCATGGAAGGAGAGGTCATGTCGCAAGTTACATACGAAGGCAGCCGGGTCTACGGCAGCAATGGCGTGGAGTTAGGGCATATCGATGCGCAAGGCCAGGTCCGGCTAGGCGGGACTCTGACCTTCAAGATTGTGCGTAATGCGATCTACTCCATGCATGGCCAGCATCTTGGAACGCTGGCTGGTGGCGTCGGGCTTACTGACAGAGGGCAGTTCATTCTCGCGGTAGAAGGGCTTCGCGCCTGGGATTGAACGCAGCTGACTCGACCTCTGACGCCGTCGCTTGATAGGGAATTCAGATTTGGATAGCTAAAGGCTATTGGAGTTTTTATCCAAGACGGTCTAAATGTTGACGGGTCGATTTCGTAGAGTCAGGTCCTGTCCATGTTCCGCAACTCTCCAGTGATATCCGCGACATACCGTAGCTACCGGGTCGAGGTGCGGCTATTGCACGTGCCTCTGGGCGTGATGAGCGAACTCAAGCTATTCCAGGAGTACGGGGCACATCGATGCCTGGTGTTCTGCGACCGTGGGACCTTCCGTGATGAAGAGGAAGCGGCGCGGAGCCTGGCTCGTCAGGTGTGTCGCTATGTCGATGATCTGATCGAGCGCAATGCCGCCTAGCCCGCCAGGACTGCGCGTACCTCATGGGCGGTTCCCGGTTACAATTCGTCGTCTTCATCCTTGGCGATCAGGCCTTCCCTGACCTGCGGTTCGAGCAGCCGCGCCGCGATCTGACGCAGGGCCTCATCAGCATCCGGCATGCCCAGCATTTCCGCGGCGGCGCTCGCGGCCTCCGACGCCGCCTTCCGGCGCGCGGCCACTATCAAGCGGCCGAGCACTGAAGGACTGGTACCACAACCACTCAGCCGCTCCGATGCAAACTCGTCCACCGCAATGGCGAACTGTTCGAAGGTCACGCCCTGAACGGCGTGCAGCCTGCGTTTGAAGAGCACATCGCCGCCGATCAGTAATTGCTCCACCCCATCTTCGATCCATCTGAGTCCGCGTGTGTCTTCATCGTCCGTCGGCTGTCGATGATCGTATTCGAACTGTGCACGCTTGAATGGCGCATCCATGATTGCCCGCCTTTGCGAGGGATTCGAAATATCGACTGGCGCGCTGCGGCGAATACGCGGCGCCAGCCAGACAGCCCCGTACGGTGCTTGCACGCCCGTACGGGGCCGGGCAGTCAGCCGTGACTGACCGCCAGGTCGCTGATGACGCAGATCGAGCCGTCCGAAGCAGGGGTACTGTCGCTGTAATCGATCTGGTTATAGATCCCGCCGTGGAACCCTAGGATCTGGGAAAACCACGAGGAGTCCATCTGCAGCGGCCCGGAGGTGCCGGAAGCCCCGTTGCAGACCGCTGTCACGGTGGCAACACCCGCAGAGGTCACCTTGATCGTGACTTCGAACGGGGTATTGAGCGGAACGTTAGCCAGCACGGTAGAGTTGACCGGGTCCGGCTGGTTGAAACTCTGACGAAACCCCATGGTGATCTTGCCCTTCTGCCAGAAGACCTTGATAGCGGGGCTGTCATCGTTCTTCACATGTACCTGGGAGATCACCACTTTCTGCGCGGAATTGACTTTGCTCAGGGTCATTTTCTGGTGATTCACGTGCAGCGGCGCGCTGGCGATCGACCAATAGGCATTTTCTTTCCACTCGCAGCGAGTGCGGCGCGTGCTTTTACTCGACGCCCCTTTGGTCGGCGCTGAAAACTGTACCGATCCATCACTCAGTTCGGTCAGCACGCTGGGAAACTGCGCCAGCGCCTGAGCGCCATTGAGTTCCAGCGCAACGGGGTTAGTGGCGGATGTTGCCACCGGGGTGGCGATTTTGAAATTGCTGATGTTTACGGTCATGGTATGGCTCCTCGACGATAAAAATCATGGCTTGGCAGGATTGCCAGGCCAACCGGACGTGTGGCCTGCACAGGATTCACGACGCCGGCGCTTATAAAATCACACTATGTGTTTGGCAGTGTCAACACGTATCGTGTTTCAATAGATTGTCCTACGCGAACGGTTATCTTTTCCTACCTGATTGGCTATGCTGGATATTCACTGTATGGATGTACAGCTATCAGGGAGTCACTATGGTCATGCAGCAAAATTCGGCGGCGCAGTCGCGCCAGGTGCTGAGCGGAACGGAACGTCTTGCTTTGCGCGTATCAGCGATGATCAACCATCCGGTGGCGCAGACGCAGCGTTGGGTCAGAATCCACCGGTTGGACTCGGATCTGGAGAGTGACTGGGAGCAGGTGATGGAAGTTCTGGTGGCCATCGACGAGCTGGACCTGCAGTTCAACGACGACGATAGCGTGACGCTCAGGTGGGACGGTCCTGGCGATCACGATCAGGTGGTGATGGAAAACGAGATTGAAATGGCGTGCGCGCCGCCGCCGTTCTGATGACGAAAAAAGGCCCGCCGACAGGCGGGCTTCCCTTCAAACGTCGCCTCAGGCCTTGCGCACGTTCCAGATCAGCAGCACCTTGGCATGAATGGTCACGTCCTCGACCCTCGCGACCAGATCCTTGTGCTTGGGATTGTCCGAGATCAGCCAGAAATGCTCGGCGTCCTGGACCTGCAGACGTTTGATGTACAGCAGCCCATGCCAGGTAACCACGTAGATGCCGTCGCCGACGAACTCATTGACGCCTCGGTCGACGATTACCGGGTCTTTGTCGTTGATGGTGCCTTCCATGCTCTGGCCCCAGCCGGTTATCACGGCCAGTGCGGCGGCCGAGGTATAGCTGACGCCTTTCTCTCGCAGGATTTCTTCACGCACGATCAGGTTGCGGATGGCTTCGTTGTAGTCCGCGGGGACCTGGCCGTGACCCATCGCGCCCCGAATGTCGTACTGCGGAATGTGGATTTCGTCGTCCGGCGCCAGTACCGGGCCTGAAACAGGTCGCCCGATGTCCGTCTCGACCGCGGCGGCAACGATGCGTTGCCGTGCTTCGACAGACAGGCCCCGTCCATGTCGGGCGAGCATTTGTCGCACCAGATCGGCAGAGGAGGCCTCGACGTTCGAAGCTGGCTGTTCGAGCAACAGCTCCGACTCTTCTACTCCCAATGCTTTGGCGATCACGCCGATATCGGCCAGTGAGGGCTCTCTGGAGTCCGCCTCGTAGTTGCCGATGCGCGACTGGGACTTCCAGCCGCAAGCCTCGGCCAGCTGGGCCTGGGACATCTTTGCCTGGGTTCTCAAGCGCTTGATGCGCCTGCCAATGGATTCATTCATGGCCGGATTCAATCACGAAACGAAATAACCGGCTTTCACTTATTGTGTTTGCACAAATCACGAAACGTGATTATGGTGAGACTGTCCATTGAGGAGATTTCCCATGAATCAGGTTCGCGCGATCCGGAAACACGCAGGTATCAGCCAGGCGGACTTGCGCCGGGCGCTGGGCTGGAGCCAGCCCAGGTTGGCCAACTACGAGTCTGGCTTGCGCAAGCCGGGGCTGCAGCAGGCACGCCAGATAGTAGCGGCGCTCAATCTGCTGGGCGCTCGCTGCGAGCTGAACGATGCCTTTCCGCCGCCTGCGTTCGATAAACAGTCGGCGGCCTGAGCAACGGCAGAGCAGAAAATGAGGAGGTAAACACAAAGCTTGAGGCACAAAAAAGCCGGGGCGCAATCCCGGCTCTTTCAACTGGGTCGTTCCACCACAGTGAGGCCGATTATGCACGCGAGAATCATCCCCGTACAGGCGACCGGACAGACACCGGTCGATCCTTCGCCGTCGGACATCGTCTGGCCGGCATCCCTGGTCGAGTCGATATGCAGCGCTCTGGCGGGCGGACAGGACAGTTGGGTCCTGACGGTCCGGATCGACAGCCTGCCTGAACAGCCCGCACAACCTGCGAGTCTGTTCCACGCGGGCATGACCGCCGCACAGTTCTGCAAAGGGCTCAACGGCGTCAACCTCATGCAGCTCGGGCACTTTCTCAAGCGCCGTCGCTGGCTGTACAACGAGAGTACCTCCGGGGTGCGCTGGCGTGTGGCGTCCTACGCGCGTGACAGGTACATGGCGGAGCAGCGATCGCATATCGCACCGCAGGGCAAGGAACCCTTCGTTGCCCATACGCCGGTATTGCTGCCCAAGGGGGCGCAACGTCTCTACGAGCTGTACCGCGCTGGCAAGCTGCCCATGAAAAAAGGCTGGGACGGTTGCTTCACGGCGCTTGATTCCGATTCGCTGAACCGCGCGGGGAGGAACGCCTGATGGCCCGCATACGTACCATCAAGCCAGAGTTCTGGTCGAGCGAACAGGTCATGTCCTGCCGGCCGCTCGCCCGCTTGTTATTCATCGGTCTGTGGAATTTCTGCGACGACGGCGGCAATCATCCGCTGGCGCCGAGGACCATCAAGGCGCTGGTCTTTCCCGGCGATCCGACCACCGCCGAGGAAGTGGGCGAGCTGCTTGAGGAACTGAACGCCGCCGGTCTCACTGAACACTACTGTGTCGAAGAGCGGCATTACCTGCATATACGTGGCTGGCGCCACCAGAAAATCGAGAAACGCAATTACAAGTACCCCGCACCCGGCGGCGAAGTCGGCGAGCACTCGTCGACGGCTCGCCGACCGCTCGGCGAATCATCGTCGAGCCCGATGCAGGTGACCGGCACCGGAGGGGAAGGGGAATGGACAGGAGAACACAACACGCCTGATCCGGCTCGTGCCGATGCGGCGATGACCCTGGACTGGGTGCCAGACCCGGCACTGCTGCGGGCCTACGCCGCGCGAATGGGCATCGCGGTCGAGCATTTCACTCGTCAGGCGACTGCGGCATTCGTGTGTCACTACTCGGCGACCGGACGCCGCGAGAGCGAGACCGCCTGGGTGTGCCTGCTGGTCAAGTGGGTCAAGCGGGACCGGGCCACCGCCAGCAACGTCCGCGCCTTTCCGGCCCGCCGATCCGGTACAGGGCCGAACTTCGACGACACGTCGTGGGCCGTCGATCTAGGAGCACTGTGATGAAATCCGCCAGCGAACTTATTCCTGTCATCGAGGCGTCGGCACATCGGGAGGACGGACCGTCGCGCATCGACCCGGACACCGTCAAAGTGGTAAATCTGCTGTTTCGGGAGCTGCAGGCGATCTTTCCCGCATGGCGCCAAGCATGGCCCGACGACGACACGCTTCAGGCCGCCAAACGCAGCTGGGTCAAGGCTTTCATGAGCCAGGGCATCGACCGGATCGGCCAGGTCCGGCACGGCATCGAGCAATGTCGAACGCTCGCGACGGCCTTTGCGCCCAGCGTCGGCCAGTTCATTGCGATGTCCCGTCCTGCTCCCGAGCGGCTGGGCCTCCCTCCAGTCGAGCAGGCTTACGCGCAGGCGATTGCCAATGCCCATCCAGGCAAAGCGCGCGCCGCCAGTTGGTCCCATCAGGCGGTTTACCACGCAGCGGTGCAGTGCGGCTTTCACGCTCTGCTCACGCTGCCGGGCGAGGCGAGCCGTCAGCTGTTCGAGCGTAACTACCAGATCACCGTGCGCAGGCTGATCGACGGCCTGCCGCTGCGCGACATACCCGCTGGCCTGCCTTCGCGCAGCGTCGGGCAGCGAACGCCGGAGGTCGGCAACCGGGCGCTGGCGCTGTTGCGCCAGAGCCGCGTAAAGGCCGCTTGAGGCGTAGCCACAAGGAAGGAGAGGGCATCATGATCAATCTCAATTCGGCCAGGCTGGCCTGGCACGACGCGTTCTACAGTCGCTGGGACGGTTCCGGCGCGCGGCTGGAGCAAATGGCGCGCCTCGGTCGTGGCGTTCAGGAAACGGACCGTCGCTCGAGCTGCGGGCGCAGCGTTCACCAGGCATTGGCGGCCCGTGTCCAGCACGCCGTCGGCGCGCTGCCTGAACATCTGCGTGCGTTCGGTGATCACCTGTACAACCCGCTGGCCGGCAGCGATGAGCGGGAAATTGCCGAAGAGATCGTCTGGCGACTGGCGTGTCACAGGCTGCCGAAGATGACCGCGCGCAAGTTCGACAAGGCTCGCTACGTGGCCCGCGCCGTCGTCCTGCGTTATCGGCGCATGAACCAGGGAGGACAGGGCGCCGGGGATGATCCTTTGCCCAGTGCCTGCGCCATGCGCCGATGGGTACTCGATACCTGCGGCGTCGCGCTGGTCGGCGACCAGTGGGCGCGGGACTGGGGGCGTTTCGTCGAGTCCTGTTTCTCAGTTTGCGACAGGCTGGATCGCGAGGCGCTGGCACCTGTGGCCCTCGTGCTGGCCAGCATGAACGCAGCGGCTTGACGTTTTGTCGGCGCTGCGGCAGTCTTTCGCCATATCCAGCGATTCGCCTGCCGCAAATCGCTTCCTCGACCCCGCCATGCTGCGGGGTTTTTTGTGCCCGTCACGAACCCGAAAGCCCCGACCCGTTCGGGGCTTTTGCGTTTTCAAAGGATCATCGTCAGCAATGCATGGGGTGCGTATGAGCGCTGAAACCATACCGGGCGTCCTGGCCGGCGCCGGAGCGAACGCAAGCGATGTCGCTCTCGCGACCTATCTGTTTTCGTTCGATCACAGCATGGCACTGGCCGCGATCGGCGGCTGCTGCTTCTTTCTGGGCGCATCCGCCGCGTTGCCGTGGAGCACGCGCATTTTCTACGCGCTGGGCTCCTGCATCATTGGCTACATGTTCGGGATCATGATGCTCAATCTCTTGAATTACAGCGGAGCCGCCTCGTTCCTCGCCTGCGTCGCCTCGGCGCTCGCCTCATGGATATTCGGCTCGCTCAAACGCTGGGCCGATGGAGGTCCGCGCCCTGACTGGGTGGACTGGTTCGTCAACCTGGCAAGAGGTTTTCTGCCGGAATTTCTGAAACGAGGGAAGCGCGATGAATGATCTCAGTCTCTGGATCCATGCAGCCGCCGAATGGCTCGATGGCATTATCCCCGACGTGCTGCTGAGTACCCGTGGGGTCTGCCACTTGCTGATATTCATCGTGGTCGCCGGCTACAAGAGCAGCAACGCCAGGCACCGCAAGACCGTGGGGGTCATAGCCGCGACCTTTGCCGGCGCGAACGCCGCGGAGGCCTACCGGGTCGCGGTGAACTTCAGCCAGTTTTCCGCCGTGGTGCAACCGCCGCTTACCCTGGTGATGCTGTGTGTGTTGTTCTTCGTGATGTACGCCCGGGGCAACATGGCCCGGATGCTGCCTCGCAACCGGGCCGACCTGATGCACTGATCGGCCCGCACCACCGTTTACCCCAGCCCGCCTCGCGCGGGCTTTTTTTCGTCTGGAGGAAATGTAGATGCCTGTCATTACCGAACAGAGTGCCGGCGGCAGCAATGTCCTGGCTTTCCTGGACATGATTGCCGACTCGGAAGGAACCCGCACCGTCGCCGGCAGCGACGACGGCTACAACGTGTTGTACGGCGGCGGACTGTTTCACGGCTACCTGGATCACCCGCGTCTGCGACTGACGTTTCCCATCAATGGCAAAAAGGTGACCAGCACCGCGGCCGGTCGTTATCAGTTGCTGGAGCGCTACTGGGATGCGTATCGGGCCCGCCTGGGGCTGGAAGGCGGTTACACGCCGCAGAATCAGGACCGTGTGGCGTTGCAACAGATACGCGAGCGTCGCGCGCTGGAGGACATCCAGGCTGGAAGAATCATCGAGGCGATCGGCAAATGCTCGAACATCTGGGCGAGTTTTCCCGGCAACGATTACGGGCAGAATCCTCACAAGGCGGACAAGCTGCTCGCGTTTTACCTGGCGGCAGGCGGGAGGTTGGCATGATCGCGGCACTGGGAGCCATGCCCGCTCGCCTTTGGGCCGCGCTGTGCCTGATCGTCGCGCTGAGCGTCTCGCTGGTTTATCAGAGCCTGGCGCTTGCGCAAGCGAAAACCGAACACGCGCTGTACGTAGTGCGGGTCGAACAGGCCGCCCGAGCGGCGCTGGACGCGGCTCGCACTCAGGAGCAGCGCCGACAGCGACAAATCAACGAGGTGCAAGATGATGCTCAGGACCGAATCAAGGCGGCGCTGGATGACGCTGCTCTGGCTGCCTCTACTGCTGACGGCCTGCAGCGGCAGGTCGACAGGCTGCTTGCCGGTCGACGCGCCTGCGATACCCGAGTTGCCAAGGGAGGCGCGGCAATCGGCGACCTCACCCGTGTGCTCGCCGAGCTGCGCCGCCGCGCTGACGAAAGAGCGGGAGAGCTGGCGAGAACGGCTGATGCAAGCCGAATAGCCGGACAAGCTTGCGAAAGGGCCTATGACTCTCTGGCGCAGGCAACGCGCCTGAACTGAGTCAATGCGGCGCAGGCGTCAGCCGGTAACGACTGTGCCCTTGAGAAATACCTCACGGCGTGCCCGTCGGCTGATGACTTCGTGTTTCGCAAGCGGGTAGACGCTGTCGAATCGTACCCGGTCGACACCGCTGTAATGCCGTGCGAGTTCTTCATTCACTAGCTGGTCGTAACGCGCTTCGGTAATGAAGCGATAAATGTCCCTGCGGTAGAAGAAACCGAATTGAAAACCCAGCACCTCACTGAGGTAATCGCTGGAACTCGACAGAAAACAGTTCTCCAGATCAATCGCCTTGTGCGGCTCTGTAGACGAACGGCTGACCATGACGTTATTGGCCCAGTAATCCATATGCGTCAGGTGCTTGTCGTGCAATTGCTTAAGCAACTGGAACGCGATTCGAATAAAGGCTTCGATATCGTTAGCTTCTTCCTGAATCCAGTCCATCCCGTTGCTGTGGGAGGTCAGTAATTCAGTGAAGATAAAAAACTCTTCGGTCACGCCAATTCGAGATTTGCTGTAGCCAAAACCGGTCAGGCGCGCCACAGGCGCTCCGCGCTGTTGAGCTTCGACCGTATTGATGACCTCTTCGAGCGGCCAGTCGAACATGCCATCGCGCTTGGCACGCCACAGCGTGACACGGATCTTTGGGCGCAAGTTGTCCAGGGGCTGTGATTTGGCGAAGACTTCAGTTTCAAGTCCGCGCAGCGGGGCGCTCACTCTGTCCATCTTCCGGTTGCGACGATGTATGCGGGACTCGATCAATCCCTTGAATGCATGAGCGGCTGCGCTCGCCGGAGGCTCGACCAAGTAGAGCTTCGCATTCAGATGGCGGAAGGTGGAGGGGAAGTGTCGGACAATATTTCGGCCGGCTGACATAAAAGCGCCATGTGAGTTCCATTTGTAACGAAATTATTACATGCACTTCGGTTGTAGTACAACGCGGATCAAGAATGTAAGAAAACTCATCTAGAGCATGCTGGCAAATGCCATTGGGCAAATATTCCGAACGATCAGGCATCCGGCGCAATCTATTGCAGTACACACAGAGTGCAACGCCGGATAAGGAGACTGCGATGAACAAAGACACGCAACTGCAATCGGGGCGAGATAACGACGAGCCATTACCGGCGTCCAACGAACCCCTGAGTCCCGGGCGGACCAACCTCAACCCCAGCGATCAGGCAGGCGTCGACGAACTCCCAGATAACGACGGTGAGGTACCATTGGACACGAACGACGAAGCACCGGTGCTGGAAGAAATGCCGGACGTCGACGTCGACAACGCCGAGATGGATGACCAGCCCAATCCGCGTTAGATCTCTGCAATTGGTCATGGCCTTGCAAACGTTGTGGGAGCGGATTCATCCGCGAAGGGCCTTGGATCCCGCCTGAGATGGGTTGCCTGGCCTGACGCTTCGCGGATAAATCCGCTCCTACGGATTCGCGCTGTGCCGATCAGGCATCACGCAGCAGGTCGTTGGCGTTGAGGAGCGCCCAGGCGATGTCCGGGCGGGCTTCGAGTCCACGACGGATCGCGGCGGGTATGGATGACCGGGTCTTGCGGCACAACCCTCTCTGGGCATGAACGACGATACTGATGCCGCGCATGGTCCGTACCTCGTTGGGGCCCGGAGCGACCTCCACCCGAACGCCCAGTTGCTCGAGCAGCTTGCGCTGCATGTGCTCCAGATCCGCCAAGCTTTCGATACGTTCCAGGCGTTCGAGCAGACGCTGTTCTTCCTCACGGGTCAGCATCAGGATGCGCCGGTCGGCTTCAGGCGCTTCCAGCCGTTCTCGCTCACAATTGCACAGGCCCGGTGGGCAGGGCGAGCGGGTCGGGGCGACGGGGAAATCATGAAGAATACCGTTCATGAGCGCAGCATAACCATCACGCTCGACGCCTGCCAGCATCGGGTGCGGCCATTTGTCGCAAGCACGACGAGCCCCGGCACTGCGCGACTTTGGCGATCGCCGCCCGCGCGCGCCTGTTGCGGCGGTATTCCTCGGTGGCCCATGGTGGTAAATTCGCGACCATGAATTCCGTTCGTGCCCGCCGCCATCCCATGGCCTGGATACTCCTCGTCTTCGTACTGCTCAACGGCCTGCTGTGCAGCGTCGGACACGGGCAGATGCTGGCCGGTGAGCGGCTGTCTCCGATTCCGATGGACGACATGGATATCTGCGGCGACGAAGCGCTGCACGGGCCGGCCGAAACCGCGAGTGAGGCCGGTCACGCTTCGCTGATGCCACTGGCAATGTTCGACTGTCTGTTCGCCGGAAAGGTGATCGGCGCGCTGGCCCTCATCGCCGCTCTGACCTGGCGGCGTCGGGTTCGTGACAGCGCCAGACGCCTTCCCGCGGCGCCCGCGCCGATTGCCGCCAGACATGGATTTCCCGGGCTGGCACCGCAGGCACCCTGAGCAGGACCCGAGCCCATCGTGCCCGCAAGGACCGTTTCGATTCGGTGCCTTGCCTGCCTGCAGGACCGCATAGCCAAACGTTCGGCGTGCCGTGCCTGTTCCTCCATAGGACCGTAACGCATGACACAACATCTGACCCGCCGCGACGTACTCGCGGGCCTGTCGCTGCTCAGCCTTGGCGCCCTGGCCGGGTGCGGCAACTCCAATGCCCTGGATTTCAAATATGGCAAGGACATGAGCAACGAGATTGTCGGCCGCAACTTCAAGCTCAAGGATCCCCAGGGCAACGTGAAAACCCTGTCGAGTTTCCGGGGCTTCATGCCGATGATCTTCTTCGGCTTCACCCAGTGCCCGGCCGTGTGCCCGACGGCGCTGGCCCGCGCCGCGCAAATCAAGAAACTGATGGGCGCGGACGGAGATTCGTTCCAGGTCGTGTTCATCACGCTGGACCCTGAACGCGACACACCCAAGGTGATCGATGCCTACGTGAAAGCCTTCGATCCGACCTTCGTGGCGCTGTCCGGCACGCTCGAGGAAACCGCCGAGACGGCCAAGGAGTTCGGGGTGTTCTTCGAAAAGGTGCCGCTGGGCGACACCTACACCATCTCCCATACCTCAACCAGCTATGTCTACGACACCCGGGGCGTGCTGCGCCTGGGCCTGTCGCATCGTCTGTCCGCCCAGCAATGCGCGGAAGATCTGCTCACTCTCATGGAAGTCTGCTGATGAACATTCGTATCGCCACTGCTGTGAAATCCTCGTTGCTGGCCGCGCTGCTGGGTCTGAGCCTGCAAGTCCAGGCCCAGACTCAGGTGCAGGATGCCTGGGTGCGCGCCACCGTACCCGGACAGCCTGCGACCGGTGCGTTCATGCACCTGACGTCGAGCACCGATGCGCGCCTGGTGGGCGTCGCGTCGCCTGTCGCGAAGATGGTGCAGATCCACCAGTCGAACATGAAGGACGATGTCATGAACATGCAGAAGGTCGACGCCGTCGAACTGCCCGCGGGCAAGACAGTGGTCTTCGACACCGAGGGTTATCACGTGATGCTCATGGGCCTGAATGCTCAGGTGAAGGAGGGCGATCAGGTGCCGCTGACGCTGACCGTGGAAGACGCCAGCGGGACGACCGAAAACATCGAAGTGATGGCGCCGGCCCGCGCCTTGACCACGGACGCTCACAGCGCGCATGGCGCGCACGCCGGGCACTGACGGATCGAGCGCCGAGCGGGCAGCACAGCTCCCTCGGGCGGGTGTATGGTAGGCGGGCGGTCACGACATGATCTGTGCAAGCGGAGGTCGATATGAGCACGCCTATCCTGTCCAAAGTCCAGTTCAACGGGTATCAACTGGTCTGCGTCAACCGAGGGCCATGGACGGTCTGTACGCCGAGCGATCGTCTCGCATCGTTCAACACCCGGCAGGAAGCCATGGCGTACGCAGCCTCGTTGCCGGTACGCAACTGGACGACGCGGTCTGCCGGCGCCTGAAACGCCGTCCTGGCCGGTCCCGCGCGCTTGCCCGCGGGACCGGTTCCGCTGATGGGTATATTCGATTACCGAATAACCCGCGAACCAAATATTCTTTTCCGGAACAAGCCCCTTTCATCCATGATCACCTCCGAGCCACGTGCTTGGAATAGGTGACTGATACCGACAGAACCTGGATTTTCATTTTTGAAAAATGCAGGAGTGTATCAATGGGCAATGTCCAGACCGCCGCCGGAGCACAGCCGTTGCCATGGGAGCCCGCATCGGGCGGCGAGTTGGTCGACCTCGGCCGTCCGTACCGGACTCCCCTGGCGCATTCGCGTCTGCAGAGCACCCCAAAGGGCGTACTCAGCCAGCGGGAGAAAGCGCTCTTCGGAGCCTTCGCTCTGGTCCTGCACGGCGCTGCCATCTACTGGCTCAGCCAGAACCCGACACCGCCGCTGCCCGTGGTGCCGCCGGAAATCCCTCCGATGACCATCGAATTTTCTCAGCCCGCGCCGCCGGTCATTGAGCCTCCACCGCCTGAGCCTGCGCCGCCGCCCGTGGTCGAGCCGCCGCCACCGGTCGAGGACGAACTGGCCACCAGACCCGCGCCCAAGCCGGTTCCGAAACCCAGACCGGTCATCAAACAGGCGCCCAAGCCTGCGCCCAGACCGGTCGCCAAACCCATCGAGCAGCCACCCGCGCCGCAACCGGTTGCCGCGCCCGCGCCACCCGCGCCCCAGCCGGTGACTCCGGCATCCGCGAGCGCCGGTTACCTGCGCAATCCGCCGCCCGAATACCCGGCGCTGGCCATGCGTCGTAATTGGCAGGGCACGGTGCTGCTCAGGGTCCATGTCCTGGCCAGCGGCAAGCCTGGCAACATCCAGATCCAGAAAAGCAGTGGCCGTACCCAGCTCGACGACGCGGCGCTCGCAGCGGTCAAGCGCTGGAGCTTCGTTCCCGCCAGGCAGGGCGACATCGCCCAGGACGGCTGGGTCAGCGTACCCATCGATTTCAAACTCAACTGAAGCCCAAGCAAGCCTTCGCCACGCCATGCGAGCCACCTGACAAAAGGAGCGTCGCGACACACGAACTGATGTATCAGCACGAGAACCTGCACCATGAACTTACTGGCATCCCCATTCGAATCCGTCGAACACGCCGTCATCTGGCTGTTGATCCTGTTTTCCGTCGCCACCTGGGGGCTCGCGCTTCTCAAGGGCGTGCAGTTCGGGCGACTGAAGAATCAGGACCGAAAATTCCACAAGCACTTCTGGGCGGCCTCCAGTCTGGACTCCGCGGCTGAACTGGCCTCGACCCAGCCAGGCGCGGCGGCCCGCGTCGCGCAGGCCGGTTATGCGGCGATACAGGTTGGAGACAATACCCAGGCTGCCGACCTCAGTCATGCCATCAATCATCAGGACCGGCTGGAACGCTCGTTGCGCCAGCAGATCGTGCGTGAGCGCCGCTCGCTGGAGACGGGGCTGGCGGTGCTCGCCAGTATCGGCAGCACGTCGCCCTTCATCGGACTGTTCGGGACCGTGTGGGGCATCATGTCGGCGCTCAAGGGCATCAGCGCTGCGGGTTCGGCAAGCCTGGAAACCGTGGCCGGCCCGATTGGCGCAGCCTTGGTGGCCACCGGAGTCGGCATTGCCGTCGCGGTGCCTGCGGTGCTGGTGTACAACTATTTCCTGCGTCGCCTCAAGCTGACTGCCGCTGACCTCGACGACTTCGCCCACGATTTCTACAGCCTGGCGCAAAAGAATGCTTTCCGCGTGCTGTTGCATCCGGTGCTGGGCAAAGCGGGGGCCCCGGCTTCCGGGCACAAAGTCAAGGAGGCCTCCTGATATGGCGTTCTCGACTCAGGACAGCGATGAAGTGCTCAGCGAAATCAACGTGACGCCGTTGGTCGATGTGATGCTGGTGTTGCTGGTGGTGTTCATCGTGACCGCGCCGCTGCTGACCAACTCGATCCCGATCAATTTGCCCAAGACCGAGGCCGTGGCGCCCGTCGAGCAGAATGACCCGCTGGTGGTGAGCATCGACGGCGACGGCAAAGTGTTCATCAACAAGGACCAGATCCAGCCGGATCTGCTGGAAACCAGCCTCAAGTCGGCCAAGGAAAAGGATGCGCAGGTGCGTGTCCAGTTGCAGGCCGACGATGGCGTGAACTATGGCGAGGTTGCTCGCGCCATGGCCTCGATCGAACGCGCGGGCATCACCCGACTTTCGGTCATCACTGCCCGCTGACCGATTGCACGTGTAGAGCTTCAGGCTTTGGGGCCGTACCTTCAGGCAGGTACGGCCCCTTTTTTATGCCTGTCGCTTCAGGTGCGCCGGAACGTCACTCGGTTTGCCTTGTCGGTATGGCTGCCGATGCAATCATGTAAAGCAGGGAGCCGGGCTTGAATTCGTTGATCAGAACGCTTGTTGTAGGACTGGGCCTGTTGGCACTGGCGGGATGCGGCAGCCAGCGGGTCCGGGAGCCTGAACTGACCCCCGAGCAGGGGCGGGCGAAGATTGCTCGACTGATACCCGCGAAGACACCGGACCGCACAGGTTGGGCCACTGACATCCACGCTGCGTTCGCCGCGCAGAAAATCCCGCTGACCACCGAGAACATTTGCTCGGTGCTGGCGGTGACCGAGCAGGAGTCGACCTATCAGGTCGACCCCGCCGTGCCGAACATGGCGAAGATCGCCCGTGGCGAGATCGATCGTCGCGCCGCGCGCCTGCGGATTCCCGGCGCGCTGATCAACGCAGCACTGCGCATCCGCTCGCCGGATGGCAAGACCTACGCCGCGCGCTTGAACGCGGCCCGCACTGAAGAGGACCTGTCGGCCATCTTCGATGATTTCATAGGCATGGTCCCATTGGGACAGACCCTGTTCGGCAACTTCAACCCGGTGCACACCGGTGGCCCGATGCAGGTGAGCATCGCCTTCGCGGAAAAGCAGGCGGCCGGTTACCCGTACACGCCGGATGGATCGATTCGACGCGAGGTATTCACCCGCCGCGGCGGCATGTATTTCGGTATCGCACATTTGCTGGGTTACCCGGTCAACTACGACCGTCCGCTGTACCGTTTCGCCGACTTCAACGCCGGCTGGTACGCCAGCCGTAACGCAGCGTTTCAGAACGCTGTGAGTCGCGCGACCGGCATCGAGCTGGCGCTGGATGGCGACCTGATTCTCTATGACTCGACCTCGCCCAGCGCGACCGAGCGGGCGATCCGCACGCTGGGCAAACGACTGGACATGAAAAACTCGGCTATCTATAGCCAGCTCAAACAGGGCGACACGCTGGCGTTCGAAGACACCCGTTTGTACGAGCGCGTCTTCGCCCTGGCCGAGCAGGCTGAAGGCAAGGCCTTGCCCCGGGCAATCCTTCCTGGCATCAAGCTCAAGAGCCCGAAAATTACCCGCAACCTGACCACCGCCTGGTTCGCCGAGCGGGTCGATGGCCGTCGGGAACGCTGTGTGCAGCGTTCCGCCTCTCGCTAATGGCGTTGCGGCGCGGCTTGCAGTTTGTCGAGGGTGCCGGGGTCGGGTTGCCCGTCGAAGAAGCTGTCCAGCACTTCGCGAAAGATCTTGCGTTCCGGCGCCGCCATGGCGAACAGCGTCATGCTCGAATGCAGCTTCATATCGTCGGGCGAACCGAAAATCTGCTGCGCCGTGCGGTCGGTCCACGGGATGATGGCGTTCGCGCATTCTTCCAGGCGCGAACCCAGCAGCGGATGTTGCAGGTAAGCCTGGGCTTCCTGCAGTCCGCTGATGGCGTAGCGCTGCGCCATGTCGCTGCGACCCAGCCCCTTGATCTGCGGAAACACGAACCACATCCAGTGGCTGCGTTTGCGGCCGGCGCGCAGCTCGGCCAGCGCCTGGGCATACATCGGGCTCTGCGCCTCGACGAAGCGTTGCAGGTTCCAGGAATCGTGCATCAGGGGCCTCCGGGTCAGTTTTTGAAAGTGAGTCGGGAACGTCGCGCGATCACGCGCCTAGTTGTTGAGTCAGGTTGCCATCCAGAGTTCGAGGACCTATGTCGGTAAACACCCGTTTCAGATCTTTCATCCAGCAGGCGCTGCGGGCAATGGCGCTGGTCTGGCGCACGTCCCGCGGCCTGTCCATTGGTCTGGTGCTCGCCACGCTGGTGGCCGGTCTGCTGCCGGCGTTGGCCGCCTGGATAGGACAACGCATCGTCGATGCCGTGGTGGCCGCCATGCAATTGCAAGCGGTAAGCGGTGAAGCGGCGCTGTGGCCGGTATTGCGTTTTGTGCTGCTCGAAGCTGGCGTCCTGGCCCTGCTGGCCGGCGCGCAGCGCTCGCTGTCCGTGCAGCAGGCGCTGCTTCGCGTGCAGTTGGGTCAGACCGTGAACCGACTGATTCTGGAAAAGGCCCAGACCCTGTCCCTGATGCAGTTCGAGGACTCGGAGTTCTACGACAAGCTGGTGCGGGTTCGCCGCGAAGCCTCGACCCGACCGCTTGCCCTGGTGACCAAGTCCCTGGGCCTGTTGCAGAACCTGATCTCGCTGGTCAGTTTCGCCGTGCTGCTGGTGCATTTCTCGCCCTGGGCCCTGGTCATTCTGGTGCTCGGCGCGCTGCCGGTGTTCTTCGCCGAGGCGCATTTTTCTGGCGATGCGTTTCGGCTGTTCACCCGGCGCGCGCCCGAGACCCGCCAGCAGAACTACATCGAAACCCTGCTTTCCCACGAGGGTTACATCAAGGAGGTCAAACTGTTCGGCTTCGCGCCGCTGTTGCTCAAACGCTATCAGGACACCTTCGAGCGCTTGTACGCCGAAGACCGGCGTCTGACCCTGCGTCGCGACGGGTGGGGTTTTCTGCTGGGGCTGTTGGGCACAGCGGCCTTCTACCTGGCCTACGCCTGGGTGGTGGTCGATGCGGTGCACGGGCGGATCAGCCTGGGCCAGATGACCATGTATCTGGTGCTGTTCAAGCAGGGGCAGGCGGCGGTGAGCAGTAGCCTGAGCGCAATCAGCGGACTCTACGAAGACGGGCTGTACCTCGCCGACCTCTACGAATATCTTGGCCAGCCGGTGGTGGCGCAGACCGGCCATCTCCAGCACGGCGTCAAGCCGGGTGACGGCTTGCGTTTCGAGCAGGTCAGCTTTACCTACCCCGGGCGCAGCCGACCGGCGCTGGAAGACATCGACCTGCATCTGGCGCCGGGGCGCAGTGTCGCCCTGGTGGGGGAGAACGGCTCGGGCAAGACCACCCTGATCAAGCTGCTGACGCGCCTTTACCGGCCCGACCGCGGCCGCATCCTGCTTGACGGCAGCGATCTGCAGGACTGGGACGAGGATGCGTTGCGCAGGCGCATCGGGGTGATCTTTCAGGACTTCATTCGCTACCAGTTTCTGGTCGGTGAGAACCTGGGCGTAGGCGATATCGACGCTTTCCATGATCAGCATCGCTGGCGTGAGGCTGCGGTCCAAGGGATGGCGGCGCAGTTCATCGAGCAACTCGACCAAGGCTATTCGACCCAGCTGGGCCGCTGGTTCGCGGGAGGTCAGGAGTTGTCCGGCGGACAGTGGCAGAAGATCGCGCTGTCGCGGGCCTACATGCGTCGGCATGCCGACATCCTGATTCTCGACGAACCCACCGCCGCGCTGGACGCAGGTGCCGAGGCCGCGGTGTTCGAGCATTTCCGCGAGTATGCCAAAGGCCGCATGACGCTGCTGATTTCCCATCGCTTTTCCAGCGTGCGCAATGCCGAGCACATTGTGGTGCTCGAACATGGCCGGGTGCTGGAGCGAGGCGACCACGAAAGCCTGGTGGCCGCCGGCGGCCGTTATGCAGCGCTGTTCGATCTGCAAGCGCAGGGTTATCGCTAGATGAAGACTTCCGCGCGGGGCGACAAAACCCTTGCGCGGGCCGGCTGCACGGCGTTTCAATGGTCGTCTTTGCCGGGCCCGACGCACCCGCATCGGGCCGCTTCATTCGAAAAACGGACAACGGAGCCACCGAATGCAATTTCGTTCATTGGGCAGGACTGACATTTCCGTCAGCGCTATTTCGCTGGGCACCATGACCTGGGGCGAGCAGAACACGCAGCAAGAAGCGTTCGAACAGATCCGCATGGCCAAGCAGGCAGGCGTCAACTTCCTCGACACCGCCGAAATGTATCCGGTGCCGCCGCGCGGCGAGACCTACACCAAGACCGAAAGTATCATCGGCGAGTATTTCAAGGCCCATGGCGACCGTGCCGACTGGATCCTCGCCAGCAAGGTGGCAGGCCCGGGCCGGATGGAACACATCCGCGACGGCAACCCGCGCCTTGACCGCAAGAACATCACCGCCGCCCTCGAAGGCAGCCTCAAGCGCTTGAACACCGACTATCTGGACCTGTATCAACTGCACTGGCCGGACCGCAAAACCAATTTCTTCGGGTCTTTGGGCTATCAGCACGATCCGAGCGATGTCTCGACCGACATCGAAGAAACCGTGGAAGTGCTGGATGATCTGGTCAAGGCCGGCAAGATTCGTCATTTCGGCCTGTCCAACGAGACGCCGTGGGGCACCCATCGCTTCCTGCATCTGGCAGAGAGCCGGGGTCTTGCTCGCGCCGTGTCGATCCAGAACCCCTACAGCCTGCTCAACCGCAGTTTCGAAGTCGGCCTGGCGGAAATGGCGATTCGCGAGCAGATCGGTCTGCTGGCTTATTCGCCCCTGGCATTCGGCATGCTCAGCGGCAAGTACGAGAACGGTGCGCGTCCGGCCGACGCGCGCCTGACGCTGTTCGACCGTTTCCAGCGTTACAACAACCCGCAAGCCATTCACGCTACCAGTCAGTACGTCGCGCTGGCGCGTCAGCACGGGCTGGACCCTTCGCAAATGGCACTGGCCTATGTGACCAGCCGTCCGTTCGTGACCAGCAACATCATCGGCGCGACCAACCTCAAACAGCTTGAAACCAACCTGGCGAGCATCGACCTGGTGTTGTCGGACGAGGTCATCGCCGGTATCGAGGCGATCCACGCGGCGCAGCCCAACCCGGCGCCCTGAGCCACAGCTGCTTTGAACTTCCCTTCGGCCTCGTCAGTCAGCATCTAGGGTGCTTACTGCGAGGCTGAATTCCGATGCAAATCTCACTCAAGCAACAAGTCGCGCTGGTCACCGGCGCCAGTTCCGGGCTGGGCGAAAGCGCTGCCCGGGCGCTGGCCGAGGCTGGCGCGGCGGTGGTCGTCAACTATCACTCCAAGGCCGAACCCGCCGAAGCGCTGGTCGAGCAGATCCGTGCAAAGGGCGGGCGGGCCGTGGCCATCGGCGCCGATGTCTCGAATGAGGACGAAGTCGAGCTGCTGTTTGCACAGACCCTTGAAGCGTTCGGAGCGCTGGACATCCTGCTGGCCAACTCGGGTCTGCAGAAGGATGCGCCTATTGTCGACATGACGCTCGATGACTGGAACACGGTCATCAACGTCAACCTGACCGGCCAGTTCCTGTGTGCCCGCGCCGCGCTGCGCCAATTCATCGCGCAGGGCATGCGCCCGGACGTTTCCCGGGCCATGGGCAAGATCATTCACATGAGTTCGGTGCACCAGCTGATTCCCTGGGCGGGTCACGCCAACTACGCGGCGTCCAAGGGCGGTGTGGATCTGCTGATGCGCAGCATCGCTCAGGAAGTCGGGGAATTGAAGATCCGGGTCAACAGCATCGCACCCGGCGCGATCAGCACGCCGATCAACGCGGACGCCAGGAATGGCGACGCGGAAAAAAAGCTGCTCGAACTGATTCCCTACGGTCGCGTCGGCGATCCCCAGGACGTCGCCAACGCCGTGGTCTGGCTGGCATCGGACGCGTCGGACTACGTGCACGGCAGCACCTTGTTCATCGATGGCGGCATGAGCCTTTATCCAGAGTTTCGCGGCAATGGCTGAACTGCTCGAAGAAGCCCAGAACCCCATCGAAAACCACGGCATCATTGGCGACATGCGCAGCGCCGCCCTGGTCGCCGACACGGGCAGCATCGACTTCTGTTGCTGGCCCGACTTCGATAGCCCGTCGATCTTCAGCGCGCTGCTGGACAGCAACGAGGCCGGCACCTTTCAGCTCGCGCCGGATCTGCCCCGTGCCCGTCGCCTGCAGATCTACCTGCCCGATACCAACGTGCTGCAGACCCGCTGGATCGACAAACAAGCCATTGTCGAAGTCACTGATCTGATGCCCATCGGAGAAAGCGCCGACGATCTGCCGCGCCTGGTAAGACGTGTGCAAGTGCACGGCGGCAGTGCGCGCCTCCGCATGCGCTGCAGGGTGCGCATGGATTACAGCCGTGCCGAGACGACCGCGTATCCGGAGCAGCAATCCGTCTGCTTCCAGGCACCGGACGAGCCGGGCATGCGTCTGGCCGCGACCACGCCGTTGCGCATCGAGGAGCACACCGCCTGCGCCGATTTCGATATCCACCCGGGTGAAACGGTGGAGTTCATTCTTGGCGGCGTCGATGATCCGCACGTGGTCGCGGGGCGCTGCTCGCACTATTTCGACGACACCCTGAAGTTCTGGCGCCAGTGGAGCCGGCAGTCCCAATACCGCGGCCGCTGGCGCGAGACCGTCACCCGCTCGGCGCTGGCGCTCAAACTGCTGACCTCACGCAAGCACGGCGGCATCGTCGCCGCGGCAACCTTCGGACTGCCGGAGACGCGGGGTGGCGAACGCAACTGGGATTACCGCTACACCTGGATCCGTGACGCGTCCTTCACCGTGTATGCCTTCATGCGCCTGGGTTACACCAGTGAGGCGAACGCCTACATGCGCTGGGTCAGACGCCGGCTGGACGACTGCGCCGGCGGCTGCGAGAAACTGGGCATTCTCTATTCGCTTGCCGGCAGACATGAACTGCCGGAAACCAGTCTGGACCATCTGGCCGGGCACGGCGGGGCGCAGCCAGTGCGCATCGGCAACGGCGCCTGGGACCAGATTCAACTGGATATCTATGGCGAGCTGATGGACGCGGTGTATCTCGCCAACAAGTATGGCGAGGCGATCTCCCACGATGGCTGGGCGCACGTGGTTCGTCAGGTCGACTTCGTCTGCCAGCACTGGGGCGACCGAGATGTCGGCATCTGGGAAAAGCGTGGCGAAGACCAGCATTTTCTCCACTCGCGACTCATGTGTTGGGTCGCACTGGACCGGGCCCTGCGGCTGGCGGCCAAGCGCTCCTTGCCGGCGCCCTTCGAGCGCTGGGACGGTGTCCGCCAGGCCATCCACGACGATATCTGGGAAAACTTCTGGAACGCCGAGCTCGGGCATTTCGTGCAGTACAAAGGCAGCCGCAGTCTGGATGCGGCCATGCTGCTGATGCCGCTGGTACGATTCGTCGGTGCCAGCGATCCCAAGTGGCTGGCGACCCTCGAAGCCATCGAGCATTCGCTGGTGCGCGACGGCATGGTGTATCGCTATCGCAATGACGACACGCACGATGATGGCCTTGAGGGCGACGAGGGCGCATTTGTCGCCTGTTCGTTCTGGTACGTCGAGTGCCTGGCCAGGGCCGGGCGGGTCGAGAAGGCGCAGCTGGAGTTCGAGCAACTGTTGCGTTACGCCAACCCCTTGGGACTCTACGCCGAGGAATTCGATGCCTACGGCTGCCATTTAGGCAATACGCCTCAGGCCTTGAGCCACTTGGCGTTGATCAGCGCGGCAACCTTTCTCAATCGCAAGCTCGATGGAGGCGAGGGGATCTGGCAGCCCTGATCGACCGTCTGATCCTCATTTAGTGTGCAGGGCATACCCCACCGGCAGGTTCTCCAGAGAGAAGCTGTCGGCAATCATCCCGCAGAAGCTCAGGCGGGCCAGATAGACGCCGGGGTTGCCCAGCCAGGCACGCAGATCGGTGCTGTCGCCGCACATCACCAGCGTGTTACCGCGCAGCAGCCCGATTGCCTGGCCCGCGCGCAATGCTCCCATGGGCGCGGCATCCGCGACGATCACCGACCCTTCCGGCACGCCCCACTGATAAGCATGAACGAAGCGCTGCGCCGAGCGATCCGGCAGATAGGGCACCACGACGTAACGGATATCCTCGCGAAACGGCAATGACTCCTTGTGCGTCGGCAGGTGCAGCACGCCCGTCACATACAGCGAGTACACCGTCACGATCGCCACCGGGCCGCTGACCACGGAAAGATTGAACAGGCTGTTGCCCAGGCGCTTGCGCGGCAGGTACTTGCGCAGTTGCAGCACCCCGAGAATGCTCAGCAGCGCGACGCCCGGCAGGAACAGGGTGAAGCGGTCGAAGACGTTGTACGACACCGCGAACACCAGGTTGAGCATCGCCGCGCTCCACAACAGCCGACGCATGCCGCCCCTGGGCCAGAGCAACCCCAGCAATTGCGGCCCGATCAGCGACAGCGCCATGACGCAGACCGCATTCTTCTCGTGCCAGAGCACATCGAAGCGAAACAGGCTGCCGGCCCAGTCGGTGCCGGTCAGAGCCGTGGAGTTCCCGGCGATGTAACGTTGCAGAATCTGCAGGGGCGTGAATCCGCCCAGCAGGTCATTGATGACGGCGGGGAGCGCGGGGGCCATCCCCAGCAGGAAGCCGGGCAGGCTTAACCATAAGCGGCCTCGGTGTTCGATGGCCAGTCGCACGTACAGGGGCAGCAGCACGACGAAAGTCAGGGGGTCGACGGCAGCCGCAAGCCCGGTCATCACGCCGATCGAAAACATCAGGCGGCTTGTGCTCAGGCGCGTGCCTTGCGCGCAGTACAGCCAGTATGCGCCGAGCACCAGCAGCGTGTGCACCATATAGATCTCGGCCTTGGTCGAGACCCAGAACACCGCGTGGGACAGGATGGTGGCTGCAGCTGCCAGTATCGCCTGACGCGGTGTGGCGCCGACGCTTGCGGCCAGTCGCGCGACCAGCCAGGCCAGGGGCACCAGCAGCATGGAGTTGAGCAGGCTCAAGGTGCGCGATCCCGACAGTGTCTGTATCAGCGTGGCGAGCGTGTGATAGAGCGGATGGTCCAGCGGCCCCAGGGATTCGCTGAAAAAGCGCCCGTCGGCGGCATCGGCAAGCAGCGTGCCGTTGTCCCCCCACTGGATCGGCCCGCTGGAAGCGATAAGGCTCAGCAGGATGCCGGCAGTCACCAGCAGCAGAGGAATCAGGGTGGGTGATCGACGTCCGGTGTCCGGGTTCATGGAACGTTCCTGTAAGCGTTGTGCTGAACGAACACACTATGGAACGAAAACGGACATCCGCCTCTTGAATAAATCCTAACGGGATCGTGGCCGGCGTCAGTCCTCCGACGCCAGCGTCACTGCGCGGCATCGCCCATCGATCAAGGAAATCTAATGAGCACGCCACGGGTTGGAGTCATAATGACGCCACTTCAATGCCCTGCCGCGGAGTCTCGATGCCCAATCCGTTATTGCTGGAACTGGTGCCACTGGTAGCCGATCTGTCCCGTGATCTTCCGGACGATGAGCGTTATCGCCGCTTGCTGGATTCGCTGCGGCATTTGCTGCCGTGCGATGCGGCGGCGTTACTCAAGCTGGAGGACGAGGTTCTGGTACCGCTGGCAGTCAGCGGCTTGAGTCCCGATACCCTGGGCCGCCGGTTTCGGGTTCAGGAACACCCACGCTTCAGGATCCTTTTGGACAACAGTGCACCGGTGCGCTTTGCCGCCGATTGCGAGTTGCCGGATCCCTACGACGGGCTGGTCGAAGGCCATGGTCAACTGGAGGTCCACGACTGCCTGGGCTGCGTGCTGATGTTCCAGGAACGACCCTGGGGGTTGATCACGCTGGATGCCCTCGACCCGGCACGCTTCGACAGCGTGGATCTGGACAATCTGCAAGCCTTTGCCAGTCTGGCCGTGGCGACGGTAATGGCCAGCGAGCGCATGAAGCAACTGGCGCTGGGCTTCGAAGACCAGCGCCAACTGGCTGAAGTCTACAAGCGCGCCGCGGGGGAGCGGGCGCCTCGCGAGCTGATTGGCCAGAGTCCGGTGCACAAGCGTCTGTTGCAGGAGATCGAGCTGGTGGGCAACAGCCCCTTGACCGTACTGGTGACCGGCGAGACCGGCGTCGGCAAGGAGCTGGTGGCCGAGTCGATCCACCTGCATTCGCCTCGGGCTCACAAGCCGCTGATCAGCCTCAACTGCGCCGCGCTGCCGGAGACCCTGGTCGAGAGCGAGCTGTTCGGTCACGTCAAAGGCGCATTCTCCGGCGCGGTCGCCAGCCGCAGCGGCAAGTTTGAACTGGCGGACGGCGGCACGCTGTTTCTCGACGAGGTCGGCGAGCTGCCATTGCCGGTGCAATCGAAACTGCTGCGGGTGCTGCAGAGCGGGCAGTTGCAAAGAGTGGGTTCGGACCAGGAACATCGGGTCGACGTACGCATCATCGCCGCCACCAACCGCGACCTGGCCGAAGAAGTCCGCGCCGGCCGGTTTCGCGCCGACCTGTATCATCGCCTCAGCGTTTACCCCTTGCAGGTCCCGCCCTTGCGCGAACGCGGTCGCGACGTGCTGCTGCTCGCCGGCTATTTTCTGGAAGAGAATCGCCTGCGCATGGGCCTTCGCAGCCTGCGCCTGAACAGCGAGGCGCAACGGCTGCTGACCCGCCACGACTGGCCCGGCAATGTCCGGGAGCTGGAACACCTGATCAGTCGGGCAGTCCTCAAGGCGCTTGCGGCCCATCCGCAGAGGCCCAGAATCCTGACCATCGAAGCCCCCGCGCTGGGACTCGACGAAGGCGCGCCCGCCCCGACGTCTGCCATCGTCCAGAGTCAGGCGCCGGCGCTTCAGGCGGGCGAGGGCCTGAAGGAGGCGGTCGACGGTTTCCAGAGAGCGCTCATCAGCGAAACCCTGGCCCGTCACCAAGGCAAATGGAGTGAAGCGGCGAGGGCGCTGGGCGTGGATCGCGCCAACCTCAACCGGTTGGCGAAGCGGCTGGGCGTACGGCCGTAGGAGCCAGCTTGCTGGCGATAAATGATAACGCGGTGTGCCTGGATGTCCCGTCCATTTTGCTGCCGCGTCGCAATGAATCGCCAGCAGGACGGATCGCCGCCCGCTGGCACGGTCGTGGGAGCCAGCTTGCTGGCGATGAGCGATAACCTGGTGTGTCTGGATGTCCGGTATCGTCCATTTTGCTGCTGCGGCATGCAACGAATCGCCAGCAAGCTGGCTCCCACCGCTTCGTGTCGATATCAACGGGCACTGCGCCGGCGCAACGGCGTGAACTCCGCACCTCGCCACAGACTCTCAAGCTCACACGCCCCGCAGCTTGGAGTACAAACGGACATGACGTCGATCCAGCAAGGTGCTGTCTTTGAAACCGACTTGCCGGCGCGGTTGGACCGGCTGCCCTGGGGGCGTTTTCACACATTGCTGGTAGTCGCGCTGGGCATTACCTGGCTGCTCGACGGGCTCGAAGTGACCCTGGCCGGTTCGGTGGCCGGTGCGCTGAAAAGCAGCCCGGCGCTGAATCTGAGCAACAGCCAGATCGGCCTGGCAGGAGCGGTGTACATCGCCGGGGCGGTATTGGGCGCGTTGCTGTTTGGCTGGCTGACCGACCGTCTGGGTCGGCGCAAATTGTTCTTCATCACCTTGCTGCTGTATGTCGGGGCCACCGCGGCAACGGCTTTCTCGTTCAATGTTGCAAGCTTCATGCTGTTTCGTTTCCTGACCGGCATGGGCATCGGCGGCGAATACACGGCCATCAACTCCACAATCCAGGAATTCACGCCCGCCCGTTATCGCGGCTGGGTCGATTTGAGCATCAATGGCACTTTCTGGCTCGGGGCTGCGCTCGGGGCCGGCGGCTCGATCCTGCTGCTGGACCCGCAATGGGTCGGCGGCGAACTGGGCTGGCGCTTGTGCTTCGGGATCGGCGCCGTGCTCGGCCTGTTCATTCTGCTGATGCGCCTGTGGCTACCGGAAAGCCCGCGCTGGCTGCTGATCCATGGTCGCAGCGAAGAGGCCCGGCGCATCGTCGAGGGTATCGAGGGCGACTTGCGTCGTCAGGGACATGTGCTGCCCCCGTACGACGCGAAACCCCTGCGCCTGCATGCGCGCGGTCATACCCCGCTCGGGGAAGTCTTCCACACACTGTTCGTCTCGTTTCGTCAGCGTTCGCTGGTCGGTCTGACATTGCTGACAGCCCAGGCGTTCTTCTACAACGCGATCTTCTTCACCTATGCGCTGGTGCTGACCGACTTCTATCAGGTGCCTGCCGAGCAGGTTGGCTGGTATGTACTGCCGCTGGCGCTGGGCAACTTCTGCGGACCGTTATTGCTGGGACGGCTGTTCGACGTCGTTGGCCGACGCATCATGATCAGCCTGACCTACGGGATTTCCGGCGTATTGCTGGTGATCAGCGGTTATCTGTTCGAACAGGGCGTGCTGGACGTGACGCAGCAGGCCATCGCCTGGATGGTGATTTTCTTCTTCGCGTCCGCCGCGGCCAGTTCCGCTTACCTCACAGTGGCCGAAATCTTCCCGTTGGAAATCCGCGCGCTGGCGATTGCGGTGTTTTACGCATTCGGCACGGGGTTGGGCGGGATCATCGGGCCGACTCTGTTCGGTCAGTTGATCGAAACTCAGGATCGTACCAACGTACTGATCGGCTATCTGATCGGCGCCGGTCTGATGCTGATCGCCGCCATCGTGCAGGCCCGCTGGGGCGTCGCGGCGGAGCGCAAGTCACTGGAGCAGGTTGCGCGGCCCTTGTCTCAGGCGGTGGGAGACTGATCGCGGCAGACGCGGCGAAGGTCGTCGGCACTGGCCTGCAGTCCCATGATCCGAGCGTTGACTTCCTGGGCGTCCGAGGTGCGGGAGGAATGTTGCAGGTAGCGCAAGTGCCCGGCCATTTGTCGTGACACGCGCTCCAGATCGTCGGCGGTGCGCTTGAGGTAATCCTGCATGTCTTTCAAGGGTTCGATGTGCATCGACGTGTCTCGTGGTAGCCCTCCTTATGGCGTGATGAAGTGCTCCTGTGCACTTGATTGAATGGATTATCGGCCGTGATGGCCAATTGCTTCAATACTTTCTTCCAGACAATTACGTCAGCTCTCAGGCGAAGCCGAAACCGGGCTGGGTAATTTTCTTCAATACGCCAGTGCGGGCGCTCCTTACCTTGAACGAGTCATTCGATTTCGCTCCGAGGTAACCATGAGTCTGTTCGTTTCCATGGCCGCGTTCGCGCTGGCGTCTTCCATCACCCCAGGCCCCGTCAACATCGTTGCCCTGAGCGCCGGCGCGCGATTCGGTTTCTGGCCCAGCATGCGCCATGTCCTGGGCGCGACGCTGGGTTTCACGTTACTGCTGATTCTGATCGGCTTCGGGCTGCATGAAACACTGCGCGAGTGGCCTTTTCTGACCGGGCTGATTCGCTGGGCGGGCGTAGCCTTTCTGCTGTACATGGCCTGGCGTCTGGCGGCCGACGATGGGCAGTTGAGCGTTGGGCAAACCGCGACGCGGCCGTCGATGGCTTACGGCGCCCTGATGCAGTGGCTCAACCCCAAGGCGTGGCTGGCGTCCGTCGCCGGCATGGGGGTGTTCGTCGCCAATGGCGAAGCGCGCTTGATCTGGCAGTTTTCGGCGATCTACTTCGTGGTCTGTTATGCCTCGCTCGGTTGCTGGGCGTACGCGGGGACTTTCCTGCGGCACTACTTGCGCAATGCAGCAGGCGTAAGGCTCTTCAACCGGATCATGGCCGCGCTGCTGGTTGGCTGTGCGCTTTACCTGCTGCTGGGCTGAGACCACGCCCGATACTGACCGGGGGTGGCCGCCAGGTGTTTCTTGAACTCACGCTGGAAGTGCGCCTGATCCGCAAAACCCGTGTCATGGGCCACCTCGGCAATGCGACGACCCTGTTTGAGCTGGTTGCGGGCGTGCTGGATGCGCTGATTGAGCAGGTACGCATGAGGCGTCATGTGATAGCGCTGCTCGAAGGCGCGGATCAGGTAGGAGGGCGACAGGCAGGCCGCGTTGCAGATGTCTTCGAGGCGGACCGGCCGCGCAAAATTCGCCTCGATGTACCGGGCTGCCAGTTCCACGCGCCGCGCTGGCTCGTCGGACGGGCGCCGCGCGCTGCCCAGACGCTCCTGCATGAGGGCGAAAAAGCCCACCGCGGCGCAGTGCTTGTGCAAGGTGTCGAGCGCCGGATCGACGAGCGTATCGAACAGATGCTTCAGTCCCGAGTACAAGTCGGCGTCCCGGCTGGAAATGGCCGCCAAGGGCTGGAAACCGCGGTCGTTCGATTCACCCTGCAGGGCACCCAGCCACTGGCTGTCGACATAGAGCATCAGGTAGGACCAGGGCTGATCGGCAATCGGGTTGCAGGCATGCACATCGCCAGGATTCATCAGCACCACTGTGCCTGCGGTCACGGTCTGCGAGGTTTTCTCGTGCAGGTAAGTGCTGGTACCGGCGGTAATGGCGCCGATGGAAAACACATCGTGGGAGTGGCGCGAATAGCACAGCTTGCGACCGTCGCCCACGGCTCGCGCTTCAATGAACGGCAGCCTGTCGTCGCGCCAGAAAAAAGGCGTGGCGGAAGTGTTCAGAAGGCTGCTGTCCATGCGCGAGTCCCGGTCAATGAGCGCCGAGACTAGCGCATCCCTACAGCGAGAGGATAGTCATGCGCTCGCCCGCAGCGACCACCGGCGCAAGCGGGGCGGTGGCGGCGAGGCGGGTCAGCGCCGCTGGATTACTTGTTGACGGGAACGATGTCGACGATCTGGCCGTTCACTTTCTGGAAGCGCACGTACTTGTCGTTGATTTGAATCCATTCGCTTTCTTTCGCTGGCTCCTTGAGGCCCTTGGCTTTCCAGTCCTTGATGCTCGAATCGCTGCGGCGGAACTGCTCGGGAACGCGCGATCCCAGTTCCAGCTCGTGACGGTTGTACTGGGATTCCTCGACCTTGGGCTCCGGCTTTTCGTCGGCATGCGCGGGGAGGGTGGCAACCGAGAAGCAGCCAAACAGGGTCATGCAGGCGATCAACGATTTGCTTTTCATGTGAAGACTCCGTCTCTGGGGTAATGCGACCGGCTCAATGCCTGTCATGAAGCATCGGACCTTGAAGGCGGCAAATCATTCGATCCGATTGCCTTTCGCGCATCGACCCCACCTGACGAAAGTTTCATTTGCACGCGGGCATTTGCCGCCCCGTCGGACGCCAACTCTTGGTATGGTGCGCGCCGCGTCAGCCGCTTACCCGTCGCCGTTCACCGAGAAGCTGTAGAAATGCCCAATCCACTGCACCTCAAAGACCATGAAAAGGAAACCCGGCTGGTCAATCGCCGGGTACTGGCGTGCGCGGGTCTGATCGCGCTGCTGAGCGCCAGCCTGATCGGCCGCCTGTATTTCCTGCAAGTGACCCAGTTCGCGTACCACTCCACCATTTCCGAAAACAACCGGGTGCATGTGCTGCCGATACCGCCCGAGCGCGGGCTCATCTATGACCGCAACGGCCTGGTTCTGGCCGACAACCGGCCCAGCTTCAACCTGACGCTGACCCGCGAGCGCGCCGGGGAATGGCATCAGGTCATCGATGAGCTGATGAGCATCCTGTCGTTGCCCGAAGAAGACCGGATCCTGTTCGACAAGGCACTCAAGCAGGTGCGCCATCCGTTCGAACCGGCCACCTTGCTGTACGAACTGAGCGAAGAGCAGATCGCCTTGCTGGCGGTCAATCAGTATCGCCTGCCAGGCGTGGACGTGGCCGCTCAGTTCGTGCGGCATTACCCGCTGGGCGCGCACTTCGCCCATTCGATCGGCTACGTCGGACGGATCAACGAAAAGGAAGCGCGCGGGCTCGACAACGAGTACCGCGGCACCCAGTCCATCGGCAAGACCGGTATCGAGCGCTTCTACGAAACCGAGCTGCACGGCAAGGTCGGGTACGAAGAAGTCGAGACCAACGCCCAGGGGCGCGTGCTGCGAGTGCTGAAACACACCGATCCAGTGCCGGGCAAGAACATCACCCTGAGTCTGGACGCCCACCTGCAGCAGGCGGCCGAGGCCGCGCTGGGGGACCGTCGCGGCTCGGTGGTGGCCCTGGATCCGCAGACCGGCGAAGTGCTGGCGATGGTCAGCAAACCCAGTTTCGATCCCAACCTGTTCGTGACCGGCATCAGCTTCAAGGCCTACGCGGCGCTGCGCGATTCGGTCGACCGCCCGCTCTTCAACCGCGTACTGCGCGGGCTGTATGCACCGGGTTCGACGGTCAAGCCCGAGGTCGCCATCGCCGGGCTGGATACCGGCGTCGTCACTGCGAGCACCAAAGTATTCGACCCGGGCTATTTCCAGCTCCCGGACTTCGATCACAAATACCGCAACTGGAATCACAGCGGCGACGGCTGGGTCGACATGGACGCGGCCATCATGCGTTCCAACGATACTTACTTCTACACCCTGGCCCACAAGCTGGGCATCGACCGACTGCACGATTACATGACGATGTTCGGGCTGGGGCAAAAAGTCTCTCTGGACATGTTCGAGGAGTCCGCCGGGCTGATGCCGTCCCGCGAATGGAAGCGCGCCACGCGCCGCCAGGCCTGGTTTCCGGGGGAGACGGTGATCCTGGGCATCGGTCAGGGCTACATGCAGGTCACGCCATTGCAACTGGCCCAGGCCACCTCGCTGATCGCCAGCAAGGGCGTCTGGCATCGCCCGCATCTGGCGATGACGGTGGGCAATGCGGCGCCGGTGGACGAGCATCCGATGCCCGATATCGTGCTGCGCGACCCGCGTGAATGGGATCAGGTCAACGAGGGCATGCAGATGGTCATGCACGACCCGCGCGGTATCGCCCGCGCGGCGGCCCAGGGCGTGCAGTACCACATCGCCGGCAAGAGCGGCACGGCGCAGGTCGTGGCGATCAAGCAAGGCGAGCGCTATAACCGCGACAAAACCCTTGAACGGCATCGCGACAACGCGTTGTTCGTCGGCTTCGCGCCGGCGGAGCGGCCGAAGATCGTGGTCTCGGTGATGATCGAAAACGGCGAGGCGGGCGGTCGCGTCGCGGGCCCGGTGGTTCGCGAGGTGCTCGACGCCTGGCTGCTCGATCAGGACGGCAAGCTCAAGCCGCAATACGCGGCACCGACACTTCCGGCGGGTAGTCCTCATGCCTGACGGATTGGCCTGGGCACGGCAGATTGTGTGAACTGTAGGGCGGGCGTCGGGTCGACCTATCAGCGTTCGTACCCACCGTTTGCACAAGGAACCCCGCATGTCCAAGACCATTGCCGACCATCTCGCGCAGACTCTCGCCGCAGCAGGTGTTTCCCATATCTGGGGCGTGGCCGGTGACAGCCTCAACGGCCTGACCGACAGCCTTCGCCGCACGGACTCGATCCGCTGGATGCACACCCGCCATGAAGAAGTCGCCGCGTTCGCCGCCGGCGCCCAGGCGGCGGCCAGTGGCAAGCTGGCGGTCTGCGCCGGCAGCTGTGGCCCGGGCAACCTGCACTTGATCAACGGCCTTTACGACTGCCATCGCAGCCGCGTTCCGGTGCTGGCCATCGCTGCGCACATTCCCTCGGCCGAAGTCGGCCTGGATTATTTTCAGGAAACCCATCCGCAGGAACTGTTCAAGGAATGCAGTCACTTCGTCGAGCTGGTCAGCCAGCCGGAACAGTTTCCACGGGTACTGGAGCGGGCGATGCGCGCCGCCATCAGCCAGCGCGGCGTCGCGGTGATCGTGGTGCCGGGCGACGTGGCACTGCAACCGGCGCCCGAGGTGCCCGCCAACTGGGTGGAAGTCAATCCGCCGTCGGTGGTCCCTGCCGAGCAGGATCTGCGCAAACTGGTCGAGATGCTCGACGAGTCCAAGGCCGTGACGCTGTTGTGTGGCGCCGGTTGTGCCGGGGCTCATTCGCAGATCATGGCGCTTGCCGAGATCCTCGGGGCGCCGATCGTGCATGCCCTGCGCGGCAAGGAGTACGTCGAGTACGACAATCCCTACGATGTCGGCATGACCGGGCTGATCGGCTTCAGCTCCGGTTATCACGCGATGATGTCGTGCGACACGCTGGTGATGCTGGGCACCAGTTTTCCTTACCGCAATTTCTATCCGGACAAAGCGCAAATCATCCAGATCGATCTGGACCCCAGCCAATTGGGTCGGCGCACGCCCGTGGCGTTGGGTCTGGTCGGCGGGATCAAGGAGACGCTGGACGTGCTCCTGCCGCGCCTCAAACCTCACAATGATCGCCGCTTCCTCGACAAGGCGCTCAAGCACTACGCCAAATCCCGGGAAGAGCTGGACGAACTGGCGACGCCCACCGACGAGGGCGAGCCGATCCATCCGCAGTACCTGACGAAGCTGGTCGACGAGCAGGCCGACCCGGACGCGATCTTCACCGTCGACGTGGGTTCGCCGACCCTGTGGGCCGCGCGCTATCTGCACATGAAAGGCAAACGCCGCCTGCTCGGCTCGTTCAACCATGGCTCGATGGCCAACGCCATGCCCCAGGCACTGGGCGCCAAGGCGCAGTTTCCGGACCGTCAAGTGGTCGCGCTGTGCGGCGACGGTGGGCTGTCAATGCTGCTGGGCGACTTGCTGAGCATTCGCCAGCTGAACCTGCCGATCAAGATGGTGGTGTTCAACAACAGCTCGCTGGGCTTCGTCGACATGGAGATGAAAGCCGCGGGCTATGTGCCCCGCGACACCGACTTCCATGACACCAACTATGCGGGCGTGGCATTGGGCGCGGGCATTCTGGGCATCCGGGTTGAAAGCGCCGACGAACTCCCGGCAGCGCTACGCAAGGCCTTCGAGCATCCCGGCCCGGTGCTGCTTGACGTGGTCACCGCCAAGCAGGAGCTGGGCATCCCGCCGAAGATCAAGCTGGCCCAGGCCAAGGGTTTCAGCCTGTACATGATGCGCGCCGTGCTCAGCGGTCGAGGCAATCAGGTGCTCGAACTGGCGAAGACCAACCTGCGCTGAGCGTGACCGGATCAGTCGCAGCGAGGGGGCGCGGCGTCGGCGGGGTGGTTCACCCCGTCCGACGTCGGAACCGCTCCGAGATCGAAGGGATTGACCCCCTCCAGGCACGCCACGTTGTAGCCATATTCCGCAGGGTTCGAGCGGCGCTGGTGGTGGGTGTAGATCCCGCAGTGCCCACAGAACCAATGCTTGGCGGTCAACGTATTGAACTGATACAGCTTGAGCATGCTTTGCCCGTGGACCACTCTGACGCCCTCGGCCGCGACAGTCGCAACCACCGCACCCCGGCGCCGGCAGAGTGAGCAATCGCAGCGACGCGGATCGACGATACCGTCAGGCAGGCTCAGCTCCAGCATGACCGCGCCGCAGTGACAGGAGGCGCGATGGATCGGGTTGATTCGGGTCGGGCCGACTTTCTTGATCATGGCAGTTTCTCCGTGAAGGCTTTCAGTCAGGGTAAACCCTGCAGCGGGGGCTGTGCGACCGGTCGGCGCGTCGCCTGTTGAGATACAGCACATCCATTCAAGCGCAACGGCGGGAAACTGTGCTTAGGTTGGGTAAAGCCACGTCTTGCAGACACCTTACCTTTCCAGCCGGATGCCTTTATGAACCGTAACGACTTGCGCCGTGTCGATCTCAATCTGCTGGTGATCTTCGAAGCGCTGATGTTCGAGCGCAATCTGACCCGCGTCGCGGAAAAGCTTTTCATCGGTCAGCCCGCCGTCAGCGCGGCGCTGGGCAGGCTGCGCGATCTGTTTGACGACCCCTTGCTGCTGCGCAACGGGCGCGGCATGGAGCCCACCGCCCGGGCGCTGGTCATCCTTGAGGAGATTCGCCCGGCGCTGGACACCATTTCCGGCGCGGTTAGCCGTGCCAAGGACTTCGATCCGGCGACCAGTTGCGATGTGTTTCGCATCGGCCTTTCCGATGACGCCGAATTCGGGCTGTTGCCGCCATTGCTCAGCCGCCCGCGCGAAGAAGCGCCGGGCATCATCGTGGTCATTCGCCGCGCCAACTACCTGCTGCTGCCGGCGCAACTGGCCTCGGGCGAAATCTCGGTCGGCGTCAGCTACACGGTCGATCTGCCGGCCAATGCCAAACGCAAAAAGCTGCGCGACATCGGTTGCAAGGTCATTCGTGGCGACGCTCGTCCCGGCACCCTGAGCCTGGACGATTACTGTGAACGGCCGCATGCCATGGTTTCGTTTTCAGGAGACTTGTGCGGCAACATCGATCTGGATCTGGCGCAGGTCGGCCGGACCCGCAAGGTGATGCTCGCCGTGCCACAGTTCAACGGCTTGCGCGCCTTGCTGGCGGGCACTGAGCTGATCGCCACGGTGCCCGATTACGCCGCGTGCGCGCTGGTGGAGGGCAGCGCGCTGCGCGCCGAGGATCCACCATTCCCCATAGTGCCCGCCGAATTGTCGATGGTCTGGAGCGGCGTGCATGACAACGATCCGGCCGAACGCTGGCTGCGTTCACGGATCGCCGAGTACATGTCCGCGCCCCTGACAGTCGGCTCATGAGCCTCGGTTCAGAGCGGCGCATCTGAGAACCGTTCGCTAAGAAAGCACATCGATTCAATTCTTGGCGGCAGATCGGCGGCAACATCTCGCTACATTCAAGGCGTCGTCGTAGTCCCTCATGTGGTCGGGCGGCTCCATTGTTATCGAGATCGTGTTTGCCGGAGCCGCCGATCATGTCCGACCCCCTTTCACTCGACGCCAATGCCCACGCGGCCAACGTTGTCGTGCCCAACGAAATCATCACCCTGGTCATCAAGCATCGCATCAAAGCCGGTCTGGAAACCCGCTATGAAGAGTGGCTGCGACGCATTGTCAGCGTGGCCGCCGGTTATCCGGGACACTTGGGCGTGGACGTGATTCGCGGCACGTCCGGCGGCCTGCGACTGTTCACGTCCGTACTGCGTTTTCACTCGGCCCGGGCCATGCAGGACTGGATGGATTCCGACGAGCGCCGCGAGCTGGTGCGCGAGGCCGAGCCGATGCTCGCCGACGGCGACCAGACCCAGATCAATCCGCACAAGGAATTCTGGTTCAACCCGGTCGCCGAAGACGGCGCGGGAGAGGGCGGCGCGCCACCGCGCTGGAAACAGGCGTGCGTGTCGTTTCTGGTCATCCTGCCGCTGACCCTGTTCGTGCCGATCTTCTGGTCCCCCGTCTTCAAGCTCGTGCCCTGGCTGTCGGGCTATGTCGCCAGCACCGCGCTGGTGACCATCACCATCGTGCTGCTGGTGGTGTACCTGATGATGCCGGCCGCCACCCGATTGCTCGCGCCCTGGCTGAACGCGCCGAGCGGCGACGCGGCACGCGAAGAAACCCCGATCAAAACCACTCAGGGAGAGTGATCCCATGACAGACGAGAAAACCGATCTGCAGCGCCGGCGCTTTATCGCCAAAGGCTCACTGCTCAGCGCCGCGGCCGCGATCCTGCCCGGTTTGCCGTTCTCGGGTGTTGCCAACGCTTCCCAGTCATTCACCAAAGGTGCAGCAATGAATGTCGATCTGATTCTGTTCAACGGCCGGTTCCACACGGTCGATCGAGAGAAACCCAAGGCCAGCGCGGTCGCCATCGCCAACGGTCGGTTCGTGGCCGTGGGCACCGATGCCGAAGTCATGCCATTGCGCGGCAGCGCGACCCAGGTCATCGACATGAAGCAGCGCACGGTGATTCCGGGCCTCAACGACTCGCACCTGCACCTGATTCGCGGCGGCCTGAACTACAACCTTGAACTGCGCTGGGAAGGCGTGCCGTCGCTGGCTGACGCGTTGCGTATGCTCAAGGATCAGGCCGACCGTACGCCAACGCCGCAGTGGGTGCGGGTGGTGGGCGGCTGGAACGAGTTCCAGTTCGCCGAAAAGCGCATGCCAACGCTCGAAGAGCTGAACCAGGCCGCGCCAGACACCCCGGTGTTCGTCCTGCACTTGTACGACCGTGCCTTGCTCAACCGCGCCGCGCTGCGGGTAGCCGGTTACACCCGCGACACGCCTAACCCGCCGGGCGGCGAAATCGTGCGCGACAGCCAGGGCAACCCGACCGGCATGCTGGTCGCCAAGCCCAACGCCATGATTCTCTACTCGACCCTGGCCAAAGGCCCCAAGCTGCCGCTGGAGTATCAGGTCAACTCGACCCGCCAGTTCATGCGCGAGCTCAATCGCCTGGGCGTCACCAGTGCCATCGACGCCGGTGGCGGTTTCCAGAATTATCCGGACGACTACGCCGTCATCGAACAGCTGAACCGCGAGAAGCAGCTGACGGTGCGCATCTCCTACAACCTGTTCACCCAAAAGCCCAAGGAAGAACTCGCCGACTTCAAGAACTGGACCAGCACCGTCAAGTTGCACCAGGGCGATGACTTCCTGCGCCACAACGGCGCGGGAGAAATGCTGACCTTCTCGGCGGCTGACTTCGAAGACTTCCTGGAACCACGTCCGGACCTGGCGCCTGGCATGGAGCAGGATCTGGAACCGGTGGTGCGCCACCTGGTGGAACATCGCTGGCCGTTCCGCCTCCATGCGACCTACGACGAGTCGATCAGCCGGATGCTGGACGTTTTCGAGAAGGTCAATCGCGACATTCCGTTTAACGGTTTGCCCTGGTTCTTCGACCATTGCGAAACCATCACCCCGAAAAACATCGAGCGGGTTCGCGCACTGGGCGGCGGCATCGCGATCCAGGACCGCATGGCGTTCCAAGGCGAATATTTCGTAGACCGCTATGGCGCGAAGGCGGCCGAAATAACGCCGCCGATCAAGCGCATGCTGGCCGAAGGCGTGCCGGTCGGCGCCGGCACCGACGCGACTCGCGTGTCGAGCTATAACCCCTGGACCTCGCTGTACTGGATGGTCAGCGGGCGTACCGTGGGCGGTCTGGAACTCTATCCCGAAGGTCTGTCCCGTGAAACCGCGCTGGAACTGTTCACCCACGGCAGTGCGTGGTTTTCCTCGGAGCAGGGCAAGAAGGGCCAGATCAAGGTTGGCCAGCTGGCGGACGTGGTGGCCCTGTCCGCCGACTACTTCAGCGTCGAAGAAGACGCGATCAAGTGGATCGAGTCGGTCATGACCGTCGTGGACGGCAAGGTCGTGTATGGCTCGGGCGACTTCGAGCAACTGGCCCCGCCAGCCGTACCGGTGCTGCCGGACTGGTCGCCGGTTGCCAAGGTCGCCGGTCACTGGCGCCCGGCCTCGCCGATGCTGGCTCAGGTGCACCAGTGCAGCGGGCCTTGCACCGTGCATTCCCACAGCCACGAGCGGGCGCGTCTGTCGAACGTCCCGGTGAGCGATTTCCAGGGTTTCTGGGGCGCCTTTGGCTGTTCCTGCTTCGCATTCTGATCCCGGTAAACCCCTGACAGGTCACCGGTCAGGGCGCCCATTCCACCCAAGGAGTCAATCATGAGCACTGCTACCCCGTACAAGCGCCTGAACAAAGACGAAGCCGCGGTCCTGCTGGTCGATCATCAGACCGGCCTGATTTCCCTGGTCCAGGACTTTTCCCCCAACGAGTTCAAGAACAACGTGCTGGCGCTGGCCGACATTGCTCGGTTCTTCGACCTGCCGACCATCCTGACCACGAGCTTCGAAAGCGGCCCCAACGGTCCGCTGGTGCCCGAGCTCAAGGAGATGTTCCCGGACGCGCCTTACATCCCGCGCCCAGGCCAGATCAACGCCTGGGACAACGAAGATTTCGTCAAGGCTGTCAAAGCCACCGGCCGCAAGCAGTTGATCATCGCCGGTGTCGTGACCGACGTCTGCGTCGCGTTCCCGACCCTGTGCGCGCTGGCCGAAGGCTTCGACGTGTTCGTAGTGACCGATGCGTCGGGCACTTTCAACGAAACTGTGCAACAGGCAGCCTGGGCGCGCATGAGCGCCGCGGGTGCGCAACTGGTCAACTGGTTCTCGGTGGCCTGCGAACTGCAGATCGACTGGCGTAACGACATGGAAGGCCTGGCCAACCTGCTGTCCCAGCGTATCCCGAACTACCGCAACCTGATCAACAGTTACACCGCCTTCACCCAGTAACCCGCCGTCTCCTCGGTTTCCCTTTTTAGCGGTGGCGTGACCTGACGGTCACTGCCACCGTTTTTTTTGCGCGCTGACCATTCGTCTGTAGTGATCACAGAAAACCACTACATAACGGTTGACGCGCCAATCACGGTTTTGCATCATGCAGCTGTCTCCCTCATCGGGAGCACTGGAGATGCAGAAGATCAGCTCGACAAGCCGTCGAGATGTTCACGGATACAGGCTGCCCACAAGGCAGATTGATGAAGCTGACCCGGCATGATCGCTCGACAGGGCGGGATGTTGGCGATACGACCTCATGATGCTTGCGGTTGGTCATACCGACCATCAGCCTGAACTGCGGTTTCGCCAGTCCCTCGCTTGTCAGCGTTCCATGTAGTGCCCGCTTGAATCTACTACCTGTACTCCCTGTTTCATCCATGGGGCCGCTCCCGACATCATTGTTACTGGCGCGGCAGGTGAATGTACGGCACCCAATCTACGAGCGAAGGAGCATCACCATGAACATGAATCGCCACACGTCCCTCGATGAACTGGCTCGTCTGTTTGCAGCCTGCAAAGACACCCTCGATTGCCACATCCTCTGGATTTGCGACAACGGTGAGGTTCATCTGGACCCCATGTCGCCTTGTTCTCAGGAAAACGAATTCCGCGAAACGCATCCGCAGCTGCGAGCCTGCGTGAAAATGTTTCGGCGGGGACAAGGGTATGTGGGCAAGAAAGCCGCCGCCGATCCTGCTTATCTTGAATCGGTACTAGGCGACATCGCCGTGCAATGGCAGCAGCTGCGCAAGCGCAAGGTTGCGTAGGCTGTATCAGAAATGAAAAAAATAGTTGAACAGAACTTGTACAAACTGAAATGGCTGATATAACTTTCAGGCAAGGGTCGGCGGTGATGGCGCAGATGTGACCGGTTTCGGTCTTGACCACCCCGCTGGCCTTTTCTCCTTCCGCTGAGCGTCGATGGTGATGCAACCTAGGCGCTCGGCAACCGGTCTCAGCCGCCGGTCATGTTCATGAAGCGCACCACCTGCACGTCATCGTCCAAGGTGAAATTGTGGCTCCAGGGTTTGAGCTGCATGGCGTCGATGATGGCTTTCTCAAGCTTCTCCGGCTGGCCGGGATTGGCGCGCAGCACGGCCTTCAGGTCGGCGGAATGCTCGTTGCCCAGGCACAGCAGCAAACGTCCTTCCACCGTCAGGCGCACCCGGTTACAGGTGCCGCAGAAGTTGTGGCTGTGGGGCGAGATGAAACCGATCCGGATATCCGGCGCCTCGGCCAGCCGCCAGTAGCGCGATGGTCCGTGGGTAGAGTCGGTGGAAGGCATCAGGGTATAGCGTTCGGCGATGCGCTCGCGCACCTCGTCGCTGGAACAGAAGGACTCGGCGCGGCTGTGCTCGCTGATGACGCCCAGCGGCATCTCTTCGATGAACGACACGTCCAGGCCGCGATTGATGGCAAAGGCCAGCAGGTCGTTTATCTCGTGATCGTTGCGACCCTTCATGACCACACAGTTGAGCTTGGTGTGCGTGAAACCCGCGGCATTGGCAGCATCGATACCGGCAATGACCTTGTCCAGATCGCCAGTGCGGGTCAGCTCGCGAAAGCGTTGCGGGTCCAGACTGTCCAGACTGATGTTCAAACGGCTGACCCCTGCGTCGTACAGCGGGCGGGCCAGGCGGTCCAGCTGCGAACCATTGGTCGTCATGCACAGCTCGCGCAGGCCGGGCAGGGCGGCGATGCGCTCGCACAGCCCGACCACGCCGGCGCGCACCAACGGCTCGCCGCCGGTCAGGCGGATCTTGCGGGTTCCCAGCGCGACGAAACGCTCGGCCACTTGCAGAATTTCCTCCAGCGACAGAATCTGCTGGCGGGGCAGGAAAGTCATTTCCTCGGCCATACAGTACACGCAGCGGAAATCGCACCGGTCGGTCACCGACATGCGCAGATAATCCACCTTGCGTGCAAAGCGGTCCATCAGGACGTGATCTGACATTTCACCTTCTCAATACGCGGTATGTGCAGCTTGCGCAGTCCTTTCGCCATCGTCCAATCGCTTGTTGCGATAGGCTGATCGACTTGCTCTATCGGTCGCCCTCGGTGCTCGGAGTATAACGTTCATAGCGGTCCAGCAGCGGCTGGATACTCAGACCGTGCAACAGGATGCTGAGTGCCACCACGGACAACGTCATGCCGATGATGACGTGTCCCGCGTCTTCCGGCAAACCGTGCCCCAGCGCGAAACACAGATAGTAAAGGCTGCCAATGCCGCGAATGCCGAACCAGCTGACCAGCCCTTTCTGACGACGATCCAGCAGTTTCGGGCTGATCAGCAGCCAGACACTGACCGGGCGGATGATACAGAACAGGGCAAGGCCCAGACCGACTGCCTGCCAATCCCAGTACAGCGCCAGCGACGCGCCCACCAGCGTAATCAGCAGCACTTCCATGGAACGCTCCACTAGACTGCCGAATGCCAGCATGTCGCCCATCATGATGCCCGCCGCCAGCTGCGAATCGCTCAAATCTTCGGCCTCGGTCGCAGTGGGTTTGTCCAGGCCGCCGGTCATGTGGCCGATGATCGGCTGGGCTACGTGTTCGGAAGGTACCTCGGAACGGGTGATGCGTGCTTCCGCCTGCCGCAGCCCGAAACCGGCCGCGAAGACTGACAGGAAACCGTAGGCCTGAATCCAGTCGGCAGTCACGTAGGACAACGCGATCAACGCCAGTGCCAGGAAGTCGTTCGGCGAAAGCGAACTATCACCATGTTTGATGCGCAGGAAAATCATCAGGTGGCCGACGCCGCGGCCCATCCCGTAGCCAAGCAACAGGCCCGCCGGGACAGCCCATAACAGCTTGGCCACCACCCAGTGGGTCACCCAGCCGTCGCCCATGGCGCTAGACCCCAGATAGAACAGCGCCAGGTAAACGAAAGGGAACGCCGTGCCGTCGTTCAGGCCCGCCTCGCCGGACAGTCCGAACCGCAGCCGGTCCTGATCCTGTGCGTTGGTGACCTGGACCAGCCCCGCCAGCACCGGATCGGTCGGCGAGAGCATGGCGCCCAGCAGCAGGGCCAGTCCCCATGGCAGGCCGAGCAGATAGTGCGCGACCAGGCAAGTACCGGCGATGGTCGCGATCATCACCGGCCCTGCCAGCCAGTAGGCCGAATGCCAGGCCTTGCCGTGCAACGGCAGGCGCAGCTTGATACCGGTGTTGAACAGCGAAAACAGCACGGCAACTTCGGTCAGACGCTCCATCCAGCCGGATGCCTGGCGGAAATCCAGATTGATCATCGCAAGCCCCATCGGACCGATCGCGAAGCCGAAGATCAGGCAGACCGCCGAGGTTGTCACGGGCATCCAGCGCAGATAGGAAGAGGTCAGTGCCAGCAGCATCAGCAATGCGCCCAACACCGTCATGCAGGTAATGAAGCTCATGGGTTTGGATCGTCGCAAATCAGAAGGGTATGAGGCTGTGACTGTGACAACCCGCAATAATTTGAAATATCTGGGGAAATACAATTTTAGGCGACGAATGTAATAGCGCTATTGCGGTCGTTCGGGGTAGATATGCCCAAGCCAGAAAAATAATTCTCCGACGTCATCAAATTGTCATAATTTGCTGCCATTGGCGTCGATAACTGGTTGATTAAAGAAGTTTTTCTCCGGGCCGATAGTTCGGATGCACGTCTCCCAAACGGGGTGATGACAGGGAAGTGGCACTCATATCCGCGCGGCGCGCGGCCCCAATTCCCGGAGATACCTCATGTCCAAATCCTTGCGCTTGCAAATACTCGCCATGCTGGGCGGCAGCCTGATCCTGATTCTGCTGATCGCACTGGCCTGCTTCAATTTTCTTTCCAACAATGTCCATGCTTATCGTGGCCTGATCCAGGGGCCGGTGCTCGCCTCGCAACTGGTCGACGAGGCCAACCTGCAATTCAAGGTTCAGGTGCAGGAATGGAAAAACGTGCTGCTGCGCGGCAAGTTTCCGGCTGACCGCGACCGCTATTGGGCCCAGTTCGAAGCGCAGGAGCGCAACGTGCAGGATGCCTTGACCCGGTTGAGCAGCCTGGGCGGGCTTGAGCCGACGCTGAAAGCGCAGGTCGAAAAGCTCAAGCAGGAACACCGTGACCTTGGCTCTGCCTACCGCAAGGGCCGGGATGCCTTCATCGCCTCCGGCGCCGATGCCGGGGCAGGCGACGAAGCTGTAAAAGGTGTGGACCGACAGGCCAGCGAGCAGATGGCGGTGCTGGTCGAGCAGCTGCACAAGTCCAGCGCGACGCAATCGGTCGCGATCAGTGCCGAGGCGGACCGGACCATCGTGATCGGCGCTCTGGTGATGTTGATTTCAGCGCTGGTGGTCGGTCTGCTGACGCTGTGGATGGTCAATCGCAACGTCATCGCGCCCATCACCGTGCTGATTGATTACGTTGCGAAACTGGCCGAGGGCAAGTTCGGGGCCCGCGTCGACATCACCCGTCGCGATGAGCTGGGTCGTTTGGCCGAGGCGGCCAATACCTTGCGCGATTTCCTCGCCGATACTTTTGCACGTCTCAAGCGCAGCACTACTGATCTGGACACCGCAGGCGGCGAGCTCAAGGCCATCGCATCCTTGATGGCGCAAGGCACCCACGAGCAATTCGAACGCACCGATCAGGTCGCGACCGCCATGACCGAGATGTCTGCCACCGCTCAGGAAGTCGCGCGCCATGCCGCCGAGGCTGCCCGCGCCGCCGACGAAGCGGATCACAGCGCGCAAAGCGGTGAAAAAGTCATGCAGTCGACCATCGCCACCATCACCCGGATGCGCACCGAGATCGCCTCTACCGCCGACGTGATCGGGCGCCTCGAAGCGGACAGCGGCCGGATCGGCAAGGTGCTGGAGGTCATTCGTGGCATTGCCGAGCAGACGAATCTGCTGGCGCTGAACGCGGCCATCGAAGCGGCGCGCGCGGGCGAGGCCGGCCGTGGCTTTGCGGTGGTGGCCGATGAAGTCCGTACCCTGGCCCAGCGCACGGCCGAATCCACTGCCGAGATCAACCAGATCATCAATACCGTGCAGACCGGCGCGACCGACGCCGTTCAGGCGATCCAGGGCGGGCAGGCCCGCAGCGAGGAAAGCGTCGAGCAGGTGACTCAGGCGGGGGAAACCCTGCAGCGCATCACCCTGGCGGTGGAGAACATTCGCGACATGAACCGGCAGATCGCTACGGCCGCCGAGGAGCAGACGTCGGTCGCCGAAGACATCTCGCGCAATCTGACCGAGATCACTGCCATTGCCACCACCAACCAGGACAACGTCAAGCGGACCCAAGGTGCGAGCCAGGATCTGCATGGGCTGTCGGTCGGGTTGAACGAGGTGATCTCGCGGCTCGGGGCCTGATCCGGCCTAAACGGGTTGAAGGCCTCAGAGGGTGTTTACAAAATAGGCGAGCGACGGCAAGACAAGGCGAAATCGGTCGAAAAAGCGGAGTTTACACGGAGTAAATGAGCATTTTGAGACCGATTTCAACGCCGTATTGCCGAGCGCAGCCACTTTGTCAGGCCCAGCCGTCGCGCGCTTCGCCCTGGTAGGTAAACAGCAGCGCCTTGAGCCCGCCGTCTTCTCTGTCATCAGGGAATTCCGGCGGGTTGTCCAGGCGGCGTTCGAAACGCAGCGACGGAGCCTGCTCCGCCGTCTGCTGAATCAGAAAGTCCGGACCCGTGGCCGGATCGTTCATACATGCCAGGACCGATCCGCCCGTTTCCAGCAGCTCGGGCAGACGTCGCAATACGCGCTGATAGTCCTTGTCGAGCATGAAGCTGCCTTTCTGAAAAGAAGGCGGATCGACAATGATCAAGTCATAGCGGCCCATGCGCGTGACCTTAGCCCAGGATTTGAACAGGTCATGTCCCAGAAAGCTGACACGGCTCAGATCATGGCCATTGAGATGGTGGTTCTCGCGGCCACGGTTGAGCGCCGCCCGCGCCATGTCCAGGTTCACCACATGATCGGCGCCGCCTTCGATGGCCGCGACCGAAAAACCGCAGGTATAGGCGAACAGGTTGAGAATCCGCTTGCCGCGGGCGTTTTCCCGGACCCAGTCGCGGCCGTAACGCATGTCCAGGAACAGCCCGCTGTTCTGCTTCTTGCCGAAATCGACCTTGTAGCGCAGCCCGTTTTCGGTGATGACCCATTCATCGATGGCGTCCCCGGCGAGCAGCTCCATGTCGCTACTCGGCAGGTAGCGGTGATGCAGTAGCAAAGTACGGGCTTCGCTTCGCTGCCATTGATCGGTCTGGGGCAAAGCGCAGAGCAGCGCAGTCAGGCCGGCCAGCTCATCATCGGTCGGCTGTTTGAACAGCGACACCAGGACCACGCCCTGCATCCAGTCCACCGTAATCTGCTCCAGTCCCGGCCACACCCGGCCTCGACCGTGGAACAGGCGTCGGGTTTCGGCCGGCGCAGGATCGAGGGATTCGAGCAGATGCTGGTGCAGTGTCGCGAGCGTTTCGGGATTCATGGGGCTGGTCGGTGAGAAAAAAGGCCGCACATGGTAAACCTATTTGAGACGGCGCCCACAACGAGCAGGCTTTCGTGAAAGCTATCGGCAGGGCGGCGTGACCTCAAACAGGCTTGGCGCGCACGATCCTGCGCGCCTTGATTTCGTCAGCGTAGGCTTTCAACTGATCCGCGTCGCTATAAAGCCGGTTGACCATCTGAAGAATGGCGGTCACATCGACCTCGGTCACCCGGGCGGCCAGCTTGAGGATCTCGTCGGCGGTGTTTTCCAGATTGCTGGCCGTGCCCTTGAGGTGCTTTTTCAACTCTTGGGTCGACTTATTGAGCGGCATTAGAGGTTCCTGTCGGCGAATGGCGGATCATCCATGGGAAAAGCATGGCCTTTTCAGCGCTGACGGGCAAACCCTGAGTGACGTTCAATCGTCGCGAGTCAGCACTTCCAGCAGCTCGATCTCGAATGACAGGTCGGAGCCCGGCTGGATATGAGCCCCCATCTTGCGATCGCCGTAGGCCAGATGCGCGGGCACGAACAGCTTGCGCTTGCCGCCGACCTTCATGCCCATCAAGCCGATATCCCAACCCTTGATGACTCGACCGGTGCCGATCACGCATTGAAAGGGCTTGCCGCGCTGGTGCGATGAGTCGAAGACAGTGCCGTCCTGCAAGGTGCCGGTGTAGTGGGTGGTGATCAAGGCGCCTTTGACGACTTCTTTGCCGTCACCCACCTGGATGTCGGTCACTTGAAGTTCCGGCTGCGTCGAGTCGTGCATAAGAAGTCCTTTGTCAGTTGGCCCTGCTGTCAACTAGCTCGGCTTTCTCGCAGAAAAACGCTCATGGCACAAGCGGAAACGAAAACGGGGAGGTCAGGCCTCCCCGTTTTCAATGACATGGACGTTACAGAAGATTCTGCGAGCCGGCGACCATGGCTTGCGCGACAGCTTCCTTCTGCTCAGGCGTGAAGCCGTCCCAGACATTGACCTTGGCGTAATAGCCCAGACCCGCAACGCAATAGAGGCCCAGAGTGAATACGATGAAGATCGACACGAACGTCCAGCGACCGCGTTCGTCTTCCCGGGTGAAATCACGGGAATACCGATGTTCTGCGGGTTTGCGCGCCAGCAGCGCCTGGGAAAAACGTTTAAACCAGTAAAACAGATGTACAACAACCGACCGCAACATGGGTGAATAGCCTCAGGATCAATGACAAGAGCCGGTATGGCCCATGCCGACTGGCATGGCACCCACACTGCGCCCCCCTGACGTCGCATGGCGACGCTGTGAAAAAGCTTCAAACGCAAAAAGCCCGTCAGGGACGGGCTCTTTATTTTTATCGTTCTGGTCGCGACCGGCTGATGTCACCTGCGGTCTGCGAAGATTTCGAAATATTTTAAAACATATGGCGGATTGCTTCCATACGATGCAAGCGGTCGTCAGACAACTGGTCGTGGATTTGCTGCGACATAACGACACGCTCCCCCCAGCACAGTCGGAAGAAGTCACCAATCGTCAAGCTTTGTAATACTTCTTCTGCGCAGGAAAGGGCCGTGCGTATTGTAGGATCACATCCCGCATTCAATTTCAGGATTTTATGAACACCCTTCAGGAGCCTCCTTGTCGCTCTTCCCGCGTCACCCTTTTACAGCCTTCGCCTTGCGTGCCACTGCGCCGCGCCTCCCGATCTTCTTGCGCCATCCCTCGGTCGCAATGTCGGGCCAGATCCCGTTTGCTCACGCACTTCGGCAATCGTCAGCCTGACCTGACCCTGTCTGTCCGTGCGCGCCTGAACACAGTGTTCGCTGTCTCCCGCATTCTGTCCGAGAAGGAATAACCCATGGAATGGATCGCCGACCCAACGGCATGGCTTGGCCTGCTGACTCTTATCGTGCTGGAGCTGGTGCTGGGCATCGACAACCTGGTGTTCATCGCCATTCTCGCCGACAAGCTCCCGCCCGAGCAGCGCGACAAGGCACGCATCATCGGCCTGTCCCTGGCGCTGATCATGCGTCTTGGCTTGCTGGCGAGCATTTCCTGGATGGTGACGCTTACCGAACCGCTGTTCGAGATTTTCGACCACAGCTTCTCCGGTCGTGACCTGATCATGCTGTTCGGCGGTATCTTCCTGCTGTTCAAGGCCACCATGGAACTGCACGAGCGGCTCGAAGGCCATGTCAGCCAGCGCGCCGGCAGCGGGACCTACGCCGCTTTCTGGCCGATCGTCGCGCAGATCGTCGTGCTCGACGCTGTCTTCTCGCTGGACGCGGTGATCACTGCCGTCGGTATGGTAGAGCAGCTCTCGGTGATGATGATCGCGGTCATCTTCTCGATCGGTCTGATGATGGTTGCGAGCAAGCCGCTGACCAAATTCGTCAATAGCCACCCGACGGTGATCATGCTGTGCCTGGGCTTCTTGATGATGATCGGCTTCAGCCTGACGGCCGAAGGTCTTGGCTTCCACATTCCGAAAGGCTATCTCTACGCGGCGATCGGCTTCTCGATCCTGATCGAGATGTTCAATCAGATCGCTCGCAAACGCCGCAAGACGTCGGCCCATGGACAGCGCCCGCGTCGTGAGCGCGCAGCCCATGCCGTCATGCGTCTGCTTGGCGGTCGCCGTCTGGAAGAGGGCGAGGTCGACGAGGAAATCATCGATATGCTGGAGGGCGATGCCCGTGAAGGGGAAGCCACCGAAGCGGTCTTCGATCGTCGCGAGCGTGTCATGATCAGCGGCGTGTTGCAGCTGGCCGAGCGGCCGATCCGCACGGTCATGACGCCACGCGCCGAGGTGGACTATATCGACCTCGCCGATGACCCGCAGACGATCCGGACCCGGCTGATGCACTCGTCCTATTCGCGATTGCCATTGATCGGCGAGGGCGGGATCGACGAGCCGGTGGGCTTCGTTCACAAGAAGGAGCTGCTCAAGGAGTTGCTCGCCGGTAACGAACCCGACCTGCAGCTGCTCTCGCGCAAGGCCGTCAACCTGCTGGAGAATTTCTCGATCCTTAACGCGCTGGAGCAGATGCGCAAGGCCTCGACGCATATCGCGTTCGTGGTCAACGAGTTCGGCGATTTCATCGGTGTGTTGAGCATGACCGACATTCTGGAGTCCATCGCCGGCCAGTTGCCGGACGCCAGTGAGGTCGAAGGTCCCGACATCGTCGAGCATGAGGATGGCTACCTGGTCTCCGGCGCGCTGAACCTCAATCTGATCCGCGAGCGAACCGGGTTCCAGGCCCGGGCGACGGACGATTACCAGACATTGGCGGGACTGGTCATGAGCCTGCTCGACCGTCTGCCGGTCACTGGCGACCGCCTGGAATGGCAAGGCTGGCACCTTCAGGTGGCCGGGGTGGAAGAGCGTCGCGTGACCCGCGTTCTCCTGCACAGACAGACGCCATCCGGCGCGGCCGAGTAAGGCTTCGACACTGCTGAAAGAAACGGACCCTAGAGGTCCGTTTCTTTTGGTTGCAAGAAGAAGGAGCGTGACGCGGAGGACTTGCGCGGCTTGGTCTATCCTGCCTCATGCCACGTGGCTTCAACGCGCAGTCAGCCACACCCATGAGACGGAGATTGTCATGACTGCCGCTTTCACCTTCAACCCCAACCTGACCTACGACGTGATCTCGACCCGCAAGGCCTACCCGGTCTGGCGGATTCGCGAGCGCAAGGTCTACGCCTATCTGGAGCACGACCCTCGCCGGGACTGGAGCGGCGAGATCGGAACACTGAGCCTTGGCACACCGCAGCGCCTGGTCGACCATGACGGCCAGACCATCGCCTACATCGTGGGTGCCGAAGTCAGAGACGTAAAAGGACAGAAATTCGCGCTGAGCGAGGTCAAGGACTGACGCACGCCAATTGTCACTCACCTTCGAGCGGGCTCGCTCTGGCTGTCACCAGCGTTGTACGAGCGAGCCGGGAGACGATGCGATCGTTCCCCACTGGCAGCATTAATCGCGACGCGGGCGCGACACCACCGATTCAATGTTCTTGCGACCGATCAGCTTCACTCGCGGCTCGGTGGTCGTGGCCGGCTCACCCAGCCATTTGTACATCACCAGGCAATCCACCAGGCCCAGCTCGGCATGGCGATAAGCCTTGGGCAACCGGCCGACTGTCTCGAAGCCCAGCTTGTTCCACAGCGCCACCGCCACTTCATTGCTGGCCACCACCGAATTGAACTGCATGGCGAGGAAGCCTTGCTCGCGCGCCAGCTGCTGCGAGTGCTCGCACATCAAGCGCGCCACACCACGCCCACGGGCCGCCTCGGTCACCATATAGCCGCAATTGCACACATGATTGCCGGGCCCGGATGCGTTGGCCTTGAGGTAATAACTGCCCAGCAGGACCCCATCCTCCTCGGCCACCAGTGTATGCAACGGCGCGTCCATCCAGAGCTGCCGAGCCTGCTCCTTGTCCAGCGCCGGGTCATACGCATAGGTCTGCTGCGCGACCACGACGGAGTGGAACGTCGGCCAGAATTGCTCGAAATCGGCGGGGGTCATGGGGCGGATATCGATCATTGCGGGTCCTTGGGGGCGGGTTCGAAGAGGGTGTTTACCGAAGTGGCAGTACCTTATTCGCAGGGGGGTTGGGCTTGCAAGGCATAGCGGCCACTGCAACGTTGGCAAGCCCGTCGTCACAGACGGGTTTTGTAGGAGCGGATTTATCCGCGAAAGGGCATGATGACGGACGCATTGGATGCATCTGATGCATTTCTCGCGGATAAATCCGCTCCTACGGGACCAGAATGGACGCCTGAAGCGGACCGTTCCTCGTTGACATGACTCTCGGGTGGCGTGAGCGGTTTTCGTCGCAGCACTGATCGAGGTCTTGGTTTTCGTCAGTCCTGGACCATTTCTCCGGTAATTTCCAGGCGATATTCGTCCAGTGCATCGATGCGCAACTCGGGGGCCAGGCGCGCTTGCTCGGGATGCGCGGTCAGCCAGTCCCGGTAGGGACCGGTGTCTGTATCGGCGAAGTCCAGTCCCCACGCCTGGCAGATCTCTGCCCAGGTTACCAGTGCGTACTCGGTGACAAGTCCCCATCGATAGCCGGTGTCCAACGCACGCTGGAGCCATGTTTCGACCTCGGGAGCGCTCTGGTCCGCAAGGAATTCCGGTTGCAGTCCTCGCAGCCATGCATACAGGCGTTCGATGAACAGCCAGCGGAAAGCTTTCTCCAGCGCAGCGGTCTGAGGCTCGCCGAGAACGGCAGCACTGTCGTCCCAGGCGGGCGCCGCGCCAGGACGGTCGAAATCGGAGAACGGTTCCTGGGTCGGCGGATACCAGCTGTGCAATGGCCGCCGTACCCGGATGCGCTCGATCGGACCCAGGATCCGAGCCAGGTGTTCGGGGCTGTAGCTCGACAACCAGAAGTGAAGGATGACCGGATCGGCAAACCGCAAGAGGCAGGAGTGTCCGAGGTGATCCTTGGGCGACAGGAAGCGCCGGAAATGGTCGACGATGTCCTGCGCGGGTGCGCTGCTGTGCAACCCTGATGCGCTCAGGTGCTGCTCGGCTGACATCCACCAGTCCTGCATGAGCCGGGAGCCGTGAGCGGGCATCGCCAGGATAGGGCCGGAGTCTTTCAGCGCCATCCAGCGAGTTCCCAGATACAGCGGCTTGATGTGCAGGACGTCGCCACGTTGATACAGCTGTTTGATGGCGTCGGGGCGCAACAGGCCGTCGATAAGCAGGTAATCACGTGTCGTCATGGCTTGGACTTCTCTGCCGCTCGCTCACAGGCTTCGCAACGCGGTTGGCGTTTGAATGCAGTCATCTGGGCGGGTACCAGCGGCTCACCCGCTGTATCTCCGTCCGTGTCTCTGACGGCTCTCGGCAGCTCTGGGGCCGCAGGTGTTCCGATGCCCGGAGCGCCGCCCGAGTTGAGCCTGACAGTCGGCCCGCAAAGCGTGATCCCGCCTGGATCTATCTTGATGAAACTGCCACCGGCATTGAGCGTGATCTCCATGCCCGCATCGATGACGACTTGTTCACCGGCCTCAAAATGAACCTCCTGACCCGCACGAACCAGATAAGACGCTCCCAACTGAGTGTGCTGCGTCTGGCCCACCGTCAGATGGTCGTCCCCGCGAACCTCGCTCAAGCGGCTGGCGTGGGTGACCCTGTGCTCCTCGGCCATGAACTCGCTGAAACTGCCGGCTTCGACGCGGTCGTGACGTTCGTGCCCGACGCGGATCTTCTGATCGTTCTCGATGTTCTCATCCCAGTCGCGCTCGGCATGGACGAATATCTGCTCGTGACCCTTGCGGTCCTCGATGCGCAATTCGTTGTAACCCTTACCGCCTGGACTGCTGAGGGTCTTGAAGACGCTTCTCGTCTTGTTCTCGGGCAAAGGGTAGGGCGGCACCTGTTCAGCGTGGTACAGGCAACCGCTGACGACGGGCTGATCAGGATCGCTTTCGAGAAAGGTGACCAGCACTTCCATGCCCACTCTGGGTATCGCGACGGCACCATAACCGTTACCCGCCCAGCCTGACGCTACCCGCAGCCAGCAGCTGGTAGCGCCGGTTTCATGCGTATCCCGGTCCCAGTGAAAGCGCACCCGGACTCGGCCGTAGGCGTCGCAGTGAATCTCTTCGCCTTTCGGACCTGTCACGACGGCGGTCTGGCTACCAAGGATTCGGGGCTTGGGATGTCGCAACGCCGGGCGGAAGGGAGCATCGCCGGGGACTGCGGAGAACTGGTTCGAATAGCCGTTCTTCATTTCCTGTGCGTCTGCGGTGCCGGTGAACTCTTCCAGTACTTGGGGCTGGTGCCCTTCATGCCGAATCCCGGTCAGCAGCCATCGGCCGTTGCAGGGTTGTGATGGATGCTCGGACAAGGTAATCAAACGGCCGCTTGCAAGATCCGGTCGATTACTTTGACCCTGGGCGAGCCGGTAATCCGTTCGGTGTCGCTCCAGAGCGAGCTTGCTCAGCTGCTGCCCGCGCTTGGGATCCGTGTAGTGACCTGGGTAGGAAAAATCTTCAAGAATGGAGGTCTTGTCTCCGGCAGCCTTTCTCAGATCGAGAGGCGGATTCTCGAAATCGTAATCCAGACGACACGTTCGAGTGGTGCGCGTCTCCAGTCGGACCTCGAAACGACTGACGACGGGTTCTGGCGCTGCCATGCCGTTGCCCTGCTTGTAAAGAATGGGCGGCAGCTCTGGAAAAGACGTCTGGTCGTCGCCGAACAGGATCCGGTGTGCGTCCCGGCTGTGCTCGAAGTGGAAGTGCAGGCCTTCTTCCTCGCATAGACGCTGGATGAAGTGCAGATCCGATTCGCCGTACTGGACACAGTACTCACGCGCCGGATAGTCGCCGCCTAGATGAAACATCTCGTCATCGACGATGCCATGCTCCTTGAGCACCTCAGCGATGATATGGGGCACTGTGCGGCGTTGAAAGATTCGGTGATTGCGACGATGGCCTAGATACGCCAGCTGCGGGCGCAGGGTTATCGAGTAGCGGCGCAGATTGACGTGCTGATCGGTTTCGGCAACCGCGTCAATGAGGCCGTGAATGCCCTGAGCGTTGCCTGCAATGTGCAGGAATGCGGATCTATGGAGCAGCGCTTCCAGGTCGTCGATACCGCGTTTGCTGACCAGTTCGAGGTCGAAGCGGAACGGTTCGTTCACGGCTTCCTGGCCGGTGAAGGAAAGCATCTGAAAGTCGTGGTTCACCCCAAGGATACTGAGATCGAACCGGTTTTGATTGGCGGGTGCTGACACACCAGGCCCTCCAGAAAATGCGAGTGTGCTTATGAGAATGAAAATGCCCACTGGCCTGCGTGGCCAGTGGGCACGATCTTCAATTTGCTGTGGATTTGCTCCAGTCGTCTTCGGCTTCGGTTCCTGCTATTTCATGCTTCCAGATTATTTTCTTGTATGCGAAAGAGACCTCTTGCAGATGGGTGCGATGACCGCGGTCCGCCTCCAGGGAATCGGGCATCACATCGCGGATTTTCACGATCGTGGCATCCTCAAGAATGATCTGGTAGTAAAGTTGCGCGCCCTCGTTGGACGGCCGATAACAGTCGAGAGTGACTTTTTCAAGAATCTCGGTCCTGGCCAGGGCCTGCATCAGCAGCGGGGAGGCCTTGTCGAACCGTTTGGTCACGCGCATTGCCTCATGAACTCGCTTGCCGGTAGGCGAACCCGAGAGCGGGTCGCGCGGTACATTGATGGAATGTTCAAAGGCGATCACTTGAATCTGGTCGAGATATTCTTGCTGAAAACTCTGGCCAAGCGAGGCCTCGCTGGATGCCTCCTTGCTGATCTCCTTTTGTGTCTTGCCAATGACTGACATGTAAGCGGGCATTGCCATTGTTTATCTCCTGGTGCAATTTTTAATCCACGACAGGCTCGTGAATGTAGATCTGCCATACCAGAACCGTGCCAACTATTCTTTAGTCAATAAAGTCCGGGCTCTGTGCGGGTTATTTGAAATTTTCCCTGGGCTTGGCAACTAAGAAGGGGGCTGGGGCTGCGCAGTTTGTTGCTCGGGCTGGCAGTTTTTTGCGCAGCCCTCCTGGTGTTGTCACAGAGTTGCCGAGCGACCTTTTTGTCTGAATTTACATGAGGGGGTTGAATCCGTTTCTGGGTGTTGGTTGCTTAACATTTTTTTATAATTTTATATCTGTGTCCTACTAAGTTTTGATTGGATGCGTAGGAAATTTCCTAAAAGCCGCTTTTCGACGTTTCGTTACTTGTTTAAAAATTATCAAATCACTAGTGTACACCCTCTCTTGTGCTTGCCGCTGTCAGCAAGTCCGTGTCTTCTCCAGTTGAATCGCTTACATGGCTCACTCCGAAAAACTGCTTGCTCATTACATTGCACTCATAAAGCGGCCCGTGTCGGTGCAGAGCTATGCGGGTGAGGAAGTGCGTTTTTCCAGTCAGTTCGAAGCGCTTGAAGAAGAACTTGCCAGGGCCCGGTCAATGCATGGCGCTGCTCCCGTCGACTGGTCAAGAGTCAGGGAAGAGGCGGAAGTCATCCTCGAATCGCAGTCGAAGGACCTGCGTGTCGTGTGCTGGCTGACCTGGGCGCTTTACCGCACGGAATCCTTTGCAGGACTGCTGTCCGGGTGCGCAGTGATCGACTACCTCTGTCGTGAGCGCTGGGAGTGTGTGTGGCCGCTGAAGTCGAGGACTCGCGGCGCCGCACTGGACTGGTTGATAGCACGACTGGACAAGGCGCTGGCTGAAGACGTGCCCGTCAAGGAACAGCTACCGTTGTTCCAGGCGCTGGCGGTCTACCTGGAGAACCTCGATAAAGTCCTGATCGACAACCTCAGGGATGAGGCGCCGCTGTTGCTGCCGTTGCGGCGGCGCCTGAGTGCGATGATCGAACAGGCGCAAAAGGTAGAGCCTGTGCCGGCAACGCTGGTGCAGCAGGTCAAACAGGTGGCAGCGAGACTGATCACGCCCGTTACCGTCATCGACAATGAAAAAGAGGCGCGCAGCGCACTCAAGGCTCTGCAGGACACGGCCAGGCTTCTGAGCGCATGGTGGCTGCGCAGCAAAGCTTCGGACCTGCGCGCACTGCGGTTGAATCGCGCCGTCGCCTGGCTGGCGATCGACAAGATGCCGGATTGCAATCCGGATGACATTACCGGTCTGCGCGGGGTGAGCGCCGACGAAGTGGATGGCTATCAGGCGCGCCTTCAGCAGGGCCAGTACGCGGATTTGATTGTGGATCTCGAGGGCCGCATTGCCCAGGCGCCGTTCTGGTTCGACGGGCAGCACATGGTCTGGGAATGCCTGCTGGGGCTGAACGCCGATGCGGCGGCGAAGGAAGTAGAGAGCCAGCTGGCACGGTTTCTGGAACGGTTTCCGACAGTTGTCCGGCTCAGGTTTCAGGATGGGCGCGCCTTTGCCGGTCCGGCTACGCGGGCGTGGATCGAGAACCAGGTCATGCCTCACGTACCTGCCGAGCCTCAGCCCGAAACTGTCCGGGAGAGCGGTACCACGCCGGAGTGGGAAGTTGCTCTGGTCGAAGCAACGAACGAACTGTCAGTGGGCGGCCTGAAAGTTGCCACACGGATGTTCGCAGACAGTATTCGAACCGCCAGGAGCGAGCGCGCAAGATTCCATTGGCGGCTCAGTCTGGCCCGGTTATGCCTTCAGGCAAAAAGCTACGAACTTGCCAGGCATCAACTGGAAGCACTGGATGAGCAGATGAAAGGCTCCGTACTGGCTCACTGGGAGCCCGAACTTAACTTGCAGGTTTTGCGGCTTCTTTACAGCTGTTGCCAGTCCATGCCGCAAAGCACCGTCGTTCGTGAATACCAGGATCAGATATACCGCAGGCTCTGTCATCTGGACATTGAAGCGGTATTAGCATAGGCCGGCCCGGCCATAAAAAACTCAGGAGAATGGCAATGGCCAAAGAAGGCTCGGTAGCGCCCAAGGAACGTATAAACGTGACGTTCAAACCTGCCACCGGAAATGCGCAGCAAGAAATAGAACTTCCCTTGAAGTTGCTGGTGCTCGGTGATTTCGTTCACCGCACGGATGACCGAAAGCTTGAGGATCGCCGGCCAGTCAGTATCGACAAGAACAACTTCGATGATGTAATTGCCAAGCAGGAAATATCCGTGACCTTGAGTGTTCCGGATCGACTTAGGGACACGGACAGCGCTGACGAACTGCCGGTCAGTATCGGCGTCAGGTCGATGAAGGATTTCAATCCGGCGAACATCATCGAGCAAGTACCGGAGCTGCACAAGCTGATGGAACTGCGTAATGCGCTGGTTGCACTCAAGGGGCCGCTGGGCAATGCGCCTGCGTTTCGCAGAGCTATCGAAAGCGTTCTCAGCGACGAGCACTCGCGAAATCGTGTTCTGAGCGAACTGGGCCTGAACTCTGCCGATTCTTTGAATGCCACCGTTTCGGGAAGCCAGAACGATGAATAATGCTGCACAGACACAAACCGGCGCGGTAATTGAAGGCGGCGTTCTGGATCAGATCATCGCGGAAACCCGGCTGATGCCGGGGGATGAGGCTTATGACATCGCCAAACGTGGCGTCGCGGCGTTCATCACCGAGCTGCTCAAGCCTCATAACGAGGGAGAGCCGGTCAAAAAGGCGCTGGCCGATCGCATGATCGCCGAGATCGATGCCAGGCTCAGCCGCCAGATGGATGAAATCCTCCATCATCCGACATTTCAGGCGCTGGAGTCGGCGTGGCGCGGGCTACAGCTTCTGGTGGAGCGGACCGATTTTCGCGAGAACATCAAGATCGAAGTCTTGAGTGCGTCCAAAGAAGACCTGTTGGAAGACTTTGACGATTCGCCGGAAGTGATGCAGTCAGGCCTCTACAAGCACGTCTACACGGCTGAGTACGGTCAGTTCGGCGGCAATCCCGTCGGCGCGATTATCGCCAACTATTATTTTTCCCCCAGCGCGCCCGACGTCAAGACACTGCAATATGTGTCCAGCGTGGCCTGTATGGCTCACGCGCCCTTCGTTGCGGCTGCCGGTCCTGCTTTTTTCGGACTGGACCGTTTCACGGGGCTGCCAGATCTCAAGGATCTGAGGGATCACTTTGAAGGACCGCAATTCGCCAAATGGCAGAGCCTGCGGCAGCAGGAGGACTCTCGGTATCTCGGGCTGACCGTGCCGCGGTTCCTGCTGCGCAATCCCTATGACCCGCTGGAAAATCCGGTCAAGACCTTTGCGTACCGGGAAAACGTCGCCAACGACCACGAGCACTACCTCTGGGGCAATACGGCCTACGCCTTCGCAAGCCGGTTGACGGACAGTTTTGCCAAGTATCGCTGGTGTCCGAACATCATCGGGCCGCAGAGCGGCGGGGCCGTCGAAGATCTGCCGCTCCATCACTTTCAGAGCATGGGCGATATCCAGACCAAGATTCCGACCGAAGTGCTGGTATCCGACCGCCGCGAATACGAACTGGCGGACGAAGGCTTCATTTCGCTGACCATGCGCAAGGGCAGCGACAACGCAGCCTTCTTCTCCGCGAACTCGGTACAGAAGGCCAAGTTCTTCGGCAACAGCGCCGAAGGCAAGACTGCCGAGTTGAACTACAAGTTGGGTACCCAGCTGCCGTACATGATGATCGTCAACCGGCTGGCGCATTATCTGAAAGTCTTGCAGCGCGAGCAGTTGGGTTCCTGGAAAGAGCGCACCGATCTGGAACTGGAACTCAATAAATGGATTCGTCAGTACATCGCTGACCAGGACAATCCGAGTGCCGAAGTACGGGGTCGGCGTCCGTTGCGGGCCGCGACCATCGCCGTCAGCGATGTTGAAGGCGAACCAGGCTGGTATCGCGTGAATCTGAACGTGCGTCCGCACTTCAAATACATGGGCGCGGATTTCACCTTGTCGTTGGTCGGCAAACTGGACAAGGAATAAGACGGCGTGGCGACCTTTGCTGACGGCAGCCTTTTCGAGCGTCTCGCAGGCTCTGCGCCATGCCGTTCAGGGAGGACTCCCCACGAACGCCTTGTGGCCTCGGTCGCCGCGCACCTGAGCAAGATGTTGAGTACCCGGGCGGGCAGTGTGCAGACGCTGCCCGACTACGGGTTGCCGGATTTCAACGACAGCCGGCGGAGCCTTCACGATGTGCTGGTGGACTCGTGCCGGGCCATCGAGACATTTGTGCAGCGGTACGAACCGAGATTATCCGACGTGACCGTGAACATGCTTGAAGATGAAAGCTCGCTGAAGCTGAAGTTTCGGATACAAGGGGTTTTATTCGACGGAAGTAAACGCTACCCCGTCGAATTCAATGCGCACTTGAAAGCCAATGGCCAGTTAGTAGTCCAGCCACACGAATATTGATGTTGCGCAAGCGGGCTGTTATCCGGCTACGGGTCAGTTGAACTATCGATAACTTTCATCGAGCAATAAAGTTTTATTTGTCAGGGATCACGACGTGTCATTCAACTCTTATTACCAGACGGAACTGTCCGCGCTGCGCCGTCTTGGGCGCGCGTTTTCCGCTAGAAATCCCGCGCTCGCGCCTTTTCTTGGGCAGGCAGGGAGTGATCCGGATGTCGAGCGGTTGCTCGAAGGGTTCGCCTTCCTGACTGGACGCCTGCGCCAGAAGCTCGACGATGAGTTGCCGGAGCTGACTCATTCATTGACCCAAATGCTCTGGCCAAACTACCTGCGGCCGTTTCCGGCGATGAGCATGGTGCAGTTCGATGCCTCGACCCAGCCAGGGGCGGGCGTCCTGGTGCCGCGCAACACCCCCCTCAAGAGCCAGCCGGTCGCGGGCGTGACCTGCGGTTTTCGAACCTGTTATACCACCCAGGTCCTGCCACTCGGGATCAGCGCGCTCGACTTCGCTCCTCGCCATGATGAAGTCACGCTCGACCTCCACTTGCGGATGACAGCCGAAGGGCACCTCGGCGAGTTGCGGTTGAGCGCACTGCGCCTGCACCTCGCGGGCGAAGGTGCCGTGAGTCGCGCGCTGTACCTGGGGCTCCTGCGCCAGCTGGTCAGTATCACGCTGGTCCCGCTGGATGCCGCCGGCCTCCCGTTGCCGGCTTCGAACGACATGGCGATACCGATCGAACATGTCCAGCCTGTCGGCTTTGCCGAAGATGAGGCGCTGATGCCGTATCCGCTCAACACGTTCCGCGGCTATCGGTATCTGCAGGAGTATTTCGCGTTCCCCGACAAATTCCTGTTCGTCGACCTGTCGGGGCTGGACATCCTGGGGGCGCTACCCGAGGAAACGTTGCGTCAGACGCGGGGCTGCACCTTGCGCATGGTGCTTGCCAGTCCCGATCTGCAACTGCTGCGGCCGACGCTCGATAACTTCAAGCTCTACTGTACGCCTGTGGTCAATCTGTTCAAACAGGACGCAGTGCCGATCCGTCTCGATGGCAAGCAGGATGAATATCTGGTCTTGCCCGCCGAACACGACCGTGAGCATTGCAGTGTGTACTGCGTCGACAAGGTGACGGGATGGCGCCCGGGAACGCTAGGTTATCAAGACTACGTGGCGTTCGAGTCATTCGAGCATGATCCAAGCTTCGACATCGATCAGGCACGCCCCTGGTACAGCGTTCGACAACGTAGCGCCATCGATCACGAAGGACTGGAAACCTGGCTGGGCTTCGATACGTTCGAGCTGGAAAAGCACGAAACCCTGTCGGTCGAACTGACCTGCACCAATAACAATCTGCCTTTGCAGATTCCCGCTGGCGGAATCTGCCATTTCGCGGAAGGTGGCCCGGATTTCGTTGAGTTCAGGAGTATTGTTCCAGCTACAAGAAGTTTTCCCCCGCCGATGGACCGGGATTACCTCTGGAAATTGATCAGCAATATGTCGCTCAACTATCTCTCGCTGATCAATCTGGATGCGTTGAGAGTGGTCCTGAAGACTTACGATCTTCCTCGTTATTACGACCAACAAGCGGAAAGGGTCAGCCGTAAACTGCTTGAGGGCCTCAGGAGCATCAGTCACCAGCCCACCGACCGTTTGTTTCAAGGCCTGCCGGTCCGTGGCGTAAAAACCCACCTGTTGGTCGACCCGCAGGATGCCGGCGGGGAGGGCAATCTGTTTCTGTTCGGCTCGGTCCTGAACGAGTTCCTTGCCCTGTACGCAAGTCTCAATTCGTTTCATGAACTTCACGTCACCAGCACGCAGGGCAGTGTCTACTCCTGGACACCGCGCGTGGGGCAGCAGCCGCTGATATGAAGCATCTGCAAGCGTCCATACGGGAATACTCGTTGTACCAGGCCGTCGCACTATTGCTCGAGCAGCTGCGTGTGCGTCATCCCCAACTCGACGACGAGCAGCTCGAAGACCTGCTTGAGCTGCGCGCCAACCCGAGTCTGAGTTTCGCTTCCAGCGACATCGAGTCCCTGGCCTGGGACGACGACGCGGGTGCGCAATCCGTGTGCCTGGAGCTCAACGTGATGGGTCTGGTCGGCGCCACCTCGCCGTTACCGGTGTTCTACAGCGAACAGGCACTGGGAGACGAGCCAGGCGCTGTCACCACCCGTGACTTCCTCGATGTGTTCAACCACCGATTGCTGCGCCTGCTGCGCCCCATCTGGCGCAAGTATCGTTATCACGCTCGCTATACCAGCGGCGCCACCGACCCGTTCTCGCAACGGCTGTTTGCCTTGATAGGCCTTGGGGCCGAGCACATACGCGAGACGGGAGACATCAACTGGAAGCGGCTGCTCCCGTACCTGGGGCTGCTGAGCCTGCGCGCCCATTCCGCGGCGTTGATCGAAGCGGTGCTGCGGTATTACTTCAACCACGCTCATCTTTTCATCGAGCAATGCCTTGAACGGTCCGTGCTCATCAGCGGCAACCAGCGCAACCGGCTGGGCCTCGCCAACCATCGGCTGGGCGACGACGCCGTGCTCGGCGAGCGGGTGCGGGATCGTGGCGCGAGATTCCGGATTCATATCCGCGAACTGGACTGGGACGGCTTTCACCGGTTTCTGCCCATCGGAGACGGGTACGGGCCGCTGAACGCGCTGGTGCGTTTCGTCCAGCGCGACCATCTCGACTACGACATCCGTCTGCACCTGCTGCGCGAGGAGATCAAGCCTCTCCACATCGGTGCGCTGACGGCCTGCCGTCTGGGCTGGACCAGCTGGCTGGGACACGAGCACGCAGACGGCGTCATCACGCTGGACAGCGCCTTCATCAAGGATGGACATTCATGATCAATGTTGACCTGCAACAACTCATCGGTACGCTCGAAGCCGCTACGCGCCGAGCGCTGGAAGATACCGCCCGGCGCTGCATCGAACGCGGCGGCAGTCGGATACTGGTCGAGGACCTCCTGCTGGCATTGCTGGAATGCCCGCAAGGCCTGCTGCACAGAGCGCTGCTGGATGCAGGCGTTTCATTAGCGGACTTCGCCGCCACGCTGCGCCCTCCGGTCGAGTCGACCGCGACGCGCAATCCCGTGTTCGCGCCAGAACTGGTTCAATGGCTCCAGGACGCACTGCTGGTTGCCAACCTGGAGCTTGGCCAGAGCCATATCGAGCAGGCCGCCTTGATTCTGGCCTTGCTCCGTCACCCGCTGAAATACGCAGGAACCGCCTACCAACCGCTGCTGGGCCGGATCCACGCCGAGCGTCTGCGCGATTTTGCCCGTTCGCAGCAGCCTGAGCCGGCCGGCGCCGGGTCCGTATCCGAGTCGCTGCTCGCCCGGTTCACCCACGACCTGACCCGGCAGGCCCGCGAAGGCAGGATAGATCCGGTGCTGTGTCGTGACGATGCCCTTGGGCAGATGATCGATATCCTGTCGCGACGTCGCAAGAACAACCCGATCGTGGTCGGCGAGGCAGGTGTGGGCAAAAGCGCGGTGGTCGAGGGACTGGCGCTGAAAATCGTCAGCGGCGAGGTGCCCGAGGATTTACAGAACGTCGACATTCTCTCGCTGGACATGGGGCTGCTGCAGGCCGGGGCGAGTATCAAAGGGGAGTTCGAACGGCGTTTGAAAGGGGTGATCGACGAGGTGCGTGGTTGCGCCCGTCCGGTCATTCTGTTCATCGACGAGGCCCATACGCTGATCGGCGCGGGCGGTCAGCCCGGCGGGAGCGATGCGGCGAACCTGCTCAAGCCTGCCCTGGCGCGCGGAGAGTTGCGAACCATCGCAGCCACGACCTGGAGCGAGTATCGCAAGTACTTCGAAAAAGACCCGGCCCTGGCCCGGCGCTTTCAGCCCGTCCGGCTGCACGAGCCGTCGATTTCCGAAGCGATCACGCTGTTGCGCGGCCTTGCGGGTGTATATGAGAAGAGCCATGGCGTGTACGTTCGCGACGATGCGGTGGTGGCGGCGGCGCAATTGTCCGCGCGGTATCTGAGCGGCCGGCAGTTGCCGGACAAGGCGGTCGATGTGCTAGACACCGCGTGCGCCAGGGTACGTATAAACCTGAATGCCGCGCCGGCGCGTGTTGAGGCCGAGCGTGCACAGGTCGCCGCGGACACGCGCCAGCTGCGGGCCCTGGAGCGTGACGCCGCCACCGGCCTGGCGGTGGCGCGCTCTGAGCTTGAAGCCCTTGAGAGCCGGATTGGGCAGGCCACCGAACGACTTCAGGCGCTGGAGCAGCAATGGCATACCCAGCGCGCGCTCGCCACGCGAGTACTTGATCTACGCGGGCAACGGGTCGGCGCCGCTTCTGAATCCGAGGCTGCGATTGCGACGGACGACCTGGCCAAAGCCCAGCGGGCCTTTGCCGAAGCACAGAAAACGGAGCGACTGGTGAGCATCGAGGTGTGCCCCAGGCTGATCGCCGAGGTAATCAGCGCCTGGACCGGCGTGCCGGTTACGCAACTGGCCCGGGAGCACAGCGCCACGGTCGCGACTTTCGCCACTGATCTGCGTAAGCGTCTGCGCGGGCAGGATCAGGCGATCCAGGCGCTCGACCGGTCCATGCGCGCGGTAGCAGCGGGCCTCAACAAGCCGGATGCGCCGGTCGGTGTATTTCTGCTGGTGGGGCCAAGCGGCGTCGGCAAAACCGAAACGGCCCTGGCGCTGGCCGATCTTCTGTACGGCGGCGAACGTTTCCTGACCGTCATCAACATGTCCGAGTTTCAGGAGAAACACACAGTTTCCAGACTCATAGGCGCACCGCCCGGCTACGTGGGCTACGGCGAAGGCGGGATGCTGACCGAAGCAGTGCGCCAGAAGCCATATTCGGTGGTGCTGCTGGACGAAGTCGAAAAGGCCGATCCCGACGTGATGAATCTGTTCTATCAGATCTTCGACAAAGGCATGGCCAATGACGGCGAGGGGAGGGGGATCGACTTCCGCAATACGCTCATTCTGATGACCTCCAACTTGGGCAGCGAGCGGATCGAGCGCCTTTGTCAGGATCAGGCGAGGCCGTCGGCCGAGAGTCTGGAAGAGAGCATTCGCCCGGTGCTGAGCGCGCATTTCAAGCCCGCGCTGCTGGCGCGCATGCAGGTCGTGCCGTACTACCCGATCGGCGACGAAGTCCTGTCTGAGTTGCTGGAGCTCAAGCTGCAGCGCCTCGCCGATAGGCTGCAAGGACGCGGCTTGCGGTTCAGTTACTCGGACGCTCTGGTTGCCTGCCTGAGCGAACGCTGCAAACGAAGCGACACCGGCGCCCGGCTGGCCGACCGGTTGCTCGACCAGCACCTCGTTTCCATCATCGCCGACCGTTTGCTGGCGACCATGGCCGGTGGTGAGCAACCGGGCCGGGTACACGCCACGGTCGATGCATCTGGCGCGATCATATGTGAGTTCGCTTGATATGACTGCGTTGTTTAGTCAGATCCCCGAGCCTTTGGCATACGCCGAGCAGCTCTGCATGCATTACGCCTCGCTGTGTGCCGCCACGGACGCCGAGGCCCTGGATCATCGGATGGCGCAGGCAGCGGCGACGCTGACCGGCTGCGAGCTGACGATGTTGTTCGGGCAAGACCCGGCCGCAGGCGAGCTGTGCCTGCTGGCTCAGCTTGCACCGGGTCGTTCTCAGCGCGGCAAGCCGCGGAACTCCAGACATTACGACCGCTGCCAGTTGCTGCGGTCGAGCCTGGACGACAACCGTACGGTCAGTGTGACCGACGGTAATGGCGAGCTATACGACACCACATTTCTTCCCGCAGGGCCACACGCCTGGCGTTCGATTCTCTGCCAGCCGCTTGTCGATCCTGATGGCCGGGTAGCGGGGCTGGTGCTGTGTGCAACGAGCCGGGGTCGAGCGCTCGACATGTTCGCGCCGTCGCTGGCGGCACTTGGGGCTTTCGCCTTGTCCCGAAGGCGGGTTTCAACGTCTTTGCGCTCATCCTCGCCAAGCGCTCGCACAGCCGGTCGGGAGCGCGGCGATCTGGGTCTCGTCGGTACAAGCGCAGCCATGGCCCATGTCCGGCGACTGATCGGCAAGGTGCTTGACACCCACCACACAGTGCTGCTGACCGGCGAGACCGGAACGGGCAAGGAAGTCGTTTCCCGCGCGATCCATCAACAGGGTTCGCGTCGGTCCGGGCCGTTCGTGGTGCAGAACTGCGCGGCGTTTGCGGAAAGCCTGCTGGAGAGTGAGCTGTTCGGATACCGCAAAGGGGCCTTCACCGGCGCCGATCATGATCGGGCGGGTCTGTTCGAGGCGGCGGATGGCGGCACGCTGGTGCTCGATGAAATCGGCGACATGCCGCTGTCGCTTCAGGCCAAGCTGCTGCGCGTCTTGCAGGAAGGAGAGGTGCGTCCGCTAGGGGCCAGCGTGACACGCAAGGTCGACGTCAGGATCATCGCCGCCACGCACCGTGACCTTCAAGCCATGATTGCCGAAGGCCGGTTTCGCGCCGACCTCTATTACCGGCTTGCGCATTTTCCCATCGAGTTGCCGGCGCTGCGCGAGCGTGGCGAGGACATCATGGCGCTCGCCCGACAGTTCGCCGCCGAGGCCTGCGCGGCCGGGAACCGAACCCCGCTACGGTGGACGAGAGACACAGAGAACGCGCTGCTCCGCTACAGCTTTCCGGGCAACGTTCGCGAGCTTAAAGGGATGGTCGAGCGAGCCGTGCTGATGTGCGAAGGCGAGCACTTGAGTCCCGAGGACTTCAGTCTGTCCGCCACAGCGACCGATCACGCCGGCGGCTCGAGCTTTCGTGAGCGGATGGACGCGTTCGAGCGCGACATGCTCTTGCAGAGCCTGCGCAATGCAGGGGGCAACCGCAGCCTGGCCGCGCGTCAGCTGGGAGTGGCGAGACGCACACTGCTCTATCGCATGGCACACCTGAATATCGCTCCACGTTTCGCCGAGGGGCGGTGATGAATCAGGACACGTTTTTCACTACATCAAGGAAATTACCCATGACCCCGACAAGACGGCTCGTCTGTGTGTTGTCAGCCGCGGCGCTGTGCCTGATCGCGTGCAGCGGCCCGTTCAAATTCAGCGACGACGAATATCGCGCGCTGGGCGACCCGGCGTCGGCGCGACGTGGCCAGTGACAGGACGAGGAAGCGCTATGCAACTGGTATTCGAGGTGCGGGCGACGGCGCGCCTGCGCCGAGGCAGTCCATGCAGCCCGGCATTCGGCGAATCGGGCGGTGTCATTGGACGTCATCCGGGCTGCCACTGGAGCATTGAGGACGATCTGCGATTCATCTCGGCTCATCACGCGCGGGTCGTCTACTGCGATGGACGCTTTTTGCTCGCCGATATCAGCCGTAACGGCATCGCACGACTGGACGGCAGGGCGCTGGTCAAGGACCAGGAGGTCGAGATAAAGGATGGTGAGGAATTCCGGTTCGGCGAGCTGGAGCTCATCGCGCATGTATTCGGATCCGACGCACCCGCAGCGTTGGACCTCGTTGATCCGGATCCGCTACGACTGGACGAAAATCCGGACTGCGCCTATGCCGTCATGGACGAACTTGCGAGCCTGTCCGATCACGCTGACACACCGCAGCGGTCCGACAGCGCGCCTGCCGACCGGGATCATCTGCTGATACCCCGACTGGTATCCGAGCGGGAGCCGGCATCCGACCATGCCGAGTATCAGCAGCCGGCTAAAACGTCTGAAACGCTCTGGCAAAGACTGGAGGCGGTGCTCGGGATCGGCCTGGATTCAATGAGGCCTGAGGAGCGCGATATTGCAATGCTGAAACTTGCCAGCCAGTTCAGACAGTGCGTCGGCGGCCTGCAACTTGCGCTGAGACATTGTGCGGACCTGCGTGCCGATATCGGCGTAGACGCGGCGGGCGCTGGACAGGTTCTCGAACCCTTCGCGGATATTCAAGAGCTGTTGCGCCAACTGCTCGCCGCGGAACCGGCCTCGCTGGAGCCCGAACCTCGTATCCGCGCAACATTCCGGCACTTGCAAGCCCATGAGGTTGCGTTGGTGGCTGGCGGGCGGGCAACGGCCCGGGCGGCTCTGGCGCATTTCTCTCCCCAGCAGCTCAATTGGGAGTTCGAGCGAGACACCAGCAGGCCGGTGATCAACACCGCCGGAAGCCGATGGCGTGCGTATCTGCGATTTCACCATGCCCTCAGCCGTACCGATGACTGGAGCGACGAGCTGTTCGCCCGCCATTTCTCCCATGCCTACCAGGATCAGCTTCGCCTGATAAACACTTTGCATCTGGATCTCCAAGGATGACCATGCCTCGACTTACAGGTCTGCTGTTATTGGCCGCCATACCTGCGCTTGCCAGCTGTTCGGCACTTTCGCCTTACTCCGCCCAGACCCGGCTTGAGCTGACGCTGACCGGCAATGAGTTGTTGAACCCGGATATCAACGGGCGTCCGTCGCCTGTCGTCGTCCGCCTGTTGGAGCTGAGAAATCCGGTCAGTTTCGAGACTCAGGATTTTTTCACCCTGTACGGGCGCGGCAGCGAGTCCCTGGGCCAGGATCTGATAGCCGCCGAAGAGCTCGAGCTGAGACCAGGCGAGTCGCAACGTCTCAAGTTGCATGCCACGCCCGCCGGACGCTTCGTCGGCGTCCTGGCGGCCTACCGTGATCTGCCCGAAACCCGCTGGCGTTACGTGATCGAACTGCGCGCGCAGGACCTGACCCGCGCCGACCTGAGCTTCAGTGACGACGGTATCCACCGGCTCAATCACCCCATCGGAGAGCTGCGATGATCCTGGACGTCCATAAAGTCGTCTGGCAGGAAGGCATGCTGTTACGGCCCCAGCACTTCCAGCACCACGATCGCTATTACGATCAGCAGCTGCGGCTGCGTACCCGGCTGTCGCGAGCTTTCAACTGGGGCTTCACCGAACTGGAACTGGACCCCCAGTTTCTGGGGTCTGGACAGATCGTGCTCAATCTGGCGGCCGGGATCCTGCCGGACGGAACCCTGTTCGATCTGCGCGATCGCCGCGCTCCGCTGGTTCTGGACATGCCCGCCAATAGCGCAGAGGTCGCGGTCTATCTGGCCCTTCCGCTGGTGGCGGGCAACTGTGTCGAAGTACGCAGCCAGGAGCAGAACGATGTGCTGGCGCGCTATACCGCTTGCCCGGTGATGGTCGCCGATTCCAATGCCGGGGAGGGCACCGCGACTCAGCTGCAATGCGCCCGACCGGAGTTCCGGCTGTTGCAGGGCGAGCCGGCCAGTGAACAGTCCTATGTGAAACTCAAGGTCTGCCACGTGCTCGCCACAGGTCCCGACAAAGCAATCAACCTGTCGCCAGACTTTGTCGCTCCGTTCATCACCGCCCGGGGTTCCAGCTATCTGATGGCCTGTCTCAAGGAAGTGACCGGCATGCTGGGCCACAGGGGCGAGGCGATTGCCCGGCGAATAAAATCCAGCGGAGCAAGCGGCAGCGCCGAGGTGGGTGACTTTCTCATGTTGCAGTTGCTCAACCGCACCGAACTCTTGCTTCAGCATTATCTGGACATCAAGGACGTGCACCCTGAAGAACTGTACCGGATGCTGCTGGGGATGCTCGGCGAGCTGGCGACTTACAGCGCGGAGGACAAGCGTCCGAAGATCAGTGGCGGTTATCGACACAGCGATCAGGCCGCCAGCTTCCGGACCCTGATGCAGGCCCTGCGACAGATGCTCTCGATGGTTCTTGAGCAGCATGCCCTGGAGCTTGCGCTGGAACCTCGCCAGTACGGTGTGCTGGTTTCACCTAAAGTCGACCCGCAGCTGCTGGGATCAGCCTCCTTTGTGGTGGCCGCCTCGGCGAACTGCGAACCCGACGAGCTGCGTCATCGCTTGCCCGCGCACCTCAAGGTCGGCTCGGTGGAAGGCATTCGGCAACTGGTCAATCTGCATTTGCCGGGGTTGCGCCTCAAGGCGTTGCCGGTGGCGCCGCGTCAGATCCCTTATCACGCCAACAAATGCTACTTCGTGCTCGAAATGGACGCCGCCGAGACCGCGGATGTCCGCAAATCCGGCGGGTTCGCCCTGCACATGTCCGGCGATTTCGCGGGGCTGGAACTGAAGTTCTGGGCAATCAGGAGCTGAATGCATGACAGACCGATGGTCACTTGACCCGACATACCTCGCAGGCCGCGGGGCAGAGCCAATGGGCTCCCTGACCGGCCACGATGATCCGCAAGACCTGGAACGCCTCGACGCGCAGCTTGATCATTGCGCGTTGCCCGGCCTGCGGGAACACGCCGACGTGCACCTCAATCCTCTGGTCGCGACCGCCGCCGACCTGTTGTCGGAGGTGGTTCGCCTGGCTGCCGCCGAGGCCGGTGACGTCGAGGCGCTGAACCGCTTTCTGGTCGACCAGGTAAAAATCTTCGAATTGCGCGCCGCCCAGCAGTGCATACCCGCCGAGCAGGCGGTCGCCGCCCGTTATGTGCTCTGCACTGTGCTCGATGAGACCATCCTTGGCACGCCATGGGGCGGTGCGAGCGACTGGTCGCGCATGAGCCTGCTGAGCCGGTTCCATAAGGAAACGGTGGGCGGGGAAAAGTTCTTCCGACTGCTGGAGCGGCTTTCAACTCATCCCGCGCGACATCTGCACATGCTTGAACTGATGTATCTCTGCCTCGCCCTGGGGTTCGAAGGCAAATACCGGGCGATTCCTCGCGGCGCGGTGGAGCTGGACGACATCCGCGAAGGGCTGTTCCGGCAGATCCGCCACCTGCGCGGCGAGGTCGCCCGCGAGCTCTCACCACAATGGCAGGCGCTCGAGACGCCCAGGGGCAGCGCCTTGCGCAGCGTACCGCGCTGGCAGTTGTGGTTGGTGACTGCCATTTGTCTTGCTGCGATGTACACCGGCTTCGCGTCGGTTCTGGGCAAGCACCGGGACCTCGTTTTGAAACCTTTCCAGCAGGCCGTCGTGGCCGAACCGGACCGCCGTACCTGACCGAGATTCATCATGAAAAAAAACTTGAAACGACTCCTGGGTCTGCTGCGCCGGACCTGGGTCTGGACGCTGCTGGCTTTATCATTGCTGGCCCTGCTCATCTGGTTCGCCGGGCCGCTGCTGGCGGTCGCCGAGCATCGTATCCTGCAAGAGGCGACCTCGCGCCTGCTGGTCATCTGTGTCCTGGTGCTGGCCTGGGGGCTGGCGATGGCGCTTACCGGGGCGCGAGGCGGTGCTCGTGCGAACGATACAGAAGCTGGCGAGCCGGAACGTGAGCGGAACCTGGAAAACGCCGTTATCGCGGCCGAGCGTGACGAACTGCGCATCGGGTTCCAGGATGCGGAGCGCGTGTTGTCGCAGTCGGCGCTCTATACCGGGCAGAACTCCCTGTCGCGTCGCGAGCTGCCCTGGTATCTGCTGATCGGTCCGCAGGCCAGCGGCAAGACAAGCCTGCTCGACTTCTCGGGCCTGGACTTTCCGCTCAATCGCAAAGAACGCCGGCTGACCCGTGACATCCGTGGCACCCGCGGCTGCGACTGGTATTTCGCCGACCAGGCCGTGGTGCTGGACACCGCCGGCCGTTATTTCACCCAGCCACAGCGCCGCGCCGATGCCGGCGCCTGGCTGAATCTGCTTGCGCTGTTGCGCGCGCGGCGGCGGACACGGCCGCTCGATGGCGTGCTGGTAACGCTTCCGGTCCAGGAGCTGTTCGGCACTCAGGAGCTGCGACTCGAACAGCTGGCGGCGACGATGCGGGACCGCTTGCGGGAAATCCGTGAGCAGTTGGGTGTAGAGGTGCCGGTGTATCTGATCCTTTGCCGCGCCGATGCCGTGCCGGGCTTCGATGAATTCTTCGAGCCTTTGTCGCGGGAGGAAACCGAACAGGTGCTTGGCGCTACCTTCAACGAGACAGAAGACGGAACCGATGTCCGGGTGATCAGGCGAACCTTCGACGCCTTGTTGTCGCGCCTCAATGGTCAGACGTTGACACGCGTCCACCAGGAGCGGGGTACGGCCCGACGCGGACTGGTCCTGGATTTTCCCCGCCAGCTGGGACGCATCTCCCATAACCTGTGCCTGTTCGTGGAGCTGGCTTTCGCCGGCAATCGTTACCAGTGCGCAAGCCGGCTGCGCGGCTATTATCTGACCCGCGCGCCCCAGGTCGAATTCGCGCGCGGGGACGAGCCGGCGCAGGACGAAGTGTTGCCGGTCGCCGGAAACGCTCGGCTGCCGGTGCTGAATACCGGCCGGGCACGCTTCATTCGCAACCTGTTGAGCCGGGTGATCTTCGCCGAGGCAGGGCAGGCAACCCTCGACGAGCCGCTGCGCCGCCGGTTGGGCTGGGTGCAGCGCGCCGGGTTCGGTGCGGTGGCAGGCGTGCTGCTGGCTTGCGGTGCGCTGTGGGCTAACGGTTTTGCCGCGAACCACGAGCGACTGGAGTCGCTACGCGGCATGGCGGCGCAGTGGAGCGCGCAGCGTTCGGCGTCTACTGATCAGGATGAACTCCTGGCGGTGTTGCCTGCTCTCGAAACCCTGTACCAAGCCACTCAAGTGTTTCCTGACGAGCAACGGGTGTCGCTCGGCGAGCGCGACGGTCTGTACCAGGGCGAGGCGGTCAACAGCGTGCTGTTGACCGCCTATCATGGCGAGCTGCGTAGCCAGCTGCTGCCACGGCTTGCCCGGCAACTGGAACGCTCGATGGCCGCGAGTCTGGACGAGCGCGACGAATTACTGGCGGACCTGAGGGCCTATCTGATGCTCGGGTCGAGCGAGCACCGTGATCGCGCCTGGCTGCAGGCGCGCGTCACGCGCCACTGGGCGCAGCTTTACGCCGGGCACGGCTCGGCACAGGCCCAGCTGAACGGCCATTTCCAACGACTGCTGGGACAACCCTTCGAACACGCGCTCGACCAAGGGCTGGTGGCGCAGGCGCGGGACGCCCTGCGCAATGAGTCACTGGCCGGCGTGGTGTATCGCGCACTGCGCGAGCAGGCGCGCGGCATGCCCGAGTACCGTCTGGCTTCGCGCATTGGCGGGCAGGGGGCCGTGCTGGCCGGCACCGATCATGCGATCCCCGGTTTCTACACGCGTAATGGGTACGAGCGTTATTTCATCGCCCAAGGGGCGAGCGCGATCACCGACATTCTGCAAGACAACTGGGTGCTCGGCGACAGCGGTGACCTCGGGCCGATGGCGCTGCACCGGTTGCTGGGCGAGCTGGAGCAGCTGTACTTTCGCGACTATGCCGACCACTGGAGCGAAGCATTGGGGCGGGTCATGACGCAGCCTTTCGAAGGCGCCCGGCAGGCTGCCGTCTCGATGGGGCAACTCACTGCTGCGAATTCGCCTGTGTTGCAGCTGTTGCGCGAGGTGCGGGACAACACGCGTTTCGTCGTGCCTGTGCAAGCGGCGACGCCCGCGGCCTCACCGGACGAACCGGCTGCCAGCGCTATCACGGCAGTCACCGATCGCGCCAAGGACGCTGCTGTCCAGCTGCTGCCGAACACCGCAAAAAAAGCCCTGCAGCGCCGCTTTGAGGCATTGCACCGTTTGCTGGATGAGGACAACGGCCCAGCGGTCGATCTGGTCGCGGTGCTGCAATCGGTCAACGACGTGCAGCAGCAGCTGGCGGGGCTGGGGCGCTCGGGCCATCCCGAGGTGGCGGCTTTCGAGATGGCACGCGCGCGGATGAACGGGCAGCGCGATGCACTCGGCGCTCTGCGCGATGGCGCGGCCCGTCTGCCGCAGCCGGTGGGGAACTGGTTCAACAGGCTGGCCGAAGACAGCTGGGCATTCGTGCTGCGCGAGACCTACAAGCATCTCAATCAGCGTTATCAGGATGAAGTCTACGGCTTCTATACCCAGGCGCTGGACAAACGCTATCCGTTCCACGCCCACAGCGGTAGCGACGTCGCCCTCGAAGACTTCAGGGAGTTCTTCAAGGCTCGGGGGATTGCCGAGCGTTTCTTTGAAACCTGGCTCAAGCCTTTCGTGAGTGGCGAACCGGGCCGTTACCGGTTGCGTTCCGTGGACGGCTACAGCGTGCCCATGAGCCGGGCGTGGCTGGACCAGATGGGTCATGTGCAAGCAGTGCGCAGAAGCTTCTTCGCCAATGCCGGGGACGAGCCGCAGGTGAATTTCAGGCTTGAGCCCTACACCCTGGATTCGGCGGTGAGCCGTGCCGAGTTTCGCATGGGGGACCAGATTGCCGAGTATCGCCACGGACCGGTGGTTGCCAGTGCGTTCAAATGGCCTGCCACGGCGGACGGCGGCCGGGCGGCCCTGGTGCTGGACCGCCAGCAGGGTCGGCCGCTGGGTATCGAGAAAAACACCGGTGTCTGGTCGTTTTTCCGGCTGCTGGAGCTGATGGAAACCGAACCGCTGCATGGGCGTGACGTCCTGATGGTCAAGGCCGACGTGGGTGGTTTGCGCGCGAACTATCTGCTGATGACCCAGCGGTCGCCGAACCCGTTCGACCTGACCGCGCTGCGGCGCTTCCGCTTGCCGGCGCAGCTGTGATGGTCCCGGGCGAAGTTGTGCTGGGCCGCTACCGTGTCGAGCGGCTGCTGGGCAGCGGTGGCGTCGGCCGGGTCTACCGGGCCTGCGATCTGCTGAGCCGGCAGCTGGGCGATCCGGACCCTTTCGTTGCAATCAAGGTGCTGGGCGACGAGCAGGCACAGGCCAGCGACGCCAGTGTGCTGTTGCACCGCGAGTACGCGCTGACCGCCCACTTGCACCACCGCAACGTGGTGCGGGCCATGCGCTTCGACGTCGAACCCGATAAAGGTTATCCGTTCTTCACGCTGGAGCTCATGCGCGGCCTCGACCTCGCTCAGCTCAAGCGCGAACGCCCGGAAGGTCTGCCTTGGCGGGAGCTGCGCGAGATCGCTGTCCAGTTGTTCGATGCCCTGGCTTACATCCACGAGCGGGGCATTCTTCACGGGGATATCAAGCCCGGTAACGTCATGCTCACCGAGCAGGGCCTGCGGTTGTTCGACTTCGGGCTCGCTCAGCCGTTGGCGGGTGTGCTGACGGGGCTGCCCGAGCTGCGCCGTCAGCACTTCGATGCCTGGACGCCGGCTTATGCGGCGCCCGAGCTGATGGAGGGCGGTCGTCTGACGCCGCTGACGGATGTCTTCGCAGCCGCGTGCGTGGTCTACGAACTGGCCTGTGGCTCGCATCCGTTCATGCGCCTCGACGCATTGCGCGCCCGGGCCGAACGGCTGGATCGCTCCCTGCGCATGCCGGCCAGCCTGCCCGCGGCGTGCCGCTCGATGCTGCACCGCGCGCTGGTGCTGGACCCTCACGAACGGCAGGCGCAGGCATCTGACCTTCACCAGGCGTTCTTGCGGGCGACCGGGGGGTGGGGAAGCGGCTGGCGTTAGCGGCCCCAGGCAGGTCAGGGTGCTGGGAGAGCGACGGATGCTGGACTATAACGTCTGGACACATATAGGGTAGAACGGCACTGCACAGCCCAGGTCTTCAGTGCGTACGTTCACCCATGGACAACAGGAGCCCCCTATGAACACCCGGACACTGCTCACCCGCGCGCTGGCGTTCGCTGCCTTGCTCTTGGCGACGGGGTCTGCCACGGCGGCTGAAGGCGACGCGCCGCTGGCCCAGGAGCGCGGCAGGACACGTCCATTGATTATCATCGCGCCCAGCAGCGTCGACCCGGCTCTGGTCAACCTGAAGAAAGCGCTGGAAGAGCCGGCCAATCGTGAGGCGTTCGCCCAGCGCAATATGGTGCTGTACACCGTGGTCAACACTATCGGTGAGCGTAACGGCAAGGCGATGGATGCCCAGTCGACCATGGCCCTGATCCGTGAACTCAAGCTTGGAGCGGGCGCGCAGACCAAGGTGATACTGGTCGGCAAGGACGGCGAGAAGAAGATCGAGAAGTCCGGTGCCGTCGATCCCAAGGAGGTTTTCGCGACCATTGACCAGATGCCGATGCGCGAACGGGAAGCCGCCGTTCCCGCGCCGGCCCCCGAACCGCAGCCCGCGCCCGCCGAGAAAGCGCCCAAGGCCGCCAAGGGCGCTCAGGGTAAAGCGCTGGACGACTGAGCCCTCATACGTCGCCGCGAATGTACTGTTCCAGCTGCAGAATCAGTCCGGCCTGTTCGGCGATCGCCTCCTTCACCAGGTCGCCGATGGACAGCAGGCCCAGGAGTTCGCCGTTTTCAAGGACGGGCAAGTGACGCAAGCGGTTGTCGGTCATGATCGCCATGCAGGTGGCGATGTTCTGGTGCGAATCGACGGTGACGACTTTGCTGCTCATGATGGCGCTGACCGGCGTGCCCACCGAAGAACGGCCCATGAGGATCACCTTGCGGGCGTAATCCCGTTCGCTGACGACCCCCACCAGTTCGCCATTGGCAACCACTGGCAAGGCGCCAATATTCTTGTCCGCCATCAGTCGCAGCGCGTCGAGCACCATTTGCTCCGGGCCTATCGTATGGACCTGCTGATGATGCTCGGCTTTTAGTTTCAGTAGTTGGGCAACGGTGGTCATGGCTCTCTCCAATGCAGGGACCCCCGAAAGTGTAGGCGACCGCTGGCGCAGAGCCGGGTTATTCGCCTCTGTCAGGCGGGGACGTCGGCGCTTGCCGGCACGCTCTGCTCGGCCAGTGTGTCGAGCAATGCGGCGAGCGGCATGGGTCTGCTCAGGAAATAGCCCTGGGCTTCATCGCAGTGAAAGCGTTCAAGACAGGCCAGTTGCTGTGCCGTCTCGACCCCTTCGGCGGTGATACTCAGCTCCAGCGAACGGCCCAGCTGAATGATGGCCTGCACGATGGACTGGCTTTGGGTGCTCTGGTCCAATTCGTTGATGAAACTGCGGTCGATCTTGAGCGCATCGAACGGGAAGGTCTTGAGGTAGCTGAGCGACGAGTATCCGGTGCCGAAGTCGTCCATCGACAGCCTGACGCCCAGGGCTTTAAGCTCGGTCATGACTCTCAGGCCGACCTCGGCGTCGTCGATCATCACCCGTTCGGTGATTTCCAGTTCCAGCCGGTGGCTGGGCAGCCCGGTCGCGTTCAGTACGTTGCGCACGCGCTCGACCAGTCCCGGGCTGCGGAATTCGACCGCGGAAATGTTCACCGAAACCACCAGGGCGTCGTCCCAGTCCGCCGCGTCGCTGCACGCGCGGTGCATGACCCAGTCGCTCAAGGCCAGGATCGAGCCGTTCTCTTCCGCCAGCGCAATGAACTTGTCCGGCATGCAAAGACCACGCTGAGGGTGATCCCAGCGGATCAGGGCTTCGGCGCCCGCAATCCGCCCTGTGGGTATGTCGTAGCGCGGTTGATAGCGCAGGCTGAATTGCTCTGTGCCGATCGCGGCCTGCAGGTCCTCTTCCAGAGCCCGCCGTTCGAGAATCCGCGCGGTCATCGCCTGCTCGTAGAAGCGCCAGGTATTGCGACCTTCCTTCTTGGCCTCGTAGAGCGCCATGTCGGAGAATTTCAGCAGGTCATCGGCGTCGGATGAGTCGGCCGGGCAGACGGCAATGCCGATGCTCAGGCCGATGAACATGTCCTGACCGTCGAGGCTGAAAGGCTCGGCGATGCGCGCGATCAGGCACTCGCATAGCTGTGCGGCCGCCTGGGTGCCGGTCAGGCGAGTCGCGACCAGAATGAATTCGTCGCCGCCTTGGCGGGCGAGCAAATCATGTGGCGACACGCATTTCAGAAGTCGGGCCGCGACTTCGCGCAGCACCGCGTCGCCGCCGCTGTGACCGAACACGTCGTTGATATTCTTGAAGTTGTCCAGATCAAGATTGAACATCACCAGCGGGCGATCCGGATGCGGCGTGCGCTCCAGTCGCGCACGCAGAAATGCCCGCAAATAACTTCGATTGGCCAGCCCGGTCAGGGTGTCGTGCCGGGAAAGGTGGAGCAGGGCGGCTTGTCCCTCGGTGATTACTTGCAGTTGCGCGTCCATCAGGCGCGCATTGTGAAAGCTCTTGCGGAACAGGATGAACGCCGCGACCGCCAACGCCGCTAGGAACGCCAGCAGGACGGGCAGCAGCCCCTTGATCAGTTTTGCCCCTGGAAGCTCGGGGTCCCAGCGCAGCGTCAGTTCGGGCGTGTCCAGTACCGGCTGCGCCGCGGCGTCCCGGGCATCGCGTGGCGTACGCAGATCGGCGATGTCGTAATCGCTGCCCAGCCGGGCCAGTTTGAGCGGTGTCAGGCGCCAGGCCAGAATCAGCACCGACGGCGGTCCTTGAGTGGCATCGACGTCCGGACTGTCGCCGGGCGTGAGCGCAGCGGCGGCCAGAAACACCGGATGTTCGCCCAGGGGCTGTATGCGACTGAACGCCTTCTCCTCACCGGCACCCTGACGCGCCTGTTCTATCAGGTACCAGGGGAGGGCGCCCAGCCAGTGCTCGATCGGACGTTCGACAAGCTCGCCGTTGATCACTGAATAGGTCGTGCGGCCTTGACCGTCGACGACAAAAATCCCTTCGAACTGGAAATCGCTGAACAGCGAGGCGCCGAGGTTACCGCGTACGTAAGCCCAGTCGCTGTCGGTGCGCAGATGCAGGTGTGCATAGGCGTCGCCCCAGAATGCGTTGTCCCGCACGGTGGCGATCATGGTTTTCTGGCGCGACTGCCAGACCTGCTCGACCATATTCCGGCTATGGGCGGCCTCATGCTGGTTGAGTTGCGCGGCCACGTACAGCATCGCGCCCACCACGATCAGCGAAACCACCACCAGCAACGCCACCACGGCAAAGATCGTTCGCCGTGCGAAAAACATGTGGGAGAAACCCGGCGCATGGCCCGGCTCGGGTGTCGGCGACGTCATGGTGGGCATTCCGGAAATCTGAACTCTCAAGATGAGGGCAGTCCCGTGGACGGGACCTGGACCGAGCGACGTCGCGGCTGAAAGACACGGTACGCTCTGCCGTCATATCGGCGTCATGACCGGCTTCTTGAGGGTGCGTGCCGGGCGCCGCGATGCACCGTACAATGGCGCAAATTTAACGAGGTCATGGCGTTGGAGCTGGAGCACGGTTTCATTCTCAGTCGGCACTGGCGTGACACCCCGCAGGGTACCGAGATAGAGCTGTGGCTGGCGACGGACCGGGGTGCGCGTCAGATCCGTCTGCCGCCGCAGCCCTCGGTGGCGTTCATCCCGATGGAGCAGGGTGACCGTGCCAAGGCGTTGCTGCGCGACGAGCCGGGTGTCGAGCTGCGCGAGCTGAACCTGACCGACTTTCGCCACAGACCGGTGCTGGGACTCTATTGCCGGCAGTATCGGCAGTTGCTCAGCCTTGAGAAGGTGCTGCGCAAGGGCAATATCGACGTCTACGAGGCGGACATTCGCCCACACGAGCGCTATCTGATGGAGCGCTTTATCACCGCGCCTGTGTCCTTCAGCGGCACGCCTGACGCCGACGGCGTGCTGTGCAATGCGCAGATCAAACCAGCCTCCGACTATCGGCCGACCTTGCGGCTGGCATCTCTGGATATCGAAACCACCGCCCGCGGCGAACTGTATTCCATCGCCATCGAAGGCTGCGGCCAGCGCCAGGTGTACATGCTCGGACCGCCCAACGGCGGCAATGAACCGCTGGACTTCACGCTGGAATACTGCGACACCCGGGCGCAATTGCTGGAACGGCTCAATCAGTGGCTGGCCGAGCATGACCCGGATGCGATCATCGGCTGGAACGTCATTCAGTTCGATTTGCGCGTGCTCCATGAACACGCGCAACGCCTGCAGGTACCGTTGCGTCTGGGACGCGGCGGCGATGAGATGGGCTGGCGCGAACATGGCAGCCGCAACAATCATTTCTTTGCCGAAGTGAGCGGGCGGCTGGTGATCGATGGTGTCGAAGCCCTGCGCTCGGCGACCTGGAGCTTCCCCTCCTTCAGCCTGGAAAACGTGTCCCGGACGCTGCTCGGCGACGGCAAGGCCATCGATACGCCGTACCAGCGCATGGACGAAATCAACCGCATGTTCGCCGAGGATAAGCCGGCGCTGGCCCGCTACAACATCAAGGACTGCGAACTGGTCACCCGGATCTTCGCCAAGACCGGATTGCTGAGCTTTCTGCTCGAACGCGCGACCGTGACCGGTTTGCCGGCGGACCGCAGCGGCGGTTCGGTCGCCGCCTTCTGTCATCTGTACATTCCGCTGATGCATCGCCAGGGCTTCGTCGCCCCGAATCTGGGCGAACGGCTTCCGGAAGCCAGTCCCGGCGGCTTCGTCATGGATTCGCAGCCCGGCCTTTACGAATCGGTGCTGGTGCTGGACTACAAGAGCCTGTATCCGTCGATCATCCGCACCTTTCTCATCGACCCGGTCGGGCTGGTCGTCGGTCTTCGGGAGCCGGACTCCAAGCAGTCCGTACCCGGTTTTCGTGGCGCGCGTTTTTCACGAAGCCGACACTGTCTGCCGGCCATGGTCGAGCGCGTCTGGGAGGGCCGTGAGGCGGCCAAACGCGAGGCCAACGCGCCTTTGTCCCAGGCGCTGAAGATCATCATGAATGCGTTCTACGGGGTGCTGGGTTCCAGCGGCTGCCGGTTTTTCGATCCGCGCCTGGCGTCCTCCATCACCCTGCGCGGGCATGAAATCATGCTCAAGACCCGCGAGCTGATCGAGGAGCAGGGCTACACCGTCATCTACGGCGACACGGACTCGACCTTCGTCTGGCTCGGTCGGGCCCACGGCCAGCAGGAGGCCGCCGAGATCGGTCGCGCTCTGGTGGCTCGGGTCAACCAGTGGTGGCGAGCACATCTCGAACGCGAATTTGGTTTGAGCAGCGCGCTTGAATTGCAGTACGAGACCCATTTCCGGCGTTTCCTGATGCCGACCGTGCGTGGAGCCGAGGAAGGCAGCAAGAAGCGCTACGCGGGGCTGGTCACAGCTGCCGACGGAACAGAGGAAGTAGTGTACAAGGGGCTCGAATCGGTCAGGACCGATTGGTCGCCTCTGGCCCGGGCTTTCCAGCAGGAATTGTATCTTCGCATTTTCAAGCGCCAGCCCTATCAGGACTATGTGCGTGATTACGTACGCCGCACCCTGGCCGGCGAGCTGGATGATCTGTTGGTCTACCGCAAGCGTCTGCGGCGGCGTCTGGACGATTACGAGCGCAATGTGCCGCCTCATGTCCGGGCGGCACGACTGGCGGACGAGTACAACGATCAGCTTGGCAGGCCGCGGCAGTACCAGCGCGGCGGCTGGATCAGCTACGTGATGACGCTTGCCGGTCCGGAACCTCTGGAAGTGCGGCGTGCCGCCATCGATTACGATCACTACGTGACCCGCCAGTTGCAGCCGCTCGCCGATGCGATCCTGCCATTCGTGGGCGACGATTTCAGCACGCTGATCGGCGGCCAGATGGGGCTGTTCTAGCCTTGCGGCGCCAGACGGTCCGCCAGGGCGGGCAGCAATGTCTCGCAAGGTTCTTCGATCTTCAGCGCCAGCAACTCGTCGGCGCGGGTCTTGCCATAGTTGATGGCGATCACCGGACGATCTCGTTCAGCCATTGCCTTGCACAGGCGAAACGCGGACCAGGCCATCAGCGAGCTGCCGACCACCAGCAGCCCGGCCGAACGTTCCACCGCGCTCATGGCGTCGGCGGCCGTCTGCGCTGCCACGTTTTCGCCGAAGAACACCACGTCCGGCTTGAGGCGCTCGCCCGCGCAATAGGGACAATGCGGGACCTTGAAAGACGACTCGAACGCCGGGTCGAGCAGGGTATCTCCGTCCGGAGCCTGGACCGCATCTACCCCGGCCAGATACGGGTTCTGCGCCAACAGGGTGTGCTGGACCTCGGCGCGATCCAGACGTTGCTGACAATCCAGACAGCGCACGCCCTGCAGACTGCCGTGCAGCTCGATGACCTCCGGGCTGCCCGCCTTGCTGTGCAGTGCATCGACGTTTTGTGTAATCAGACCGCTGATCGCGCCATGCGCCTGCAATCTGGCCAGCGCCATATGGGCGCCATTGGGCTGTGACGCGCGGATACGCGGCCAACCCAGCATGGCGCGTGCCCAATAACGCTGTCGGGCGGCCGGGTTGGCGGCGAACTCCTGGTACATCATCGGTTGCCTGCCGCGCCGCACGCCGTCCTTGTCGCGATAATCGGGAATGCCCGATGCGGTGCTGATCCCTGCGCCGGTCAGTACCAGGAAAGGCTCCTGGCCCATGAACTGGCACAAGCTTTCCAGTGAATCGCTGGCGGACATGGATATCTCCTTGGTGGCTGACCGGCTGCGGCGTTCGCACTGTGCAGCAGAGGGCGGCAGCTCGGTGCAAGTTCAATCTTCCGGACTTGCGCCAGATCCCGCGCGCGGAGGCACATTGGGACGGCCGGCGACTTTCTTGCCGCGCCTGGCCCCGATGTCGCTCGCCTGACCATCGCGCTGCTTGCCGGTCCGCGCCTGGGTGATGAGCGCTGGAATGAGCGGTCCCTCCGGGAGGTTTTTCCAGAAGCGGGACGGCAGATGACCTTCCATGACCTTGGGGTTGAGGCGGGCCGGGTTGAAGATGTGGCTGTAGTAGGTCAGCCACAGTTCACCGTGAGGGTCTTCCACCTGACGGGCCATCTGTTGCCATTCCGGCGGACAGCGCCGTTCGTGGATCAAGCGGGTGCCGTCGTAGTAGACGCCATCCTGAGGTGTAGCGATCAGCCAGCGATGGCGCCCCATGCGGCCGATGAAATGCTGGCTGGCGGAATGGAGAATGTCATGGGCCGGCTCATGCCAGGCGACGTACTCGGGACGCAAAGTCTGCGCGTCGTCCTCGGCGCCGGGCAACGCGATGAAGCGCAGAAAGGCGTGCAAATGGTGCGCTTCGCGGCTGACGGATTTGATCCGGCGATGCAACTCACTGCCCAGTCTGTCGCCCGCCAGCATGGCCGTACGGTCGCCGTGACTGACACGCCACAGCACTTCATAGAGCAGACTCCAGCGCTGTTCACCGCGGTAGCTAGACGCGCTTTCGAGCATTTGCAGCAGCTCCAGCGGAACCCGTGCCTGGAAGGGCCCGCTGTCGGGTGGCAAGGCTTCGTCACTGGAAAACAGGTCGGCGGCATCCGGCGCCTTCCAGCTGACCCGGCTGGGATCGACGCCATGACTGAGCAGCCAGCGCGCCTGTTGCCGCCAGGTCTCGAACAGGTCGTCGCAATCCAGACAGATCATCCCCAGAGGCCCATCTGCTGGGGCTGCGGACGATCGCGCAGTTGCTGGTGCAGAAACTCGCTGCTGGTTTCCGCCTGGGAGGGGCGATAGTCGCTGGTGATGATGAACGGCTTGGCCTTGGACAAAATGCAGCGCAGGCGGGTCAGGTCCTCGTAGCGGATCCGGCGCTGGCGGCGCAGCTCCACCAATCGCTGGGTGGTGCGGATACCGATGCCCGGAATACGCGCAATCAGCGACGGGTCGGCCCGGTTGAGATCCAGCGGAAATACCTGCCGGTTGTCCAGCGCCCACGCCAGTTTGGGATCGATGTCCAGTGCAAGGTCGCCCGGACCCTTGAGCAGTTCGCCGGCCGTGAACCCATAGCCGCGCAGCAGGAAATCGGCCTGATACAGACGGTGTTCGCGCATCAGCGGCGGTGCGGCCAGGGGAACGCTGCCGGGGCTGTTAGGGATCGGACTGAAGGCCGAGTAGTAGACGCGGCGCAGCTTGAAGTTGCTGTAGAGGGTCTGCGCGCTGTGCAAAATGGTGCTGTCATCGGTGGCGTCCGCGCCTACGATCATCTGGGTGCTCTGTCCGGCGGGTGCGAAACGCGGCGCGCGCGGCTCGTTGCGGACGGTCTCCTCGCCGGTATAGATGGTGCGCATGGCCTGCTTGATCGATTTCACGTCCTTTTCAGGGGCGAGGGTCTGCAGGCTATGGTCGGTGGGCAATTCGATGTTGACGCTCAAGCGGTCGGCGTAGCGCCCGGCCTTCTCGATCAAGGCGGGGTCAGCGTCGGGAATGGTTTTGAGATGGATGTAGCCGCGGAATTCATGCTCTTCGCGCAGCAGCCGGGCCACTTCAACCAGTTGTTCCATGGTGTAGTCGGCCGAGCGAATGATGCCGGAGCTCAGGAACAGCCCGCTCACGCAGTTGCGGCGGTAGAAGTCCAGGGTCAGGGTCACGACTTCTTCGGGGCTGAAGCGCGCGCGCGGCACGTCGCTGGAACGCCGGTTGACACAATACTGGCAGTCGTACAGGCAAAAATTGGTCAGCAGGATTTTCAGCAACGACACACAGCGCCCGTCCGGCGTATAGCTGTGGCAGATGCCCATGCCATCGGTCGAACCTAGGCCCGACTTGCCTTGCGAACTGCGCTTCGGCGCACCACTGCTGGCGCACGAAGCATCGTACTTGGCGGCGTCCGCCAGAATGCTGAGCTTGTCGATAAGCTGCATGAAAATTCCCGTCACTGTTTGCATGTACAGTATCGGTTTGCAGGGTTATCGACAAGCTGCGCGGGCTCTGGACCGGAGCTTGCCGATGAATGGCAGAGTCACTCGGAAACGCTGTAGGGCTCTTGCCAGACAATCCAGTCGCCGTGCACTTTCAGCAGCCGTCGGCAGTCGAGAAACAACTGTTCGATCCGGGGTTGTCCGGCGGTCCAGGGCGTCCAGTCGGGCGGAGCATCGATAGCGCCGGTCTGGCCCGTGAGCGGGGAAAAGCGGCGACGTCCGGGGTCGGGAACCCGAAGAGCGTGAATGCATTCGTCGTGACGCAGCCAGTCCAGCGCCACGCCCTGATGATCGATGCCTCCGATCAGGCGGGGACGGACGCTGTGCGGCGATTCCGGCAGGTGTTGCGGGTCGTTGTACTGAGTGGACATGGCTTCATCCTCGGTATCTGGATGTGATGGGATGTCGTACTGCTCAGATCGCGACCGGTTCAGCTTAAACCGTTTTGATGACACAGGCCCGTCGAGCGGGGCCTGTGCGACAGAACGTCTCAATCGGTGAGGAATTTGAAGACGGTGGTCTGGGTATAGGTCTTGCCCGGGTCGAGGCGCGTGCTCGGGAACGCTGCCTGGTTCGGCGAGTCCGGGTAATGCTGGGTTTCCAGCGTGAAAGCGCCCCAGTGCGGGTATTGCTTGCCGGCCTTGCCGCGGATGCTGCCGTCCAGGAAGTTGGAGGTGTAGAGCTGCACACCGGGCTCGGTGGTGAACAGTTGCAGGCGACGACCGGAGGCTGGATCGCGCACTTCCGCTGCCAGTTTCTTCACGTCGCCCTGGGTGTCGAGTACCCAGTTGAAGTCGAAGCCGCCCTGTTTCGGTTCGGCGTATTTGAGCTGCGGGTGGTCGTCCTTGATGTGCTGGCCGAACGCGACCGGTTTCAGGAAATCCAGCGGCGTGCCTGCGACGCCGGGCAGTTCGCCGGTGGGAATCAGCTTTTCGGTGACTGGCGTGTAGCGCGAGGCGTGCAGCGTTGCCACCTGTTTGAGGATATCGCCGTTGCCAGCGCCGGCCAGGTTGAAATAGCTGTGGTTGGTCAGGTTCAGCACCGTGGGTTTATCGGTGGTGGCGCGGTAGTCGATGCGCAGCTCGTTGCGGTCGTTGAGGCTGTAGGTGATCTCGGTCAGCAGCGCGCCTGGGAAGCCCATCTCGCCATCGGGCGACAGATAGCTCAGTTTCACGCCGACCGAATCCCCGGAGCGGGTCGGCTGCGCCTTCCAGATCCGCTTGTCGAAACCCTGACTGCCGCCATGCAGCGAATTGGTCTTGTCGTTCAGAGGAATCCGATACGTCTGGCCGTCCAGTTCGAAGGTGCCGCCGGCCAGACGATTGCCGAAACGGCCGATGGTGGCGCCGAAATACACGGTGCCATTGTCCTGATAACCCTTGAGATCATCGAAACCCAGCACGACGTCTTCCACTTTGCCGTGTTTGTCGGGCGCGAGCACGGACTGCAAGGTGGCGCCGTAGGTGATAATGCTCGCCTCAAGCCCATGGCTGTTGCGCAAGGTGTATTTTTCGACGGCAGTGCCGTCCGGCAGGGCGCCGAAACCGGTGCGCTCGCTGGACAGCTGCGCGGCCTGGGCGTTGAAGTTGGCGATCATCATGGACAGTCCGAAAGTGGCGATCAGAACCCGCGTTTTCATCTGTTCTACCCGCATTGTTGTAGTGATAAGAGGCTGGCCTTCGTTGACAGGAAACGCGTGACAACCGGCTCGCCTTGCGTATTGGTCAGACTATTGGATCGGATTTCATCCGATGGATGGATTTATAGTCGAAGAAATGCGGCTTGAAAAATAAATCGTAATACTATTTAGTAGCGCGAATGAGGCGCGGCTGGATGGTGATCCAGACCGTGCTCGACGACACAAGTGCCTTACAACAATAAAAAAGGACAGGTTCATGCAATGGTCGCCCGTTTCCGAGCACCGTTTCAGGCTGGGCGAAGGCCCTTTCTGGGATGGCACGCAACACGCCCTTTACTGGGTGGATATCGCCGGTCGTCTGGCGTGTCGATACGTCGCCGGCCGTTTTCAGCAATGGCATCTGCCCGAGCCGGTTTCCGCGTTCATTCCCACCGAGCGCGGAGATGCGCTGGTCACCCTGGCCAGTGGCGTCTACCGCCTCGACACTGACTCACCCAAGGTCGCTCTTCAGCGCTTCTGCGTAGCCGATCCCACGCCCGGCAACCGCGCCAATGAAGCGCGCTGCGATCCCCACGGCAGGCTGTGGGTGGGCAGCATGCAGAACAATCTCGATGCCTCGGGCGGCGATCTGCCGTTGACCCGAAGGTCCGGGGTGCTGGCCCGTATCGATGCCGAGGGCAGGGTCACTCAGCTGCTGGAAGGACAGGGCATCGTCAATACCTTGCTGTGGCCTTTCCGCGCAGACGAGCTGTTGTGCGCCGACACGCTCGACGAAGTCATTTACCGCTACCCGCTGCACGACGATGGCAGTCTCGGCCCGCGTACGGTCTGGGCCGCGCAACATGAGCGTGGTTCGCCGGACGGCTCGGCCATGGACGTCGACGGCTACGTGTGGAATGCGCGCTGGGGCGGAGGTTGCCTGTTGCGATTCGCGCCCGACGGCTGCCTGGACCGGGTAGTCGAATTGCCGGTCAGTCATCCCACCAGCTGCGTATTCGGCGGCCCCGGCCTGTCGACGCTGTATGTCACCAGCGCAGCGCCTGCCGATGCCCACGGCCGATTCGATGGCGCGGTTTTGCAAGCCGACGTTGGCGTGTCCGGCCAGGCGTGCCGGCGATTCGCCGGCTAGTGTTCCCTGTCGGACCCGCGTCGGGTCCCACGGTCATTTCCATTTTCAAGGAGAATCAGGATGGCAACACCTCTGTCTTTACCGCCCGTGCCGGAGCCGGTTCGCGGCGAACGGCTCAAGGGCAAGGTCGTACTGGTCACCGGTGCCGCCCAGGGCATCGGCGAAGCGATCGTCGCCTGTTTCCAGGCTCAGCAGGCGAAGCTGATCATCAGCGACGTGCAGGGAGAAAAGGTCGAGGCGGTGGCCGCGCGCTGGCGCGAGCAGGGTGCCGACGTGCATGCGTTGACGGTCGACGTGACACGGCAGGACCAGTGGCGCTCGATGGTCGAGCTGGCGCTGGAGCACTTTGGCCGCATCGACGTGCTGATCAACTGCGCCGGGGTCAACGTGTTCCGCGACCCGCTGGAGATGACCGACGAGGACTGGAAACGCTGCTTTGCCATCGATCTGGACGGCGCCTGGTACGGCTGCCGCAGCGTGCTGCCCGGCATGATCGAACAGGGCGCGGGCAATATCATCAACATCGCTTCGACCCATTCGACCAACATCATTCCGGGCTGCTTCCCGTATCCGGTCGCCAAGCACGGCCTGATGGGGCTGACCCGCGCGCTGGGCATCGAGTACGCGCCCAAGGGCATCCGCGTCAACGCCATCGCGCCGGGCTACATCGAAACCCAGCTCAACGTCGATTACTGGAACGGCTTCGACGATCCCCAGGCCGAGCGTCAGCGGGCTTTCGATCTGCACCCGCCGCGCCGCATCGGGCAGCCGATCGAGGTGGCGATGACCGCGCTGTTCCTGGCCACCGACGAAGCCCCATTCATCAACGCCAGCTGCATCATGATCGATGGCGGGCGCTCGGTGCTCTACCACGAGTGACACTCGGTTACATTGCTGCGATTCGCAATATGGTATGACTATTTGACGGGTCAGCCAGGTTATCCCAAGACCCGTTCTCTCACCGCTGGACGCTGTAGCTATTCAATAACAATAAGGAGTTAGCTATGTTGAGTCGTCACGGGATTCGTTCCCTGTGCTGTGCCGCCGTCGCCACCGCCATCCTTGGCAGCAGTGGCGCCCTGACCGCCGCCGAAAAGGTCAAGATCGGCTTTCTGGTCAAGCAAGCCGAAGAACCCTGGTTCCAGACCGAATGGGCCTTTGCCGAAAAAGCCGGCAAGGAACATGGTTTCGAGGTGCTCAAGATCGCCGTTCCCGATGGCGAGAAAACCCTGGCCGCCATCGACAACCTGGCCGCCAACGGCGCCAAGGGTTTCGTGATCTGCCCGCCGGACGTTTCGCTGGGCCCTGCAATCGTCGCCAAGGCCAAGGCCAACGGCCTGAAAGTCATGGCCGTCGATGACCGTTTCGTCGATGCCAAGGGCAACTTCATGGAAGACGTGCCTTACCTCGGGATGGCGGCCTTCGAGGTCGGCCAGAAACAAGGTGAGGCGATGGCCGCCGAAGCGAAGAATCGCAACTGGGACTGGAAAGAAACCTACGCCATCATCAATACCTACAACGAACTGGACACTGGCAAGAAACGCACCGACGGCTCGGTGGATGCGTTGAAAAAAGCCGGCCTGCCGGAAAGTCAGATCCTGTTTACCGCGCAAAAGACCCTCGACGTGCCCGGCAGCATGGATGCGACCAGCTCGGCGCTGCCCAAGCTGCCTGCCAACGCTAAGAACCTCATCATCGGCGGCATGAACGACAACACGGTCCTTGGGGGCGTGCGCGCCACAGCCTCGAACGGGTTCGCTCCGGCCAACGTCATCGGTATCGGCATCAACGGCACCGATGCGATCGACGAGCTCAAGAAGAAACAGAGCGGTTTCCACGGCTCGATGCTGCCCAGCCCGGACAAGGAGGGCTACGACACGGCCTACCAGATGTTCCAGTGGGTCACCACCGGCAAGGAGCCGCCCAAGTACACCGCCATGGATGACGTGACGCTGATCACCCGCGCCAACTTCCAGGAAGTGCTGACCAAAATCGGTCTCTGGAAGTGAATTGAGCGAGACCTGAGAGGGTGGCCGCTGCGCGGCGCACCTTCTCAGCTTCGTTTCATTTCCTTTCAGGGCAGGCACGGACGGCCGAGGAGGGCGAGTCATGCAACAGGCAATCGAATTACATCCCGCGGGCGGGGCGTTGCGCTTCAACGGGATCGGCAAGGTCTTTCCCGGCGTCAAGGCGCTATCTGACATCAGCTTCGTGGCGCGGCCCGGTAGCGTTCATGCGCTGATGGGCGAGAATGGCGCCGGCAAGTCCACGCTGCTCAAGATTCTGGGCGGCTCCTATTACCCTGACAGTGGCACCTTGCAGATCGGCGAGCAGGTTCACCGCTTCAAATCCACCGCTGACAGCATCGCCGCCGGCATTGCGGTCATCCATCAGGAACTGCATCTGGTCCCGGAGATGACCGTCGCCGAGAACCTGCTGCTGGGGCACATGCCCAGCCGCTTCGGGCTGATCAATCGGCGGGCTCTGATGCAAAAGGCCGCGCAGTTGCTCAAGGGGCTGGCCGACGAAATCGATCCCGGTACTCGTCTGGGCGATCTGTCCCTGGGGCAGCGTCAACTGGTGGAAATCGCCAAGGCCATGTCGCGCAACGCGCACGTCATCGCTTTCGACGAACCAACCAGCAGTCTCTCGGCGCGAGAAATCGACCGGTTGATGGCGATCATCGTGCGTCTGCGCGACGAGGGGCGGGTGATTCTCTACGTGTCGCACCGCATGGAAGAAATCTTCCGCGTCTGCGATGCCGTTACCGTGTTCAAGGACGGCCGTTTCGTGCGCACCTTCGAGGACATGGGCGAGCTGGACCACGACCGGTTGGTGACCTGCATGGTCGGTCGCGATATTCAGGACATCTACAACTACCGGCCGCGCCCGCATCTGGGACCGAGTTTGCGTGTCACGGGCCTGCTTGGCCCGGGATTGCAGGAGCCGGTGAGCTTTGCCGTGCAGAAGGGCGAAGTGCTGGGCTTCTTCGGTCTGGTGGGTGCCGGACGCACGGAGTTGTTCCGCCTGCTGTCCGGCCTGACCCGCTGCAGTGCCGGAACCCTGCAACTCGATGGCGAGACCCTGACCCTGCGATCTCCTCGCGATGCCATTGCGGCGGGCATTCTGCTGTGCCCGGAGGACCGCAAGAAAGAGGGCATCGTGCCGCTGTCCAGCGTCGCCGAGAACATCAACATCGGTGCACGGCCCCGGCATGTGAACCTGGGCTGCCTGATCCAGCGGCAGTGGGAGCGGGACAATGCCCGTGAGCGGATTCGCTCGATGAACGTCAAGACGCCTTCGCCTGAGCAGCAGATCCTGTATCTGTCGGGCGGCAACCAGCAGAAGGCGATCCTCGGTCGCTGGCTGTCGATGCCGATGAAAGTCCTGTTGCTGGACGAGCCGACGCGGGGGATCGATATCGGTGCCAAGTCGGAAATCTATCAGATCATTCACGACCTCGCCGCTCAGGGCATCGCGGTGATCGTAGTGTCCAGCGACTTGATGGAGGTCATGGGCATTTCCGACCGGATTCTGGTGATGAGCGAAGGCGCAATCACCGGCGAGCTCAACCGCGACGAAGCCCAGGAGTCACGACTCCTGCAATTGGCATTGCCGCGCACGCGCGGTTGACCTGGGGCGTCTTCGACCTGAACGCGACAACTTCAAAATGAAAAACAAGAAAGAGGTGCGTATGTCTACCGAAACAAGCCTGCGGGCTCCCCGGCAGGGCTTGAACCTGCGCCGGTTCGTCGATGAGTGGGTCATGCTGCTGGCGGCACTTGGCATCTTCGTGCTGTGCGCGGTGTTCATCGATAACTTCCTGTCGCCGTTGAACATGCGCGGGCTGGGCCTGGCGATCTCCACCGTCGGCATTGCCGCCTGCACCATGTTGTATTGCCTGGCTTCGGGGCACTTCGACCTGTCGGTGGGTTCGGTCCTTGCCTGCGCGGGGGTGATCGCCGGGATCGTGATCCGTGATACCGACAGCGTGGTGCTGGGCGTCAGCGCCGCTCTGGCCATGGGCGTGGTGGTCGGCCTGATCAATGGCATCGTGATCGCTAAACTGCGCATCAACGCGTTGATCACGACCCTTGCGACCATGCAGATCGTCCGCGGCCTGGCCTACATCTTTTCCAACGGCAAGGCGGTCGGGGTGTCCAACGAAGGCTTCTTCGTGTTCGGCAACGGCCAGCTCTATGGCGTGCCGGTGCCGATCCTGATCACCATCGCTTGCTTCGTATTCTTCGGCTGGCTGCTGAATTACACCACGTACGGCCGCAACACCATGGCAATTGGCGGCAATCAGGAAGCCGCGTTGCTCGCCGGGGTGCATGTCGACCGGACCAAAATCATCATTTTCGCAGTGCATGGTCTGATCGGTGCGCTGGCGGGCGTGATCCTGGCATCGCGCATGACTTCCGGCCAGCCAATGATCGGCCAGGGCTTCGAACTGACCGTGATCTCAGCCTGTGTATTGGGCGGCGTATCGCTCAGCGGCGGGATTGGCATGATCCGTCATGTCATCGCCGGCGTGCTGATCCTGGCGATCATCGAAAACGCCATGAACCTCAAGAACATCGACACCTTCTACCAGTACGTGATTCGCGGCACCATTCTGCTGCTGGCGGTCATCATCGACCGCATGAAGCGTCGCTAACGTCTTGACGTGCCCCGGCGCGCGCGCCGGGGCATGGCGCGGTCAGGCTCGCTGAACCACGATTTCCAGATACTCCGACGGTACTACCAGCGAGCTGCTCCCCGCCCGGTTGCTGCGTTCCAGCAGATCTACCAGTTCGCCATACAGCGCCTTGGCCTGGTCTTCCTCCAGTCGGCCGAAGGCTTTGTGCACGGGGCCGTACCAGAGGCGGAAGATCTCCGCGAAATGCTCCGCCGAGCGGTAACGGAAGTTGAAAATCCGCCGAGTGACATCGATACGGCCGGCATTACCGTCGAACAACGTGTGCAGATGCGATTCCACGCCCCACATCAGCGGCGAAGCGACGCCGGCCGGCAGTGGCGCATAGCGGCCCAGAATCTTGAACATCTGGCCGATGAAGCCCTCGGGTGTCCAGCACGTCAGGCCGATCCGCCCGCCGGGACGGCAAACCCGACACACCTCTGCGGCCGCACGCGGCTGATCGGGGGTGAACATGACGCCGAACGTCGACAGCACGGCGTCGAAGCTGGCGTCCTCATCGGGCAGATTCTCGGCATCGGCTTCGCGAAAGGTGACATCGAAATGCTCAGCGCGGGTTCTCTCACGGCCGCGTTCGAGCAGGCCTTGCACATAGTCGGTTGAAGTGACCACGCAACCGCGCCGCGCGGCGGCCAGCGTGGCATTGCCATTGCCCGCCGCGACGTCCAGCACGCGTTCGTCATAGCGCAGGTCGCAAGCTTCGGCCAGCAGTTCGCCGGTCAATGCCAGGGTAGTGCCGATCACAGCGTAATCGCCGCTGCCCCAGGCTTCCTTCTGACGCTCTTTGAGCGCTTGCAGGTCCAGAGTGTTCATGGGTCGTTTCCTGTCATGGCAGATTGAGGATGCGAGGATCCTGACCTGCGAATCGGGCAACGAGGTGAGTCCTGGTATGGCTCACGGCGCTACAGGGGCCCGGCGTCGGGAGCGCTCGCTGACAATCCTAGAGCATAGTCGGCGCCCTATGGCTCAGGGGCGCGTCGCGGGTGTCTCGGACAGTCGGCAGGGCCAAGCCGCAACCCGCGCTCAGACCAGGCGCGAGGTCATGTAGATCAGCCGCACGGCGGCGATGGTGAGGGCTTCGGCGTCGCCCTTGATATGTTCGAGCTGGGCCTTGTCCAGATCCGCGGCCTGTACGCGAGCTTCCGCCAGACGCGCCATGTGATAGAGGTTCTGGCTGACATCGTGCAGGCTGCCGTGCAACCGGTTGATGGCCCGGCTCAGTGGCTCCAGGCTGTGCTGGTCCAGAGGCCCGTCGGCAAAACCCGGGCGCTCCGGGCTATGGCCGGTCACCACATAGCTGACGTCGACCCCGGCCGCGGAAATCCGCGAGAGGTAATCGGCTCGGGGAGAGCGTATTCCGTTTTCATAGTTGCCCTGAGCGTTGGTCTCGACGCCGCCGATGGCGCCCATCGCGCTCTGGGACAGCTTGAGTCGCAGCCTTTCCCGCTTCAACCGGGGGCCTATGCCTGTCATTTTTCTATCCTCAAGAAATCGCTTGCCGATCAATGCCGGCTGTACCGCACTTTAAGGGAAGGAACAGGCACATCCGCCTACAACGGGGTCGGTCCAATAATCAGGGCGCGCGCCTATAACATGTCCGGTATGACTTTTATTTCATCCCGCGGGATGATGGCACATTATACATATACGCGGATTTGAAAAGAATCTGCAACACCTGTTTTGGATAAGTCTGAAGGTTGAAGCCCGCCAGATGAGTGGGTCTGGCGAGGGCGGTAGGTCGAACGCGTGCATCGCACCTCGATGCACGGGTCAGCGGCAACCGGCAGCGGTGTCACGGCTCCAGTCCCGGGCCGTCTCGGCGATCTCGTCGGCAAGACGCGCCACGGCTTTCTGATGCGCCACGATCAGGCTATCCATGCCTTCCCCAGCCTGTTCGCGGATCACGCTGCTGCAGGTCAGGTTGGCGCGCTTGCTGCCCGGAACCGCGTCGCCATTGCGCAGGCTGAGGGTCCAGACCACATCGGTCATGGCATAGGCGTTGGGCGCCGATTCGAAGCGGCGCACGTCCGTGCGCACCGACAGCACCGGCCGACTGCCATCCTTGGGCAGACCGGCCATGTCGCGGCCGCCGAAGCGCTGTTCCAGCTGCGCGGTCAGGGCGTCGTGGAACTCGTCGCCGAGCGGCGAGCCCCAGCGCTCGGTGTCCAGAATACCCAGGCTGCCATTGCCCTGACGCACGACCAGCGGCGGCTGATCGACCTGAACCGGCATCAGTACCGGCAGCATTTCGAACTGGAAGGGCGCCGGCCTGGTATTCGGGGCGCCGCCATCCATCGGCGCGATCAAGGTGTAGTAATTGGTCTGGGGCGACGAGCAGGCTACCAGGCCAAGGGCGGCCGCCAGTACGGCAAATGTGAGGCGCGGGATCATGGGTTGGCTTCCAGGTCGATGGCTCGGGAGGAACGGGGCGCGTTGAACGAACGGGGCGCGGCCTCGCTGGTACGGCCACGGATCAGCGCTTCGGGGTGACGGCTGAGGAAGTCGGTCAGCACCCGAACGGAGCGGGCGGTACGCTGGACTTCCTCAAGCGCATGGCCCAACTGCTGGCGAGCCGGCGAGTCGTCCGCCAGAGATTCGTTGGCGGTGCCGAGGGTCTTCTGCGCCTGCTCAAGCGTGCCGCGCATCTGCGGCAATACGCTGCCGTTGACCTGCTTGAGGGTCTTCTGCAGTTCGCTCAGGCTGCCGTTGAGGTTGCCGGCCAGTTCGTCCAGAGGCAGGCGACTGACCTTGTCGACGAAGGCCTGCAGCTGCTCCTGCAGCTTGTCGAAGCTGCCGGGCACGGTCGGGATTTCCATCGGCCGGGCCTTGGGATTAAACGCGACCTTGCCGGCGCGTGGCTCGAAGTCCAGAGCGATGTACAACTGCCCGGTCAGCAGATTGCCGGTGCGCGCCTGGGCGCGCAGACCATTGTTGACGAACATGCCCAGCACCCGGGCCGATTTCTCTTCCTCGCTGCCGCTGCCCGCCAGCTGTTCGATCTTCGATTGCGCAATACCCAGCCGGTCCGGATAAATCACCGCACCGACGATGCCTGGGAACGACTTGGTCGCCGGGTCGTAGTCCAGATCCACCGACACCACGCGGCCGATGTTCACGCCGACGAACTCGACCGGCGAATTGACCGCCATCCCGCGCAGCGACTGGTTGAAGCGCATGCGCACGTAGATCGGCTCTCCATCGGGCGGTGCCATGGCGGTGGTCTGGTCGTCGAAGATCTTGAACTCTGCGTTTTCTTCGGCCGGCACCGCGTTGGGGCTCCAGTTCGGCTCGCGGAAGGCGATGCCGCCCGACAGGATTGAAGTCAGCGACTGGGTGTTGACCTTCAGCCCTGTAGCGCCCACGGACACGTCCACGCCGCTGGCATTCCAGAAACGCGTATCGGTGGTGATGAACTGGTCGTTGGGCGAATTGATGAAGATCTGCAGGTCGACGCCCTTGCCATCCTGCGACAGGTTGTAGGAAACGACCTGACCGACCTGAATGCGGCGGAAATACACTGGCGAGCCGATGTCCAGCGAACCAAGGTCATCGGTATGCAGGGTAAAACGCTTGCCCTTTTCGCCAAAGGTGACGGGGGGCGGTGTTTCCAGTCCGGTGAAATCGCTCTTGGTGTCCTCGGAACTGCCCGGATCGGAACCGATGAATGCGCCGGACAGCAACGTATCGACGCCGGACACGCCATGGGCGCCTATCCGCGGACGCACCACCCAGTACTGGCTGTCGACACGAGTGAACGGGCCGGCGGTATTGTTCAGCTCGATGGTGGCGAGCACGTGGGTACGGTCGTCGCTCAGGCTGATGTCGGTCACCATGCCGATCACCACGTTCTTGTATTTGACCTGGGTCTTGTTGGCCTCCAGACCCTCGGCGGTCAGGAAGCTCACGGTGATGCGCGGGCCCAGGTTCATCCAGTCGTGAAACGCCATGGACAGACCGATGATCCCCGCCACGATGGGCACCAGCCAGATCAGCGAGACGCGCACCCGACGGCGCTTGACCTCCGGGCGCGCGGGCGTCACGGGGTGGTGGGGAGGATTATTTTCAGACATCTTCAACCTCTGCGTCCCAGATAAGCCGGGGATCGAAACTCATGGCGGCGAACATCGTCATCACCACTACCAGACCAAAAAACAGAATACCGATCCGCGGTTCGATCGTGCTCAGCTCGCGGAATTGCACCAGAGACGCGACCAGCGCGACGACCAGCACATCGAGCATCGACCAGTAGCCGATCAGCTCGACGAAACGGTACAGGCGCGCCCGCTCCACCATCGCCCAGCGGCTGCGACGCTGGCAGGTGATCAGCAGCATGCCCAGGACCAGAAACTTGATGCCGGGTACCACGACACTGGCAATGAAGATCAGGATGGCAATATCCCATGAGCCGCTTTCGAAAAACTCGATCACGCCGCTCATGATGGTGTTCTCGCTGCTGTTGCCCAGTAGCGAGGTGTACATCACCGGTAACAGGTTGGCCGGCACGTAGAAGATCAGCCCCGCGATCAGAAACGCCCAGGTACGCGCAAGGCTGTTGGGCTTGCGCCGGTGTACGGCCGAGTCGCAGCGCGGGCAGCAGGTGGCCTGTTCATCGCAGGCGTAGCCGCAGATATGGCAGAGGGCAAGCTTGCGTTCCCGGGCAAAGGGAATCCCGTTCATTGCGGACGAACCCCCAGTTCGTCCCAGAGACGCCGGATGTCACGATTGGCAATCAGCAGAATCAACACCATCAGCATCGCCATGGCCCACAGGCCCACGCCCGGGTGCACATCGAGCATGCCCGAGAGTTTGATGATCGCCACCAGTACCCCGAGCATGCATACCTCCAGCATGCTCCAGGGCCGCAGATGCTCTAGCGCGCGCATGCAGGTTCTGAAACCGGGCGCGATCACGCCTTGCTGGGCATGGATCAGTACCCAGAAGAGCAGGGCGATCTGCAACAGCGGCGCGAAGATGATTGCAAGACCGGCCACCAGGGCGATCAGGGTGATGCGCCCCTGGGCGAGGGCTTCCACCGATTCCCACAGCGTGACCTCGTTGGTCAGGCCTTTCATGTTGATGCTGATCACCGGGAACAGATTGGCGAACAGAAAGAACAACGCCGCGGCGATGGTTAGCGCGAGCAACTGTTCGATGCTCAATCGATGACCGCGACCCAGCAAGGCGTGACAGCGCAGGCAATGGGCCGATTCGCCGCGCTGGAGCGGCAAGGCCTCATAAAGCGAGTCGCAATGCTCGCAAATGAGCAGGCCTTGGTCGGGGGCTGTGGAAGGCTCGGTCGTCATGGATGCCGTTAATGCAGTGGTAGGGTAGGCGGACGGCACGGGAAGATACCTGTTTAATGCTGCCATGGCATGTTTTTGTGCTTGATCGCCACATCTCAAGCATGGACCGCGGCCGGATGGCGGGGTTCAGTATCATCGGGCCATTATGCCGCCCACCGTCCCGTAGGAGCCAGCTTGCTGGCGATCTGCCGTGAAGCGGCAGCTATCTGGCCTGCGGTGGACCAGGTAGGACCGCATCGCCGTCATCGCCAGCAAGCTGGCTCCCACAAGGCCCTATCGACCGGCTCCGCCACGCTTCTGCAAATACCCCAGCAGCTGCCGCGCCGACTGGGGGACGTTGTGGTCATCGAAGGTCAGGCACACCGCCCGCGTGTCGTCTTCAATCGTCAGCTCGTATTGCCTGAGATCGGTGGCGACCTCGGAAAACCTCTGGCCCGATTGGCGCAGACCGCTTTCCTCGACCAGTCGGTGCACGCGCTCGGCTTCGGGCCGGTCGAGGGTGGTGGTGTCGACCTCGCACCTTTTGATCGCTCCGACGAACCCGCCGGATTGCACCAGACACACTCTCATCACGATCTCCTGTGGCTTAGATGTCTATACCAACCGTTTTCCAAGCCGTCTGCACGGCTTTTTTCGCGGACGGGCCGAAGCGAGGATCGGCGGCCACTCTGACGGTCGCCTGGGCGCATTCAACGAACGAGCAGTCCGACGGTAATTGCAGCAGGGTTTCATACCAGATTTTTCCGGCCGCTTCCCAGGCATTGCCACCCAGCGCCTTGGCAGCCAGCACGAAGGCACGGTTCGGAATGCCAGAATTGATATGCACGCCGCCGCGGTCTTTGGGACCGGTATAGATATCGGCCATGTGCGCCGGTTGCGGATCGTCGCCCAGATCGGGGTCGTCGTTGTACGCGGTGCCAGGGTTTTCCATGTCCCGGATCCCGCGGCGGGTGGGGGCGGGCACCAGCAGTTCGCTGCCGATCAACCAGCTGGACTGTTCCGCGCTGGTGCCTTGTTTCCACTGGCGTACAAGGATGCCGAACACATCGGCGAAGTGCTCGTTCAGCGCACCCGGCTGACCCTGGTAGACGAGATTGGAGGTAAACGCCTGGACGCCGTGGGTCAGTTCGTGGCCGATGACCTCCAGGCTGCTGGTGAAACGGTTGAACACCACGCCATCGCCATCGCCGTAGGCCATTTGGCTGCCGTTCCAGTAGGCGTTGCTCAGCGGCACGAAATCCCCGTCGAATCCGACTTCGGCCACATGCGCCGTCGACACCAGGCTCATGCCCGCGTCATCCAGAGAGTTGCGGCCGAACAGTTCAAGAAAGAAGTCATAGACATCCCCCGAGCCATCGAAGGCTTCGTCCAGCGCCGGGTCACCGGTCGGCCGGTCACCTTCGGAGCGCTTGAGGACACCGGGCAGACGGTCGGTGCCCTGGGCGTCGTAGACCATCCTGTGGCGGTTTCCGTCGGGAGACTGCACGGCCAGCAGGGTGGGCATGACCCGCGCGGTCAGGCGCGAGGCCACGAATGCCGAGCTGCTGGCGAGGTTGACGATTGCCCGCGCCCTGGGGACGGCCTGCCCCGATAGCGCCATGTGTTCGAGGATATACGGCGGGATGATGCACTGCAGCGGGTTGCGATTGCACATTGACGGACTCCTGTTGATCATCACGACGGCAGCTTCGCCTTGGCAGAGCATAGACAGTTCGGAATAACGAGCTTCAAGCTTCACACTCTGACCCGCAGTGACAGACAGGCGCGGGCAGCGGGAATCAGCGCCAGGAAATATTTCATTACAGGATCAGGCGGCGTGGCCCAAGCCCGATGTGCGGGCGTTATCCTCGATTACACGGCTGCCGCGCCCGCGGCACCACGACGCACCTCGGCACATCGCCGGGCGGCAGTGCTAGACTCGCGCCACTTCAGACGAGGAGCAGACGTTCGTGCGCAAAACGGTAATGATCATGGCAGTGCTGGCGCTGGCAGGCTGCGATGCAGGTAGCTCCAAGAGTTCGCAGTCAGCTTCATCGCAACCGCCGGCCCCGATTCGACAGGCCGAGCAGGACCCTGCGACAGCGAGCGGCAAGTGGTTCATCCAGATGAACTCCCGCGAGGCGGTCAGCGATATCAGTGCCTGGTTGCTGGAGCGTGGCTATGCGCCGGTCATCGTGGTGGTGGACGGCAAGCAGCAGATGCAGGTAGGGCCGTATGAGAGTCAGGCGGCGGCGGAAGAACAGCGCGTCGCGCTGCAGGCCAAGGTCGCCAAGTCACACCGGCTGGCGGAGCCTTCGGTTGTTCGGCGCGCCGAATGACCCTGCGGCATGACGGACCGGCCTGATACCGGCCTGCCATGCCGAACGATCAACGACGACCCAGCAGCAGGCCGACGATCAGTCCGAAGCCAGCCGAGGCCGCAACGGTCTGCCACGGATGCACGCCGATGTAGTTTTCAGTCGCTTCGACGACGGGCTTGGTCTTTTCGCGCACGCTGGCGACCGAGTCCATTGCCTGACGCAGTTTGAGGCTGACCTGAGCGCGCAGGGTTTCGGCTTCTTCGCCCACCAGGGTCGAGCTGTCCTTGAGCAGTTTGTCCGATTCTTCGATCAGCGCCTGCAGCTCGCTGAACGCCTGATCCTTGATCTGGTCGGCGGCGTTCTTGGCAGTGGTGTTACGGGCCATGGTGTTTTTCCTTCAGTTGATGGCGTAAGTGACCAATGGAGTCCACGAACCCGTGAAAAGTTGCACGGCGGTCTCGCGGTCGGTTGGCGCAGGCGTTCAGTCATGGCACGCGGCGGTGTAACATGGCGAAGTTTTCAGTTACAGGTGATCGTATGAGTTTCAATCTGGCCAATCGGTCTCTTCCTGAGCGCGCCGCCATCGAGGACGAAAAATCCCGTCTGTTCGAGCTGTGGCAGAGCAACCTGGGCAAGGCCAAGGGCGAAGCGGCCCGGCTGATGGCGGAGCGCGGCAAGCGCAAGGGCAAGTGGTCGGAGTGGGTTCGCTCCGAACTGGATGCCATGAGTCCGCCCGAATACGCCAATATGGTGCGCAGTGAAGTCAATCGTCTGATGGCGGCGGCCCGCTAGGGTCCCGGTACCAGAGTCCCTTTACCAGAGTCCCGTCAGTAGCCGCTGCCATAGCCTCGCGGCAGGCTCAGCGTGCCGCTGTCTTCGAACCGCATCGTGCCGAAGACGCCGCCCGCCAGCTTGCCACGCAGCGTATAAGGCAGGTTGTCCAGGCGCCCGGTCTCCGTCAGGCCCACCGCCTGACGCAAGGCCGCGAAGGCCGAGACGCTGACCGGCACCACCAGCACGACTTCCGAAAACCTGCCGATGGTGCCTTGCTGATCGCTCACGCCCGACGCCAGCAACCGGTCGTTCACGTCCAGCTCCAGCGCCACGCCGCTGTATTCGATGGTCGTCTCATTGGGGTTCTGCAACCGCAGCCTGACCGCCATTCGCACCTCCAGCCCCTGGCCAGGAAGCGGATCGATACCGACCACGTTGATATTCAGCGGGTCGCGGTTGGGGAACAGCGCACAGGCGGTCAAGGCCAGTACAGCGGCCATTGTGCATAACAAGCGGACAAAACCGGTCATCTTCTGCGGCTCCAGGGGCAATATGCGCTCTGACCACAGCCGCGCGCGGATATTCGCGGCCGTGGCCGCTCGCCTTCGCTCAAATACCCGCTAATCTGCCCAATCTGACCATTGCCCGACGCAGCCTGCGGGTCGATGATCTGTGCGATGCCAATAATAACAATCGTCAGGAGGTGAACCATGGCCCTTGAACAGCAGCAGACCGACCCGGTCGTCATCGTCAGTGCCGCCCGCACCCCGATGGGCGGATTCCAGGGGGAACTGCAAAGCCTCAGCGCGACGCGCCTGGGGTCGGCGGCCATCCAGGGCTGCGTGGAGCGCGCCGGCATCGAGCCGGGCGCTGTCGAAGAGGTTCTGTTCGGCTGCGTGCTGCCGGCGGGTCTCGGTCAGGCGCCGGCCAGGCAGGCGGCGCTGGGAGCAGGGCTGGGCACCGCGACCCTGTGCACGACAGTCAACAAAATGTGCGGCTCGGGGATGCAGACTGCGATTCTTGCCCACGACCTGTTGATCAACGGCAGCGCGAGGGTCGTGGTAGCCGGCGGCATGGAGAGCATGTCGAATGCGCCTTACCTGCTGGACCGGGCTCGCGGCGGATACCGCATGGGCCACGGCCGGGTGCTGGACCATATGTTCTTCGACGGACTGGAGGATGCATTCGAGCCGGGTCGTCTGATGGGCACTTATGCCGAAGACTGCGCGCAGGCCAACGGCTTTGATCGCGAGGCTCAGGATGCCTACGCCATGGCGTCCCTGACCCGCGCCCAGGCGGCGATCGAGAACGGCTGGTTCGACGAGGAAATCGTTCCGGTCCAGGCCACCATCGGCAAGGAAACCCGGGAGATTCGTCATGACGAACAGCCTCCACGGGCCCGTCCCGACAAGATTCCCACCCTCAAGCCTGCGTTCCGCAAGGACGGAACCGTCACTGCGGCCAACTCCAGCTCCATCTCCGATGGCGCCGCCGCACTGCTGTTGATGCGTCTGTCCGAGGCGTCGCGCCGTGGTCTGAAACCCCTGGCGAAAATTGTCGGGCACGCGGCGTTCGCCGACGAGCCGGGGCTGTTCACCACAGCACCGATCGGTGCGATCCAGCGTCTGCTGCCCAAGACAGGCTGGACCGTGGACGACGTCGATCTGTTCGAAATCAACGAAGCCTTCGCGGTGGTGCCGATGGTGGCGATGAAGCGTCTGGAACTGTCGCATGACAAGGTCAACGTGCATGGCGGGGCCTGTGCGCTGGGCCATCCGGTGGGTGCGTCGGGCGCGCGCATCCTAGTGACCCTGCTGGCGGCCCTGCGGCGTCGCGGGCTGACGCGGGGTGTCGCCGCCATCTGCATCGGTGGTGGCGAGGCGACGGCAATGGCAATCGAAGTGCTTTGATGTGACATGGACAGTGAGCGCGCGGGCGATGTTACCCGTGCGCCACGGTCAATCAGTCTGAACAGGAACCCTTGCATGAGTTACGAGACCCTTCTTCTGGAGCGCCAGGGCCGGGTGGCACTGCTGACCCTCAACCGCCCCAAGGCGCTCAACGCGCTGAACGCGCAGCTGATCGACGAGCTTAATCACGCGCTCGACGCACTGGAGCGAGATCCGGGCGTCGGCTGCATCGTGCTCACCGGATCGGCCAAGGCATTCGCGGCGGGCGCCGATATCAAGGAAATGGCGGATCTGGTCTATCCGCAGATCTATCTTGACGACTTGTTCGCCGAGAGTGATCGCGTGGCGGCCCGGCGCAAGCCGATGATCGCGGCAGTCGCCGGCTTCGCCCTGGGCGGTGGGTGCGAACTGGCGCTGATGTGCGATTTCATTCTGGCCGCGGATAACGCGCGGTTCGGCCAGCCCGAGATCAATCTGGGAGTGTTGCCGGGCATGGGCGGCACCCAGCGCTTGACCCGGGCGGTGGGCAAGGCCAAGGCGATGGATATGTGCCTGACCGGCCGGCTGATCGATGCCGACGAAGCGGAACGCGCCGGCCTGGTGGCCCGTGTGGTACCGGTCGAACGTCTGCTGGAGGAAGCGCTGGCTGCCGCGGCAAGCATTGCCGCCAAATCGCTGCCGGTGGCGATGATGGTCAAGGAGAGCGTCAACCGGGCTTTCGAGGTCGGGCTGGCCGAGGGTGTCCGTTTCGAGCGTCGAGTTTTCCATGCGGCCTTTGCCAGCCAGGACCAGAAGGAAGGCATGCAGGCCTTCATCGAAAAGCGCGAGCCGCAGTTCAAAGGCTGTTGAGCCTAAAAGCCCGGCGCTGCCGCTCGGTCCAGTTCTGCTGAAACCAGGCGCGCAGCGTCAGGCAGTGCCCGGGATAAACCAGGCACAACGTTTGGGGCTCGGCGTTATACAGGGTTGCCAGGGTCCGGCGCTGAGTGGCGCTCAGACCGAGGTAGCCTTGGGCGTCGGTTGTGCCTTCGAACAGGATATGGCGCGGATCGATTCTCGGTAGATGCTCCAGGCCGGGCTGAGCCATGCGGACGATGTACCAGGCGCAGTCGGCCAGGGGCTCACCTTGCGGACCCGCCTGGAGGCTCAGCCGCAGGTCGGGGCCCGCGCCGGGTTCCGGCTGCCAGGCAGACAGCCGTACGGCGGGCATTCCATTCAATTGAATACCACGCTCGGAAAGCTCGACTGTGCCGTGCGCGCTCTGAAAGCGCAGTGTGTGCCGTGCGCGAACCTGCAGGCGCTGACCGCTGGCGGCGCTCACGACGGCCTGCGACGCGCAAACGTCCACTCCATCCAGACGAATCTGCAGGGGCGTCGAGCGCTCCTGTTCGGCTTCGAGACCACAGATGACGGGGCGCTGCGGATCACCGTCGAGATGCGCTACCAGCACCCGCGCGCCCGGGGGCAGGGTAGCGAGATCGGTCTGCGTGCCGCGCAGCACTTGCGCCAGCGGCCATGCCGAAGTTGACCCAGGTGGCTGGACCGTCTGCCAGTCGTAACGCACCGATACCAGCCCTGGATCATCGAGCGGGGCGTTCATGACCGTGGCCGGCTGTTCGCCGTGCACCCGCGGCCCAGGGTGTTCGAGCCGAGGGCGAAAGGTCATGGCCCAGGGCAGGGCCTCGAAACGGTTGCGATATCCCTGGGGTGGGGCGCCGTCGTCCCAATCCGACGAGCCTTGCTGGACGCCGGCGACAATGGCGGCAATGTCATGAGGGTCCAGGCCTTCGAGTACCTCGAATCGGGCAAGACGGTGTTCAACGCCGGTGGTCAGCCACTGGTCGTTGAGCAAGGCTTGCGGGTGGTCCAGGACCTGAACGACCATCCCGCTACGCAGGTCAGGCTGGTCGCTGGCGCCGCGCACCCGGTACCGCGCGCAGCGCAGCCGTTCGAGTTCGCGCATGGCGCGCTGCCGCTGCAGGCCCCGGTCGATATCGGCAAGATGAGGCGCGTCGGCCATATCGATTGTTTCGTTGAGCGCAGAATTCACGATGCAGGCGTCGAACTCGGATGACGTCAAAGCTTCCGTGTCCGGGGTGCCGACGGGCATCGGCGCCGCCACGCAGGCGGCTGACCAATGCTGCGCGAAATGCCGCAACGCCGGCTCGCCGCTGTCCGGATCAAAGCGCAGTGGCGACGAATGTTCGGCGAAACTGGCTGGGTCGTCGGCGAACACCAGACGATGCCGTTGGCGGCTGTGCTCGAAGCGAAAGTGTATGCCTTCTTCTTCGCAGATCCGGCACAGAAACTGTAGATCGGTCTCGTCATACTGGACCCGTACGGCCAGGAGGGGATAAAGCCCGGTCAGCCTGTCGAACGCATAATCACAGTTCTCCAGGCCGTGCTCGTCCAGCAGGCGAGCGATGAGGCCCGGAGTCGTGAGATTGGTGTGCACGCGGCGCCGACGACGCTGTTCCAGGCGCTGCAGTCCGGGCGCGAGAGTGAGTCGATAATGACTCTGGCAGGTCCCGGCATAAAGCTGAACGGCCTGTTGAATCTGGCCGTGAATCCCGTGGTCCGCCGTTCCGAAACCGAGAAAGGCAGTGCGTCCTGCCCAGTCCGAGACGTCCGTATGAGGATCATTTGCGATCAGATCGATGTCATAGCGATACACCTCGTTCAGGCCGTCCCGTCCCCGGAAACCCAGGACCCGCAGTTCCAGCCGGCAATCGGCAATCGCCAGGGTGACAGGCATCGGCTGGTTGTCGTGCATACAGGTTCTCGCTCCTTGACATGAAGGTGCGCAGAGTACGAGATGCGGCGGGAGAACAGCGTGCGTGAGCGACAATTCGGAAAATGCCTACAAATCAAAACGAATCGCGGGGTGAGGGCACGCATGAAAACTCTGGCAGGAGCGATCGACGGCCTCAGGGGTTTCATCTGGCGCCAGCGCGTATAAAATGCGCGCGGCCGAGGCGTCATCATCGGTAACCATTTTTCAGCGCTTCGTCGTCGCCGACTTTCGCACCTGATGCGGATGCCGACGGCGAGGCCTACGGATCAAGAGAGCAGAACATGGGCGCACAGTGGAAGGTCAAGCATAAAGAAGCGGCAGCCAATGCCAAGGGCAAGATTTTCGGCAAGCTGTCCAAGGAAATCATGATCGCTGCGCGCTCAGGTGCCGACCCCGACATGAACTCGCGCCTGCGCCTGGTCGTCGAGCAGGCCAAAAAGGCTTCGATGCCGCGTGAAACCCTGGAGCGTGCAATCAAGAAGGGCGCCGGACTGCTGGGCGACAGCGTCACCTTCGAGCGCCTGACCTACGAAGGTTTCGCGCCGCACCGGGTGCCAGTGATCGTCGAATGCCTGACCGACAACATCAACCGCACCGTGTCGGAAATCCGCGTGCTGTTCCGCAAGGGCCAGCTGGGCGCGGCGGGCTCGGTTTCCTGGGACTTCCTGTATCAGGGCATGATCGAAGCGGTGCCGACCTCGCCGGACGCTGACCCGGACGAAGCCGCCATCGAAGCCGGTGCCCAGGACTGCGAGCCGGGAGAGGACGGCGTTACGCTGTTCCTCACCGAGCCGACCGACATGGACGCGGTCTGCAAGCAGCTGCCTGAATTCGGTTTCACGGTGCAGTCGGCGCAACTGGGCTACCGCCCCAAGAGCACGGTCGACGGCCTGAGCGACGAGCAGATGGCGGAAGTCGAGGCCTTCCTCGAAGCCATCGACAACCATGACGACGTGCAGAACGTCTACGTCGGTCTGGCCGGTTAAGAAGGCGCCCGCACAGCCCGCGGACACCTGTCGAGGTGGCCGCGGGTGCGGTGTGTCAGGTAGATCGCCTCATCATTCATCGCCAGCAAGCTGGCTCCCACGGTGTAGGAGCGAGCTTGCTCGCGATCTGCCGCACAGAGGCAGCAGACCGGGCAATGGGCGACGGACGGATCAAATGCTCATTGCCCGCAGACGGCGGGCGACCTCCGGCATCGCTGGACGGCGTTCGACGTCGGCCTGGGTGCAGTCCCGCTCCAGCTGGCGTAGCTGATCCAGAGGCCCGGTTTCTCCGGTCGGGCGTTCACACCTGTCCAGTAACTCGCCCAGCAGTATTCCGTAGGCCCGGGTTTCGATGCGCTGCAGCGCGAGGCTCGCTTCGGACCCTGAGGCGGGCTCGGGCAGAAAGGACGCAGCGCCGAAGTCTCCCAGCAGGCAACGGCCGTCCGGCTCCCACAGGATATTGTGTCCATACAGGTCGCCATGGGTAATGCCCTGTGTGTGCAGGTGCGCCGTGACCGAGGCGATATCGGTTGCCAGCCGCAGCAGTACCCCAAGTGCGATGCGCAGATCTGCTCGATAGACGTCTCGCGTGCAGGAGTCCAGGCTGGGCGGCCCGGCGAGATTGGAGAACGTCGGCGCGATCAGCTCCATCACCAGCCCGCGAGTCGCTTGCGGATGCCGGTCGATCCGGCCTAGCACGCCGATCAGTTGCGGATGAGCGCCGGCGGCGATGCAGGCCGCCATTTCGTTCAGCGGCGAGCCATCGCTGGTCACCTCGCCTTTGTACAGTTTGACCGCGACCGGCAGCGGTCCCGATTCGGCGTTCCACCGCGCCTGCTGAATGACCCCGGAAGCGCCTTCGCCCAGGCGTTGCTCCAGATGCAGGTCTTCCCAGGGAATCTCTCGAATTGCCCTCTGAACCGGTGGCCTGCTCAACGGATTGTCGCCATGCGCCAGCCAGGCCAGCGCGGGCAGGTTGAGCAACCAGTGGGGCAGGCTGGTCAGACGATTGGCCGAGATCCGCAGCAGCTCAAGCTGGTGGCAGGCCGACAGATCAGGCAGGCGCGTCAGGCGATTGCCCGCCAGCATCAGCTTCTGCAGCTGCGTTCGCTTGCCCAGTTCATCGGGCAGCGACTCGATCCAATTGTCGGTCAGGATCAGCCAGCGTAAGGCAGGCGGCAGCGCCTCGGCCGGTACGTGCTGAATCCGGTTGGCCTTGAATCCGACGATGCGCAGTCGCTGGCACTGACCGATGCAGGCCGGCAGCTCATTGAACCGGTTATCGGAGCCGAACAGCACTTCGAGCCGATGCAGGCGGTGCAGGTCATGGGGCAGGCTGTCCAGAGCGTTACCGCTCAGGTTCAGGACTTGCAGCGAGTCGGCAAGCTCGAATATTTCCGGCGGGAAGTCGGTCAGCCCGCAGGACAGGTCCAGGCGTTTGATGCCGGCGAGTCTGCCGGCACGCAGGTCTGCGAGGGTATGCATGAGAGAGGGCCTGGTCTGGAAAAAAGTCGCCATGATAACGGGTGACGGGCGGCCAGGCTCGCGCGAACGTCACCATTCGCGCGAGATCCCGGTCAAGGTCGCAACAGAGGCACCATTTCCGACAATACGGTCAGCACGTCTCGGCCCAGTTGCGCCGAACGTTTGCCGTTCCAGCCGGTGTGTGGGTCTGGCGCGTTGTCGTTGTCCTTGAAGGGCATTTCCAGCGTCAGTGACAGGCACTGGTAGCGCTCGCCGACGCTGTTGCATGCCAGGTTCATGTTGGCCTGGCCCGGGGCGCTGCGGGGGTAGCCGTGAACGCTCTGGAAGTCCACGGTGATTTCACCCAGCCTGCGACGGAAGTGAGCCTCTAACTGTTCCTGATGCGGCGTATAGCCGGGATTGCCTTCGCAGGCGGCGGTGAATACGTAGGGAATTTCTTCATCGCCGTGCACGTCCAGAAACATGTCGACGCCATGGTGCTCCATCTGCTGCTGGACAAAGAACACTTCGGGACTGAGCGCTTCGCTGCTGTCCTGCCACGCGCGGTTGAGATCCTTGCCCCGCGCATTGGTCCGCAGGTTGCCGTGGAAAGCGCCGTCGGGATTCATGTTCGGCACCAGGTAGAGATCGGCGCGGGCCAGCAGCTCGACGATGACGGGATCGTCATTGCGCTGCAGCCGGTCGATCACGCCTTCGATGAACCATTCGGCCATGTGCTCTCCGGGATGCTGCTGGGCAATCATCCAGATCCTGCGTTTGCCCGGTGCGCCGTCGCCCTTGCGCAGCAACGGGATGTCGCGACCTTCAACGCTGCGCCCGGTCGCCAGGCACTGGATGCCGGGTTGCGCGAGGGCCTGCTTGATCAGCCACGCATGACGCTCGCGCGGGTAGGGTTCGAAGTAGGCGAACCAGACCCGGTTCTCGCTCGGAGCCAGGCTGAAATTGAGCGCCTTGCCATCGAAGTTCGACGGGACCCGAAACCAGTGCTGATGATCGTACGACGCTACCGCGTTATAGCCCGTCCAGGCACTGTTGAACGCCGATTCGCTGGCATTGACGAGGCTGAAATGGTGATCCTCGCCGATTTCGAGTCCTTCGACGCAAAAATGAAACCACTGGAAGTGAGCGCTTGCGACGTCAGGCCGGATGGCCAGCGTCACGCGTTCACGGTCGCTGGCGTCGAGTACCTGAATGTTGCCGCTGTCGAAATCTGCGCTGATGGAGAGGGTCACGGTAGGTTCCTGTTCAGGTTGAGTGCCGGAGCAAGCGGCTACTCTACACCGAACAGTTGTGAACTCGGAGGGTGGCATCCGTGACTGCTGAGCTGACGCACGAGAGCAATGTGTAAGGCGCACCCTGTAGGAGCCAGCTTGCTGGCGATACCCCAACACAGGTTGCATTGCAAACCGCCGGCAAGCTGGCTCCTACAGGGCAGATCGGCAGAAATGCGACGCATTTGGATCAAATCAGCTGAAAGCTTCCGCGGTCATCATCAGACCGCAGACGAACGCCGCCAGGACGCACCACAGCAGCCCGGCGCGCCGTTTGCGGTGATGCCAGCCGGTTGCGCCGAGCAGGGCCGCTGGGGCGCGAAGCTGACGCCAGGAGTGTTCGCTGACCTGAAACGCCGTCAGGTGAGCCGCGTCGGCATCCAGCCAGTGACGAAACTCGATACGCTGGCTGGCGGTCGCCGCCGGGCTCTGCAAATGAACGTACCAGCGATTGGCCTGCTCCTGCACCGGGTCGTCCGGTTGCGCCTCGTGTCGCTGTGCATGACGCAGGACGCGAGCCATGTCGCGCTCGACTTTCGGAACGTCGATTTCCAGGAGGCTGGCGATCTGCGCGTAGGAGTAATCATCGAGACGGCTGAGCAGAAATACCTGCCGAGTACGGCGCGATAGTTTTGCCAGGCGCCGACTCAGGGCTCTGGATTGCGCAGTAGCCTCGGCCCCGCCGCTGTGAGAGGGCAGATGCAACAATGATGCGAGTGAAGTGCTCATGCTGTGCTCCCGCTGATCTTCCATAGAAAGTGCTCCTCGAGTCGATAGGCTGCGTCCATGACGAATGCAGCATAGTGCACACGAGAATCATTCTCAAGTAAAAATGGCTTTCTGTTGCGTAAAAAACCGGACGCCTGACCTGTTTGACATCGCAGATAGCCTGACTTGTCAGGTCGTTTTGTTATGATGCGCGGCAGGCGTCACCACAAGACTTCATTAGCCTGAAGCAGCGGAACCAAAACGAAAGCAAAAAAAGACCCGGCAAAAGAGCCGGGTCAAAAACCGTGATTAGCCTGATGAGGAGATAATCCGGGGGCGACCTAAGCCCCTGGCTTATCCAGCCAGTCTCGCGACCGGCTGATGCAATAGTAATCATTATCATTTGCAAGTCAAACCTTTTTCTACGCTCGATAGAAAGAATTGTCTGACCCCGCCTCCAGCCCCCTTCCTGACCACACTGCTTAGCCCAACGGCAATTCGGTGGTGCGCTTGACCGTACTCATCGCGATATTCGAGTGCGCTTCCTGCACATGAGGCAGTTGCAGCAGGTGGTCCCGCAGAAAGCGTTCGTACCCGGAAATATCCTGGGCGATGACCTTGAGCATGAAATCCATCTCGCCGGCCATGGTGTAGCACTCCAGGACCTCGGGGTGGCCGATGATCGCGTTCTCGAATTCCGCCAGATAGCGACGTCCATGGCCCGAAAGCTTGACGTTGACGAACACTGTCATTCCCAGACCAAGCTTCTGTGCATCGAGCAAGGCCACCGTGCGTTCGATCACCCCTTCCTCTTGAAGCCTGTGAATCCGCCGCCAGCAGGGTGACTGGGAGAGTTCGACCCGCTCGGCGATTTCGGCGGCCGACAGATTGGCGTCGTGCTGGAGCAGGCGCAGGATCCGGCGGTCGATAGGGCTGAGCTTGAGCTGCATGATTTGTCCCTGTTTTTTATTTTTATCGAAGAAAACATGCTCAATATCAGCAGATGTTTTGGATTTTAGAAAGAAAAAGCCTGTTTTCTACAGGCAGTCTATTGTCAGGACTGCCGGGCCGACCGTCCCGGCGCACGCGCCACCGCCAATAAAAACAACAGAGGTATCCGTATGTCACTGGCAGATATTCGTCTGGACGACAAATACCGGCTCGCCACCGGAAACCTGTACCTGACCGGTACGCAGGCGCTGACCCGGCTACCCATGCTGCAAAAGCAGCGCGACGAAGCGCGGGGGCTCAATACCGCGGGATTCATCTCCGGCTATCGGGGTTCGCCGCTGGGCAACCTCGACAAGAGCCTGTGGGACGCCAAGGAATACCTGCAACAGAACGCCATTCATTTCCAGCCCGGGGTCAACGAAGAGCTCGCCGCAACTGCGGTATGGGGCAGCCAGCAGGTCAATCTGTTTCCACAGGGCAAGTACGATGGCGTCTTTGCTATGTGGTACGGCAAGGGCCCGGGGGTCGACCGCTGTGGCGATGTCTTCAAGCACGGCAACTCGGCCGGCGTCGCCGAGAACGGCGGGGTATTGGTCCTTGCCGGCGACGATCATGGCTGCAAGTCCTCCACCATCGCGCACCAGAGCGAACATGCATTCATCGCGGCGATGATGCCGGTGCTCAACCCGTGCGACGTCCAGGAAATCCTTGACTACGGCATCATCGGCTGGGAACTGTCACGTTACAGCGGTTGCTGGGTAGCGATGAAAACCATCGCCGAGAACGTCGACTCCTCGGCGGTGGTGGAAGTGGACCCGCTGCGTATGCAGACCCGGATACCCGAAGACTTTCAGCTGCCTGAAGGCGGCCTGCACATTCGCTGGCCGGACCCGCCGCTGGCTCAGGAAGCCCGGCTCAATACCTACAAGATCTACGCGGCGCGGGCCTTCGCCCGGGTCAATCAGCTCAACCGGGTCGTGCTCGATTCGCCGCAGCCCCGTCTGGGAATCGTGACCACCGGCAAGTCATATCTGGACGTCCGTCAGGCGCTCGAAGAGCTGGGAATCGATGAGCAGAAGTGTGCCGAAGTCGGCATTCGCCTGCTCAAGGTCGGCATGAGCTGGCCGCTGGAGCCGGTGTCCGTGCATGATTTCGCCCAGGGGCTGGACGAGATTCTGGTGGTCGAAGAAAAGCGCAGCGTCATCGAAGACCAACTGACCGGTCAGCTCTACAACTGGCCGGTGGACCGTCGCCCGGTGGTGGTCGGCGAATTCGACGAGCAGGGTCAGTCGTTGCTGCCCAACCTGGGCGAGCTGACCCCGGCGATGATCGCCCGGGTCATTGCCAAACGCCTCGCGCCGTTCTACAGCAGCCCACAGATCGAAGCGCGCCTGCGGTTCCTGGCCGACAAGGAAAAGGCTCTGCAAGACCCGTTGTTCAATACCCAGCGGACCCCGCACTTCTGCTCGGGCTGCCCGCACAACACCTCGACCCGCGTACCCGAGGGAAGCCGTGCCCTGGCGGGCATCGGCTGTCATTACATGACCATCTGGATGGACCGCGCCACCGACACCTTTACCCAGATGGGCGGCGAGGGCGTGACCTGGATTGGCCAGGCGCCGTTCACCGAAACGCCCCATGTGTTCCAGAACCTGGGCGACGGGACTTATTTCCATTCGGGTCATCTGGCGATCCGGGCCGCTGTCGCTTCCGGCGTCAATATCACTTACAAGATTCTGTACAACGATGCGGTGGCCATGACCGGCGGCCAGCCTATTGACGGCGTACTGCGCGTCGATCAGCTCAGCCGTCAGGTATTCGATGAAGGCGTGCGGCGCATCGCGCTGGTGTCAGACGACCCCGACAAGCATGTCGACAAGGCCGGGTTCGCGCCCATCACCAGCTTCCACCACCGACGCGATCTGGATGCCGTGCAGCGCGAGCTACGGGAGTTCAAGGGCGTCTCAGTGATCATCTACGAACAGACCTGCGCGACCGAAAAACGTCGGCGCCGCAAGCGCGGCTCGCTGGCCGATGTCGACAAGCGGGTCATGATCAACGCCGCAGTCTGTGAAGGTTGTGGTGACTGCGGCACCAAGTCGGGCTGTCTGTCGGTGCTTCCCAGGGAAACCGCTCAGGGACGCAAGCGTGAGATCGACCAGAGCGCGTGCAACAAGGACTTCAGTTGTGTCGAAGGCTTCTGCCCGAGTTTTGTGACCGTGCATGGCGGCAAGCTGCGCAAGCCCGCCCCTGCGGCAGGCGGCGTGGAGTTCGGCGCACTGCCCGAGCCTCGCCTGCCGTCGCTCGACCGGCCCTACAACATCCTGCTGCCGGGGGTGGGCGGCACCGGCGTGACCACGGTTGGAGCGATGCTCGGCTATGCGGCGAACCTCGAAGGCAAGGGGTGCAGCGTGCTCGACCAGGCGGGCCTGGCCCAGAAGTTCGGCCCTGTGGTGAGCCACATCCGTATTGCGGAGCGTCAGGACGATCTGTTCGCGGTACGTATCGCTGCGGGCGAAGCCCATCTGCTGTTGGGCTGTGACCTGTTGGTTTCTTCCGGCCCCGATGCGGTCGCCAAGCTGGACGCCGCGATTTCCCACGCGGTGGTCAACAGTCAGCAGACCCCGACCGCCGAATTCACCCGCAATCCCGATGCAGTATTTCCCGCGCAGGCCATGAAACAGACCCTGATCGACGCCGTCGGCGCGGAGAAGACTCACTTCGTCGAGGCCACCGACCTTGCCACGCGGCTTCTGGGCGACAGCATCGCCAGCAACCTGTTCATGCTGGGCTACGCCTATCAGCTGGGCCTCATACCGTTGAGCGCGGCGGCGATCGAAAAGGCCATCGAATTGAACGGCGTTGCCGTCTCGCTGAATCGCCAGGCGTTCGTCTGGGGCCGCAGGGCCGCCCATGACTTGCCGGCGGTCGAAGCGCTGGCCCGGCCGCAAGGGCAGCAGACCCCTGTCGAACTGACGCTTGATCAGCGCGTCGCGAATAACGTCGAGACGCTACGCGCTTATCAAGGGCGCGCTTATGCCAAACGGTATTCGGATCTGGTCGAACGTGTCCGGCAAGCCGAATCGCAGAGCTTTCCCGGGCAGCCGCTGGCGCTGACGGAAGCGGTGGCGTTCAACTACTTCAAGCTGTTGGCGTACAAGGACGAATACGAAGTCGCGCGGCTGTACACCAATGGTGATTTCATCCGAGAACTGGAAACGCGGTTCGAAGGCGACTACAGCCTGCAATTCCACCTTGCGCCATCCTGGCTGGCCAGGCCCGATCCCGCTACCGGCCAGCCGCGCAAGCGCAGCTTCGGGCCCTGGATGCTCAAGGCCTTTGGCGTCCTGGCGAAATTACGCTTCTTGCGCGGTACGCCGCTGGATCCGTTCGGCTATGGCAAGGAACGACGTCATGAGCGTGAGCTGATCGCACACTACGTCGCTGATGTGGAACTGATCCTGCGCCATCTTGAAGCGCGTAACCGTCATACCGCGCTGGCGCTGGCGCGACTGCCTGAGCGTATCCGTGGCTATGGCTACATCAAGGAGAAAGCCATGGATGCCGCGGCACTGCAGGCGCAGAGCCTGAGACGCAGTCTGGAAAGCGGGGAGACCACCGCGCCGAAACTGTACGAGGCAGCGGCCTGAGTCTGGTCTCGCCGAGCGCGTCCCCGTCCTTTTTGCCTGGAGACGCGCTCGGCGGACATCCGCTGAAAAATACGTTTTTTCAGTCGCTTAGGGAAAAAAGCCGTTGACACACATTTCAATATCCGTAGAATGCCGACCCACAGCAGGCACGTAGCTCAGTTGGTTAGAGCACCACCTTGACATGGTGGGGGTCGTTGGTTCGAGTCCAATCGCGCCTACCAGATAAAATCCGCTCTGCTGGGCGGTAGTGAAAAGGGCGATCCGAGAGGATCGCCCTTTTTTCGTTCCGGTGTTCCTTGGGCGCTGACGCACGTCCGCGCCGCAGTCAATGCATCCTGGCGAAATCCGAACCGGCCGAATGCAGCGCAAGGTTCTGGTAAGTCTTGTCGTCGGTCGCCGCGAGCAGCGTTCGGCCGTCTTTCAGGGTTGCCAGAAACGTCACTTCTTTATGTTCGCCCGCGAACATCACGCCGGCCGCAGCGCCTACCGGGCCCGCTACGAGCGCTCCAGCCAGTCCCAGTCCCAGAGCGTCTTCCATGCGTGTGCCCGACGCTTCGCTGGCAATTTCCATGTGGCTGATATCGGTCCGTTTCAGGCTCACGCCTGGCCATGGGCACAGCGACGTTACAAGCGTGATCGTGCCTGCGCAGTATTCGCCATCACCTTGAAGAAAATCTCCCGCTAACACCTTGATCCTGGCCATGTGCGTCTCTCCTCTGTTGCAGAGTGAGCTGGCATTCGGCGCCCCGAAACAGTGCGTGTCAACCACCGGGTGACCGCTGAAAAGGCTCGAAAGACGAATGGTAGCGCCAGGTTTCAAGGACGTTACCGACATGATCATGCAAACAGTACCCGCCGTCAGATGGAGAAGTTGCGCCGAGATGCTTCAATGTCCAGCGATGTGCAACGCCGGCTTTACACATTGGCAGAGAGATTGCGGGCGGCGGAGCGACGCTGGCGCAGAACATGCTTGCCACTATTGTGCTGGCACTCGATGATAGCCGTGGTCGGTTAATGGAGCGGGTCTGTACATGAATGTTTCGCCAAGGATTCCGGACTCTCAGGTTGCCCGTGACGGCGCGGATCTGCATGCAGCCCCCGCAGCCCCCCACGACTCGTCGAGGGTATCCGGCGAGGACCTCGCCGTGGATGTACTGCTCGCGGCTGGCCAAGGGTATCTGACCCGCTTTGCCTGGGCTGCGTACGGCGCGGGGCCGTGGTGCAGCCTGCTGGGCAAGGGCCGGTTGCCGTTCGATTGGCCCGAACAAATCGCCGAGCATGAATTCGACGCCTGGTGCCGCGCGCGGGGTTTGCAGGCGTGGGTAGCCGGGGCCGGAAAACAGGCGTTGGGCTGGATCGTCGCGCCGGCGGCGGAGGCGTGCAATCGCGCCGTGGCCGACCTGGCGATCCGATTGGGCTCGGCGTTGCAGAGCATGGCGCTGATCCGTGCGCAGAACACCCAGAAAGTGCTGTACGAGATCAGCCATCTCGCCAGCTCGACCCGTGACCGAAGCACTTTCCTCAGAGGTATTCATCGGCAGTTGGCAACGCTGATTGATGCCGAGCATTTCTACTTGGCGCTCTATGACAACGCGCTGGATAAAATCACCTATCCCTATTACGTGGACCCGGCCGACGCCGACGCCATGCAGCCGGAAACCTTCGAATATCTGGACCGGCAACGCATGTCCATGACCGGTCATGTGCTGGTCAGCGGCGAGCCGCTGTTCGTCGACGCCGCAGGCATTCAGCAGGCGCAGGAGCAGGGGCGGTTCTTCTGCGTGGGGCGGCGGCCCGAATTCTGGATGGGCGCGCCGCTCAAGAACGCGGCCGATGAGGTGTTCGGCATGCTCGCGATGCAGGTGTATGACGTCGCAAGAGTTTATAGCGTCGAAGATCGGGCGCTGTTCGAAGTGGTCTCGGGCCACGTGGCAATGGCACTCGACCGCCTGCTGCATCGCGCGCACCTGGAGCATACCGTGCTGCTGCGCACCCAGCAGCTCTCGGCGGCCAACCAGGCCCTGCGCCAGGAGATCGCCGACCGCGAGCGCGCCGAGCATCTGCAAACCGCGCTGTTCCAGATCGCCGAGCTGTCCAGCCAGCCCGGCGACATGGCGCAATTGTTCCACCGCCTGCACACGATCGTCGGCGAGCTGCTGGTGGCGCTCAACTTCTATATCGCTCTGTATGACAGCGTCACGGGCGAGGTGACCTTTCCTTATTACGTCGACGAGCGCACGCTCGATGCGCCGCGCTCCCGGCGCGGCCAACGAGGCTTTACCGAGTACGTCATCCGCCAGCGGCGCCCGTGTCTGATCGATCGGGAAGATGCCTTCGAGCTGGAGCGCCTGGGCGAGATCGAGGTTCAGCAGGAATATTCCCGGTCTTCGTCATGGCTGGGCATTCCTCTGTTCGAGGAAGAGCGGGTGCGCGGCGTGCTCGTGGTGCAGAGTTACTCGCTGAACGTGCGCTACACGCAACGGGATCAGGAGCTGCTGACGTTCGTCTCCCGGCATATCGATACCGCGCTGTCACGGCGCAGCGCGGCGCAGGCCGTGCAGCGGGCCAACCTGCAACTCGAAGCCAGGGTCCAGGACCGCACCCGCGCGCTGGATCAGGCCAACGCGCGGTTGCAATACGAAAACTCCCACGACTCGCTGACCCGGCTGGCCAACCGCAGCCATTTGCAACAGCAACTGAGCCTGGCCTGGCAGGCGTTCTGTCAGACGGGCAACCCGCTGATCGTCATGTTCATCGACCTGGACCGTTTCAAGATCGTCAACGACAGTCTGGGCCATCATTGCGGAGATTTGCTGCTAGTGCAGGCGGCGGAGCGCCTGGGCAACTGCATGCGCGACTGCGACCTGCTGGCGCGTCTGGGCGGCGACGAATTCGCCGTGCTCAGCATCGGCGCTTCGCAGGATACCGGCGTCAGCATCGCCGAACGTATCCTGGCCGCTTTCGACCTGCCGTTCCATATCGACGGGCATTCGATCTTTTCCTCGTGCAGCATCGGCATCGTCAGTGCCGACCGCCAGTTCCACCACGAGCCGGCCGATCTGCTGCGCGACGCCGACGCTGCCATGTACCGGGTAAAGAACGGCGGGCGCGACAGCTTCGCGGTGTTCAATCAGGAGCTGCGTCGCGAGGCGTCCGACCTGGTCGAACAGGAAGCCGCGCTGCGCAACGCACTCAAGCGCAGCGACGAGCTGGTGCCTTATTTCCAGCCCATCGTCTGCGTCAAGACCGGCAAGCTGCACGCCCTCGAAGCACTGATTCGCTGGCGTCAGCCCGACGGGCGGGTGGTCGCCCCCGGCAGCTTTCTCCCGGCGCTGGAGGGGCTGCGCCTGATCGGAAGGCTGGATCTGTACATGCTGGCGAGCGTGATCTCAATGCTCGCCAAACCGGAAAACGCGCACTGGCCGCCGGTCCACGTCAATTGTTCCAGCTACAGCATCACCCGTTCCGACTTCGCCGCTGAAGTGCTGGCGATGCTTGCCGAGCATTCCGTGCCGCCATCGAGGCTCTGCCTTGAGCTGACGGAAGGGGCGCTGGTGGCGGATCCCGATCAGGCGCGGCAGTCGATGCGCGAACTGGCCGACCAGGGCATGTCGGTGGTGCTCGATGATTTCGGTTCGGGGTTTTCATCCCTGAGCTACGTGCACCAGTATCACTTCAGCGGCCTGAAGATCGACAAGTCGTTCATCCTCGAACTGAGCACCAGCGATCGCAGCCGCGCTATCGTGCGGGCCATCGTGCGCATGGCCGAGTCGCTGGGCCTGACGGTGGTGGCCGAAGGCGTGGAAGACCTCGCGACCCTGGAGATGCTGCGCGAGATCGGCACGCTTCAGGCTCAGGGCTATTACTTCGCCAGGCCTATGCCGCAGGAGCAACTGGCGCTGGCCTCCGCTTGCGCGCAGGTGTCGCTTCAGCCCAGCTGACTGCGATACGGCAGGTCCGGCCCGACCCGGGTGCAGGTCAGCGCTGCCGCCCGGGTGGCGAAACGCAGCATCTGGTCCAGGGTGTCGCGCTGCAGCGTGGCAAGCCCTGCGGGCGTATCCAGGCGGCGCTCGCTGAGGAATGTCAGCAGCGCCGCCTGAAAGGTGTCTCCCGCGCCTACGGTATCGACCGTCTCGACCTCGCAGGCCGGGACCGACCAGGTGCCCTGGTCGCGGGTGAAAATGCTCGCCCCGTGCGCGCCGCGGGTGACCACCACCAGCTGGCAGCGTTTGCGCAGCCAGGCCTCGGCGATCTGCTGAGGCTCGATGTCCGGGTAAAGCAGATGCAGGTCCTCGTCGCTGACCTTGATCAGATGCGCGTGGGCCGCAAAGGCTCGTATCTGGTCGCGCCAGAGATGAATGTCCGGCGCCGGATTCAAGCGCACGTTGGGGTCTAGACTGATCAGACGGCGGTCGGCTTCCCTGGCGACCAGTGCCAGCAGGGTGTCCGCGACAGGTTGCACCACCAGCGAAAAGGAGCCGACATGGATGCCGCGCACATGGCTTCCCAGGTCGGGCAGATGCTCAAGGCGCAGCTGTCGGTCCGCGCAACCTTCGCCGCGAAAACTGTAGGTCGGCGAGCCATCGGGACCGACCGCGACCATCGCCAGCGTGGTCGGCGCCTCGAACTCGCGCAGGTGCTGAAGATCGACTTGCTCATGGGTCAGCACTGACCTGAGCCTGCGACCCAGATAATCACTGGAGAGGCCGGTGAACAGCGCGGCTTCGACACCGAGCCGGCGCAGACCGATCGCGACGTTGAACGGCGACCCGCCCGCGACGGCGTCCAGACCCAACCGGTTGAGTGCACCGCCGTCATCGGGGCGGGTGAAAATATCGAACAGCGCTTCACCGCAAACGAGAAACATAGAGGCTCCAATCTAAAGGGCTGACACCCGCATACGGTATGTCTGGTACAGCGTTTCATAGGCCGCGACATTCGGGGCACTTGGCATCGTTTCACTGGCCGGGTCCACCCGCACACAGCGCTGACAGAGCAGGCCCAGTTCCAGTGCCGCTCCTTCGCTGGCCGACCAGCACCACGCCGCCTGAATGGCGGCACCCAGCGCGGCAGCTTCGGCATACACCGGGCAGATCACCGGAGTGTCCATGATATCGGCGACCAGTTGTCGCCAGATCGCGCTCTTCGAGCCGCCACCGGTGAGTCGGATGGTCTCGCTTCTGATGCCGCTGGCGCGCAGCAGATCCAGCCCGTAGCGCAATCCGAACGTCGTGCCTTCGACCGCCGCCCGACACAGGTTCTCGGCCGTCAGATTGGTGCTGTCCAGCCCCAGGATGCTGCCGGTGGCGTGGGGCAGGGCCGGCACCCGTTCGCCGTTGAGAAAGGGCAGAATCATGACGCCCTGCGCGCCGATCGGCGCCTGATCCAGGGCTCGATTGAAGGCATCGAGGTCGAGCGCCAGTAACTGGCGAACCGCGGCGGTGACGTTGGTCAGGTTCATGGTGCAGATCAAGGGCAGCCAGTCGCCGGCAGACGAACAAAAGGTCGCGACCGAGGGGTGCTCGCTGATCCGTGGCTGGTCGGCACAGGCGTACACGGTGCCGGACGATCCCAGGCTCATGGTGATCAGGCCGGGCTCGATGTTGCCGGTGCCGATGGCGCCCATCATATTGTCACCACCGCCACTGGACACCAGCACGTCATCGCTCAGGCCCAACCGTTGGGCGATCTCGGGTCGTAGCCGGCCGACCGGCGCGCGGGCGTCAAGCAATTCGGGCAGCGCGCGGCTCAGGCGTCCGCTCGAGTCGATATGATCCAGCAGCGGGCGGTCCCAGTCGCGTCGCCGTACGTCGAAATAGCCGGTCCCGGAGGCGTCGCCCGGCTCCGTGCAACAGCGTCCGGTCAACCAGTAGTTGAGATAGTCGTGGGGCAGCAGAATCCGCTCGATTCGCTCGAATACCTGCGGATGCCGCTCCTTGGTCCAGAGCAGTTTGGAAAGCGTGTAGCCGGGCGCGATGGCGATGCCCAGGCGTTGCAGCGAGCCTGCTTCCCCGCCGAGGTAGTCGAGCAGCCGCTGGTTTTCAGGCGCCGTTTCGGTGTCGCACCACAGCTTGGCCGGGCGCAGCACCTGTCCTTCGGCATCCAGCAGCACCAGCCCGTGTTGCTGGCCCGACACGCCGATGCCCCGGATACGCTCGCCGGCCACTCCCGCGACCGCCAGCGCCGAGCGCGTGGCTTGCTCAAGCGCGGCGACCCATTCGGCCGGGTCCTGCTCGCGACGCCCGGAAGCGTCGCTGATCATGCTGTGCGGCGCCGAACCTTCGCCCAGCACCTGACCGCTGTCGATGTCCAGCACGACCGCCTTGGTGCCCTGGGTGCCGCAATCGATGCCGAGAAACAACGGAGTGTTTGCGTAGCTCATCGTGGCCTCAGGCGTGTCTGGCGAGGATTTTTTCGAGGGTGCCGCTGACGCCCAGCTCCCGCAAACTGTTGAGATTCTGCTCGAACGCCGCGACGAACTCGGCTGACCGGGGGATCGCCAGGCCGAAAATCTCCTCGACTTCCAGCAGGCGCTGGGTGATCAGAACGTCGTCGGCCACCAGCGCCTGGCAGAAATCGGCACGCGGGTCTGGAATCCGGTAGTGCACGCCGTTTTCGTCGACGCCCTTGAGGTACAAGGCCCAGGCCGCGACTACCAGCGAAGCGCGTTCAAGATTGCCTTGATCCTGGATCAGCCGATTGATCGTCGGCACCGTGAACTTGGGAAATTTCGATGACCCATCAGAGCAGACGCGCTCCAGCTGGTCGGCGATGGCCCGGTTGGAGAATCGGTGGATCAGGGTGTCTTTATAGTTCGTCAGGTCGATGCCCGGCACCTGCGCCAGCTGCGGCGTGACGTCCAGGTCCATATACGCCCGAATGAAACCCACGAACAGTGGATCGTTCATGGTCTCGTGGACATAACGGTAGCCTTTGAGAAAACCCAGGTAGGTCAGGGCCAGATGGCTGCCGTTGAGCAGCTTGATCTTCATTTCTTCGTAGGGCGTGACATCGTCGGTGAACTGCACGCCGACCTGCTCCCAGGCCGGCCGCCCGGCAACGAACTTGTCTTCCAGCACCCACTGCACGAAAGGTTCGCAGACCACCGGCCAGGCATCGTCGATGTTCTTCTCGTCCGCCAGCTTGAGGCGATGCTGCGCGCTGGTCATGGGCGTGATGCGGTCGACCATGGCGTTGGGGAAGCTTACGTGCCGGTCGATCCAGTCGCGCAGATTCGGGTCGAGCAGTCCGGCAAACGCCAGCAGCGCCTTGCGGGTCACCGCGCCATTGTGCGGCAGGTTGTCGCAGGACATCAGCGTAAAGGCCGGCGTACCCTCGGCACGGCGTCGGGCGAGAGCGGCGCACAGAAAGCCGAATACCGTGGTCGGCTGATAGGGGTGGTCCAGATCGTGGCGGATCTGCGGCAGGTGATCCATGAACTGACCGTTGCTGTCGTCGATGCAATAGCCACCTTCGGTGATGGTCAAAGATACGATGCGGATTTCAGGGCTGGACAGCTTGTCGATCAGCGCCTGGGCGCCGTCCTCGGCCAGCAGCATGCCGCTGATGGAGGCGATGATCCGGGTTTCGGTGTCAGGCGTGTCGCCCAGTTCGAACAGGGTATACAGGTAATTCTGGCCGGCGAGCGCATCGCGCACGTTGCGATCCTCGGGGCGCAGGCCAATGCCGCAGATGGCCCAGTCCAGCGCCTGGCCGTGGTTCATCAAGGCGTCGGTATAGAACGCCTGATGGGCGCGATGGAAACCGCCGACGCCAATGTGGGCGATGCCCTGGCGCGTATCCGCCGGCAGGTAGGCGGGCCGGGCGATATCCGCCGGCAACTGCGAAAGGGTGTGCTTGTCGAGTTTCATGGTTCGGCTCTCCGGACGCGGGCTTCAGGCGGCGACTTGCAGGGTTCTGGCGATTACCAGACCTTGGGCATCGAACAGGTGGCAGTGGGCACTGTCCAGGTGCAGATTGAGCGTCTCGCCGTACTGGCTGGCCAGATCGCCCCGGATGCGCATGGTCAGCGCCTCGCCCGCCTGAGTGCGTACGTGGCAGTAGGTGTCGCTGCCCAGTCGTTCGCTGACGTCGGCCACGACTTGCAACTGACATTCCCCGGCGCGCGCGATGTTCAGATGCTCCGGGCGGATGCCCAGGGTCACCGGATCGCCGACGCTCAGCGCGGGGCCGCTGACCGGCAGTACGACGCGGGTGCCCGCGTCCAGCTCGACTTCGCAGCCTGTGGTTTCGACCCGGCTGATCCGGCCCTTGAGAAAGCCCATCTTCGGCGTGCCGAGAAAGCCGGCGACGAACAGGTTGGCCGGATGATGGTAGAGCTCCAGCGGCGAGCCGACCTGTTCAATCCTGCCGCCGTTGAGCACCACGACCTTGTCGGCCAGGGTCATGGCTTCCACCTGGTCATGGGTGACGTAAATCATCGTCGCCTGCAGTTCCTTGTGCAGCCGCGACAATTCCAGACGGGTCTGCACCCGCAGCGCCGCGTCCAGGTTGGAGAGCGGCTCGTCGAACAGGAATATCTTGGGGTTGCGCACGATGGCGCGACCGATGGCGACGCGCTGGCGTTGCCCGCCGGACAGCTGTTTGGGTTTGCGATCCAGCAGCGGGCCGAGTTCCAGAATGCGCGCCGCTTCGTCCACCTTGCGCTTGATGGTCGCCTTGTCGCCGCCGGCCAGATCCAGCGCGAACGACAGGTTCTTGCCGACGGTCATGTGCGGGTAGAGCGCGTAGGTCTGAAACACCATCGCCAGGTCGCGCTTGGCCGGCGTCACCTGGGTGATGTCGCGACCGTCGAGCTCGATGGTGCCCGAGGTCACTTCCTCCAGCCCCGCGATCAGTCGCAGCAGCGTCGACTTGCCGCAGCCCGAAGGGCCGACGAACACCACGAATTCACGATCCCGCACCTCGAGATCGATGCCCTTGATGATCTGATGACCGTCGAAGCCTTTCTGCAGATTTCTGATGCTCAGATTAGCCATGATGGCCTCCGGTTATTGTTTTTCATTGTTCGGACGCTGGCTCAATTTGTCGGTGCCAGTTTCGCGTCGCCTGCGGTCGGCGGCACTCAACTGAACACGGTTCCGTAGGAGCCAGCTTGCTGGCGATCTGCCGCGAGGCGGCAGCAACGAGGACGCGCGAATTATCAGAAACACCGCGTCACGGCTCATCGCCAGCAAGCTGGCTCCTACGCAGATCGTGCAGACACCGTCGAACGCGGTCCCGGGAGCAACGCCATTGCGGGCAAGCGCGCCGGTATACGTTGTTTTCATTTCACCGCCCCGAACGACAACCCGCGTACCAATTGTTTCTGGCTGATCCAGCCAAAGATCAGGATCGGCGCGCAGGCCAGCGTGGAGACGGCCGACAGCTTGGCCCAGAACAACCCCTCGGGGCTGGAATACGAGGCGATCAGCGCCGTCAGCGGCGCGGCGCCGGACGAGGTCAGGTTCAACGACCAGAATGCCTCGTTCCAGCACAGGATCAGCGACAGCAACGCCGTGGACGCTAGCCCGCCCTTGCAGATCGGCATCAGCACCCGAAAGATCTCCTGACGCGTGGTCGCCCCGTCCAGCCTTGACGCCTCAAGGATTTCGCCCGGCAGGTCCTTGAAGTAGGTGTAAATCATCCACACCACGATCGGCAGGTTGATCAGCGTATAGATAATGATCAACGCCAGCCGCGTGTCTAGCAGGCCGAACGTCTTCGCCAGCAAGTAAATGGGCATCAGCACGCCCACCGGTGGCAGCATCTTGGTCGACAGCATCCACAGCAAGGTGCTCTTGGTGCGCTTTGTCTCGAAAAACGCCATCGAATAGGCGGCGGGAATCGCCACCAGCATGCACAGGATCGTCGCGCTGAAAGAGATCACCACCGAATTCCAGGCGAAATGAAAATAGTCGCTGCGCTCCTGAATATGCAGATAGTTTTCCAGCGTGGGAGTGAAGAACAGCTGCGGCGGGGTGGCGAACGCATCAATCTCGGTCTTGAAGCTGGTCAGCAGCATCCAGAAGATCGGGAAGAAGATCAGCGCCGCCACCAGCCACGACAGCAGGCCGAGCAGCACACTCTGCACGCGCCGGGATTGTTTGAGGGTCATCATGGCCGGTTCCTCAGGACTTGTCGGTGAGGTTCTTGCCGATCATCCGGATCAGGATGATGGCTGCGATATTGGCGATCACGACCGCGATCAACCCGCCGGCGGAGGCCATGCCCACGTCGAACTGCAACAGCGCCTGGATGTAGATCAGATACGCCAGGTTGGTGGACGCGAAGCCCGGTCCGCCGTTGGTGGTGGTGAAGATCTCGGCGAACACCGACAACAGAAAGATGGTCTCGATCATCACCACCACGGCGATGGGCCGGGCCAGGTGCGGCAGGGTAAGGTGCCAGAAGATTGCGATGGGTCCCGCGCCGTCCAGCCGCGCCGCCTCTTTCTGCTCCTGATCGAGCGACTGCATGGCGGTCATCAGGATCAGAATGGCGAACGGCAGCCACTGCCAGGAGACGATGATGATGATCGACAGCATCGGATAATGGGCGAACCAGTCCACCGGTTCCGCGCCGAAGAATTTCCAGACGGCCGCCAGTACGCCGGAGACCGGATGGAAGATCAGGTTCTTCCAGATCAGCGCGCCGACCGTGGGCATGATGAAGAAGGGCGAGATCAACAATACGCGCACGATGCCGCGGCCGAAGAAGTCGCTCGCCTCCAGCAGCGCGGAAATCAGCACGCCCAGCACCACGCTGATCGCCAGCACGCTGCCGACCAGCAGCAGGGTGTTGCCCGCGCCTGGCAGGAAGCCGCTGTCGGTGACGAAGTATTCGAAGTTCTCCAGACCCACGAACTCGTTCTCGCCGGGCGAAAGCAGGTTGTAGCGGATCAGAGAAAAGTAGATGGTCATGCCCAGCGGCACGATCATCCAGACCAGAAGCAGGGCGACCGAGGGGCTGACCAGGAACCAGCCGGGTTTCAGGCGACGGCCCGCGGGCCGGTGCTCATGGCCGGCATCTGTAGAAGAAGGCAAGGCAGAGGTTTTCATGAAGGGGCTCCGAACCGGGTGACGCCAATGCGCGAGAGGCGCGGACGCCTTGGCGTCCGGCCTGTGTCCGAGCGGTTACTTCTTCGCGTAGCCGGCGCGTTTCATGTCGCGCTCGGTGGAGTTCTGCGCGCTGCGCAGGGCGTTGTCGACCGAGGTCTGACCGATCAGCGCGGCGGAGAACTGCTGGCCTACGCTGGTGCCAATGGCCTGGAACTCAGGGATGGTCACCAGCTGGATGCCGACATAGGGCACCGGCTTGAGGGTCGGCGACTTGGGCGTCACGGCCTTGAGCGATTCCAGCGTGATATTGGCGAAGGGCGCCGCCTCTTTGTATTCATCGCTGTAGGTGGAGGCGCGAGTGCCAGGCGGCACGTTGGACACGCCGTCTTTCTCGGCGACCAGAGCCGCGTACTCCCTGGATGTCGCCCATTGGGTGAAGGCGGCAGCGTCCTTGGTGTTCTTGGCGCTGGTCGGGATCGCCAAGGCCCACGAGTACAACCACGAAGCACCCTTGTCGGTGACCTCGGTGGGCGCGTAAGTGAAGCCCACGCTGTCGGCCACTTTGCTCTGGCTCTTGTCGGTCACGAACGAGCCGGCCACGCTGGCATCCACCCAGATGGCGCACTTGCCGCTGTTGAACAGCGCCAGGTTTTCGTTGAAGCCGTTGCTGGACGCGCCGGGCGGGCCGGACTGTTTCATGGTGGTGACGTAGAAATTGAGCGCGTTCTTCCATTCCGGCTGGTCGAACTGCGGCTTCCACTGCTCGTCGAACCAGCGCGCGCCGTAGGCGTTGGCGAGCGTCGTGATCAGCGCCATGTTCTCGCCCCAGCCCGCCTTGCCGCGCAGGCATACGCCGTACTGCTCTTTGGACCGGTCGGTCAGCTTGCCGGCGAATTCGGCGATCTGGGTCCAGGTAGGGCGCTCGGGCATGGTCAGCCCGGCGGCCTTGAACAGGTCGGTGCGGTAGTAGGTGATCGAAGCTTCGGCATAGAACGGCAGGGCGTACAGCTTGCCGTCCACCGACAGCCCGTCGCGCACCGACGGGAAGACATCGTCCAGTTCGTAAGTGGCGGGCAGGTCTTTCATCTCCTGCAGCCAGCCCTTGGCGCCCCACAGCGAGGCTTCGTACATGCCGATGGTCAGCACGTCGAACTGGCCGCCCTTGGTGGCGATGTCGGTGGTCAGGCGCTGACGCAGCACGTTTTCTTCGAGCACCACCCAGTTCAGCTTGATCTCCGGGTTTTTCTGCTCGAAGGATTTGGAGAGCCGCTGCATACGGATCATGTCGCTGTTATTGACCGTGGCGATGGTGACGGTGCCAGCGGTTGCGCCTGGGGTCACGAGGGCGCCGGCGCTGAGGATCGAGCCTGCCAGCAGCAGTTTTGCGGTGGTCTTCATTGATCACTCCTCTTCCATGGCCGCTGAGGGATAGAAGGTTGGTTATTGTTTTTGTGTCTTCCGGAGGCGAGGAAGATGTGCGCTGATTACAACGGCCCACGGTCCGCTTGACAAATCCTGCACCGCACTCCAACCGATACTTTTTTGCACTGGAGACGTGCCGGCCCATCCAGACAAAGACTGCCGGGACCTGTCGCGCCGCCGTTTCAGCTTAGACGATGCACCGCAGCGCAGGTCGGATCAGTACAGATTCCGGGCTCCGGGAGGCTGAACGGCAAGGCGCTGGGTGGCCAGGCGCCGGTAATGGGAGGGCGTCATGCCCTTGAGTTGCAGAAACCGCCGGTTAAAGTTGGAGATGTTGCTGAAACCCGACTCGAAACACACATCGGTGACCGGCTTGCTGACATCGGCCAACAGTTCGCAGGACTTGCTGATACGCAGCCGGTTGACGAACTCGACGAAGCAGCGCCCGGTGGCCTGCTTGAACACCCGAGAGAAATAGGTCGGCTTCATGCCCATGTGCTCGGCGACTTCTTCGAGTGGAAGCTCGCGGCCGTAGTGGGCAAAGATGTAATCGACGGCGCGGTTGGTGCGGTCCACACTCTGCTCGTCGGCCATGTGCGGCGCGGCGGTGGCGGAGAGCAACTGGTAGTCGTCGCAGGCGGCCAGAAGCTCCAGCAGAATCAGAAAGTGGCCGAGGCGGGTGATGCCGCGGGAGGCCGCGATTGTGTGCATCAGCTCCGTAGCCTTGACGATGGTACGCCGGCAGCGAAACTCGATGCCGTACTCGGCGCGCTCCAGCAGCGGGGCCAGGGTGCGCAGCTCGGCGAACGCCTGATTGGCGCTTTCCAGCAGCTCGCCGGTGAAGTTCACCAGCATGTCGCGCTGGGGAACGACCTCGCCGTCGCCCACCTGACTGATCCAGTTGTGCGGCAGGTTCGGCCCGGTGAGGAACAGGCTGTGGGGCGAGAAATTGCCGATGTAGTCGCCGATGAACACCTTGCCGGAACTGGCAACGATCAGGTGCAGCTCGTACTCCTTGTGAAAGTGCCAGCGCACCAGCGGGCAGGGGAAACCATGTTCGCGGTAGATGATCGACAGGCCGTTATGGTCGTCCATCAGCTCGTAGGAAGGATCGGTGATTTTTGTTGTTTTAATCATCGGATGGCCGCTTCGCAGAATGGCAGCCGGTAATGTGCCTTATTTTTCCTGGCCGTGTCTGTAACCTGTGCCTTGACCGTACCTGGAGGCGATGACGATGAAACGGATTCTGTTGATCGGAGTCGGTGCCGGCGATCCCGAACAGATCACCGTGCAGGCGATCAAGGCGCTGAACCGCACCCAGGTCTTTTTTCTGCTCGACAAGGGTCCGGACAGTGACGAGCTGTTGCGTTGGCGCAAGGAAATCTGCGCACGTTATCTGCAGCACCAGGACTGCCGCTGGGTCGAGGTCCGCGATCCGCAGCGAGACGACCAGCCGCAAGCCTACGCCCAGGGCGTCGAAGCCTGGCATGGGCAACGCGCACAACTGTTCGAGCGTTTGATCGGCGAGCATGTCGGTGAGGATGAAACCGGGGCTTTGCTGATCTGGGGCGACCCGGCGCTGTATGACGGCACCTTGCGCGTCATCGAGAGGATCCTGGCGCGTGGGCGGGAGATCTTCGAGTATGAGGTCGTTCCGGGTATCACCAGCGTCCAGGCGCTGGCCGCCCGCCATCGCATCCCTCTGAACCGAATCGGCGAGCCGGTGCGGATCATGCCCGGCCGTCGCCTCGCCGAATGCGCGCCTGCGGACATCCGCAACGAAGTGATCATGCTGGATGCGCACTGCACTTTCGAACGCTTTCTCGGCCAGGGTCTGGAGATCTACTGGGGTGCGTACCTGGGAACGCCCGACGAAATCCTCATGGCCGGCAAGCTCGATGAGCTGTGCGAGCCCATCAAGCAGGCCCGCCACCAGGCTCGTCTGCGCAAAGGCTGGATCATGGATACTTATCTGCTGCGCAAACCGCTCTGAGCTCGGGGATTATCGCCAGCAAGCTGGCTCCTACGGCACCGTGATCTGGTAGGAGCCAGCTTGCTGGCGATACAGTCGCCGCCGTCTATCTGCCAACCGCGCCACCGCTGTCGCGAGCAAGCTCCCTCCCACGGGTGTACGCCGATCATTTGTGGGAGGGACCTTGGTCGCGACGGGCGTTATTGGCAGTTACTTGCGATTCTTGGCCTCGATCCACTGCGCCATGTACTTGGTGCTCTTGAGGTGGTGGTGGCGCAGCATCATGCCGGTGAAGTTGCCCAGGCGGTGGCGGGGCAGGTCGGCGCGGATGGCCTGGATACGCTCGATGAGGCTGGCGCAATGCGTGGCGTGTCGATAGCGGGCGCCGAGCAACGCCAGGCCATCGGCCTGAGCCTGATCCCAGAGGCCGCGGTCCTCATAGAGCCGCACCGCGGCATCTGCCAGTCCCTGGGCGCTGTTGGCGATCAGCCCCGGCCAGCGTCCTTCCACATCGCCCATGGCCTCGGCGCCTACCGCCGTGGTGACCGAAGGCGTGCCACACAGCATCGCGTCGATCAGCTTGCCCTTGATCCCCGCACCGAAACGCAGCGGCGCCAGGCACACGCGCGCCTGGGACATGACTGCCAAGGCATCCTCGGCCCAGTTCTTGACGAGAAACCCCTGCGCGGCATTGTGCAGCGCCGTCGCCTTGGGCGGGGTGTACGCGCCGTACACATGGAATTGTGCGTCGGGCAACCGCTGGCGAATGAGCGGCCAGACGGCATTCTTCATCCAGAGCACGGCATCCCAATTGGGCGCGTGGCGAAAATTGCCAATGGTCAGGAAGTGCTGCCGCTGGTCATAAGAAGGAGCCGTTTCCGGCACCACGTCCAGCATCAGCGGGCACCAGTGCAGAATTGACGCCGGCAGGCCGAACTGACTGGTCAAGAGGCCGATCTCGACATCCGAAGTCATCAGATTCAGGTCGCAGCGATACAGCGCGGCGATCTCTCTCTGTGCCAGGTCGCCGGGCGCGACAGCGCTGTACAGATCTGGATTATCCAGGGCAAAGACGCCTGAAAAATCGTTCTGTTGCGGATGGGTTTTCAAGTGCTCTTTGATCAGCTCATGACGTGCATGTCGCAAGCTTTGCAAGTCGGAGGTTTCCAGAATGCGCAGCGCATTCGGACAATGCTGTTCCACTCGCCAGCCGAACTGTTCCTCGATCATGAACTGATCGAACAGCACCACGTCCGGCGCCAGTTCGCTGATGAAGACGTCGAAACTGCTGTCGTTCAGCTCGATGCGTACTTCGTCGATGCCCAGGCTTGCCAGATCGGCCTTGTGCTCGCCTTCGGTGGCGGGGCTGGCGAAGGTGATCTGCCAGCCCTGTTCGAGAAAACACCGGATCAGTTGCATCACATGGCCGCTGGCGGCCGAAGAGCGAGGTTCCGGCCATACGTAGCCGATGATCAGCAGGCGGGTGCCGGCCTGTAATGGATCAGAGCTGGCCAAGAATGCTTTTTACCTTGTCGCGAAGATCGTCGATGGAAAACGGCTTGCCGATCGAATACATGCCGTCGGGCACGTCGATGTTTTCGGAGTAGCCGCTGGCGAACAGGATCGGCAACTGCGGGCGCAGCGCCCGGACGCGGGTCGCCAGCTCGGTGCCTTTCATGTCTGGCAGCCCCTGATCGGTCATCATCAGATCGACCTGGGCGCCATTCTCGATCGCGTTCAGCGCTTCGGCCGCATCCGCGGCTTCGAGTACGGTGTATTCAAGCTCTTCGAGCACGTCGACGATGAGCATGCGTACGATATTGTCATCTTCAACCACCAGAATCGTGCTGGCTGCGTCAGGCATTGGTTGACTCCTTTGAAAAGAAAAATGGCGCGATGGGGCCAGGAGGCTGTTGCTCGGCGACACGCCGAAGCCGCCGGACGGCCTGCATGGGCAGACTCGCCAATAGATTCCGCGCAGGTCCTCCATCAGTAAATGAAACGACGCTGGAAGTTCCGTACATCAGGTCACAGGATGCGACGACATTCGAAGCGACCGGTCATTTTTGGCACCTGACAGGAATTGGGCGCAGCTTATCGCTTATTTACGTGTGAAATTTCAACATCTCCTGTAGGAAAAATGAGTCTTTTTCAGCGATTTACGGCAAACTCCCCGGTTTGAATTATCCCGCCAAGGAATTTTCATGAATCGGACGTCTGTAGTCGATGAACAACGCTTCCGCAAACTGCTGGGGCGCAACGTCGGTTTACCATTGGGTGTCGGCGTACTCAGTGCGGTCTTTTTCATTCTCCTGATCACCTATCTGCTGTCCGTGATCCAGTGGGTCGAGCATACCGATCGGGTGATCAACAACACCAACCGGGCGATGAAGCTGTCGATCGACATGGAAACCGGCATGCGCGGTTACCTGCTCACCGGCGACCAGCAATTTCTCGATCCTTATGAAATTGCCAAGCCGGTGCTGATGGCGGAGCTGGCGGGCATCAAGGAGCTGGTGACCGACAATCCGACCCAGCTCGATCGCTTCCGTCGTCTGCTGACCCTGCAGACCGAATGGAACAAGTTCGCTCAGGAGATGATCGATCTGCGGCGCAGCAACGGCAATTACCTGAGTCCGGTGCAGACCGGCCGCGGCAAGCGCATCACCGACGAAATCCGCATGGAATACGACCAGGCGGTCGCGATGGAACAGCAGTTGCGCCAGGCGCGCAATTCTGAAGTCACCCGTACCACCATCACGTCCGTGACCCTGTACCTGATCTTCGTGCTGGTGGTAAGCGGCATCCTGGCCTATATCGGGCGCAGGGACTTGCTTAACCTGTCAGAAACTTACAGCGAAAACATCAAGCAACAGGAACTCAACGCCGAACGCCTGCAAAAGGCCGCGTGGCTGCGCAACGGCCAGACCGAACTGGCCGAGCAGGTGCTCGGTCAGTTGACCCTCAACATGCTGGGTCGCAATACGCTGCAGTTTATGGCGCGCTACCTGGGCGCCGCGGTGGCAGCGCTTTATGTGCGCCAGGAGCACGGCAGCCTGGTTCGCGTCGCGTCCTACGGTTTCTCCCGCGAACAGGAGCAGCGCGAGCAGACTCTTTACAGCGACGAAGGCATCGTCGGCCAGGCCGCGCAGCAGGATCGCATCATCACACTGGAGGAAGTACCAGGCGACTACTTCAAGGTTGCCTCGGGTCTGGGCGACGGTGCGCCGCGCAGCGTGATCATTGCGCCGACCAGCAACGACGACCAGGTCAACGGCGTGATCGAACTGGGCTTCCTGCGACCGCTGACCGAGCGCGATCAGGAATTCCTCGAGCTGATCTCCGACAACATCGGCACCTCCATCGAAGCGGCGCGCTATCGCCAGCGCCTTCAGGAAGTGCTGACCGAAACCCAGCAGCTCAACGAAGAACTTCAGGTTCAGCAGGAAGAACTGCGCACGGCCAACGAAGAACTCGAAGAGCAGTCGCGGATCCTCAAGGAATCCCAGGTCAATCTGGAAACCCAGCAGGCCGAACTCGAACAGACCAACGAACAGCTTGCCGAACAGAGCCAGGCCTTGGCCGACCAGCGCGATGCGCTGGACCGCAACAATGAAGAACTCAGTATCGCGCAGGTCGAATTGCAGGCGCGGGCCGAAGAGCTGCAGCGCTCCAGTCGCTACAAGTCCGAATTCCTCGCCAATATGTCCCACGAGCTGCGCACGCCGCTCAACAGTTCGCTGATCCTCGCCAAGTTGCTGGCCGAGAACCCGCACGAGAACCTCACCGAGGAACAGGTCAAGTTCGCCGAGTCGATCTACTCGGCGGGCAATGACCTGCTGAACCTGATCAACGACATTCTGGACATTTCCAAGGTCGAGGCGGGCAAGCTCGAAGTGCGACCGGAAACCAGCAGCGTGCCTCGTCTGGTGGAAGGCCTGCGCGGCATGTTCCAGCCGCTGGCGATGGACAAGAACCTGGAATTCAGCGTCGAACTGCAAGCCGGCGCGCCGACCATGCTGCACACCGACCGGCAACGTCTGGAGCAGATTCTCAAGAACCTGTTGTCCAACGCGATCAAGTTCACCGAGACCGGCTCGGTCAGCATGACCGTCTCGCGTCAGCCCGGCGAAGGCATTGCCTTTACCGTGCGTGATTCGGGGATCGGTATCGCCGAAGAGCATCAACAGAGCATTTTCGAGGCGTTCCGTCAGGCCGACGGCACCACCAACCGGCGCTACGGCGGCACGGGGTTGGGCCTGTCGATTTCCCGCGACCTGGCCGCCTTGTTGGGTGGTTCTATCAGCGTCACCAGCGCGCCGGGGCAGGGCAGTATCTTCACCTTGGTGCTGCCGGAACGCTACAGCGGGCAGACCGAGCAGAGTCCGGGGGACGATGCAGTCCAGCCGCTGATCGCGCAAGTCTCGCCGGCGCCCGTTGCGATTGCCCCCCCTGTAGCGCCCGTCGCGCCCCAGCCGGCACCCGTTGCCGTGTCGGTCGGCGCCCAAGCGCCGGCGTTCGCCGATGACCGCGATCTGTCGGCAGAGGGCAAGCGGCGCATTCTGGTCATCGAGGACGACGTGGCGTTCGCCCGGATCCTGTTTGATCTGGCTCACGAACTCGACTACCAGTGCCTGGTCGCCCACGCCGCCGACGATGGCTTCAACCTTGCGGCACAGTTCGAACCGGACGCGATCCTGCTCGACATGCGCCTGCCGGACCACTCGGGCCTGACCGTGTTGCAGCGGCTCAAGGAACTGGCGGTCACTCGCCACATACCGGTGCATGTGATCTCCGTCGAGGACCGTCAAGAGGCCGCGATGCACATGGGCGCCATCGGTTATGCCGTGAAGCCCACCACCCGGGAAGAGCTCAAGGACGTCTTCGCGAAGCTGGAAGCCAAGCTGACCCAGAAGGTCAAGCGCGTGCTGGTGGTCGAGGATGACGCCTTGCAGCGCGACAGTATCGCGCGGCTGATCGGCGACGACGATATCGAAATCACCGCCGTCGGGCTGGCCCAGGAAAGTCTGGATCTGCTGCGCGATAACGTCTACGACTGCATGATCATCGACCTCAAGCTGCCCGACATGCACGGCGACGAGCTGCTCAAGCGCATGTCCACCGAGGACATCTGCGCCTTCCCGCCGGTCATCGTCTACACCGGCCGCAACATGACCCGCGACGAAGAAACCGAGCTGATGAAATATTCGCGCTCGATCATCATCAAGGGCGCGCGTTCGCCGGAGCGCCTGCTCGACGAAGTGACGCTGTTCCTGCACAAGGTGGAATCGCAGCTTTCCAACGAGCGGCAGAAGATGCTCAAGACCGCCCGCAGCCGCGACAAGGTGTTCGAGGCCCGCAAGATACTGGTGGTGGATGACGATGTGCGCAACATCTTCGCTCTGACCAGCGCTCTGGAACACAAGGGCGCGGTCGTGGAGATCGCGCGCAATGGCCTGGAAGCCATCGCCAGGCTCAACGAGATTCCTGATATCGACCTGGTGTTGATGGACGTGATGATGCCGGAAATGGATGGCTACGAAGCGACCGCCGAGATCCGAAAGGATCCGCGCTGGCGCAAGCTGCCGATCATCGCGGTGACCGCCAAGGCCATGAAGGACGACCAGGAACGCTGCCTGCAGGCCGGTTCCAACGATTACCTGGCCAAGCCCATCGATCTGGACCGGCTGTTTTCGCTGATCCGGGTCTGGCTGCCTAAAATGGAACGTATTTGAAGCGCAACGGCCAAAGCGAGCATCCCCATGAGTTTCTTCAGGTTCACCCATGCTTCTCGATCGAAACGCTGACATCGAACTGAGGCTGTTGATCGAGGCGATCTACCTCAAATACAGCTACGACTTTCGCGACTACTCCGGCGCGTCGATCAAACGACGCGTTGCCCATGCGTTGCGTCAGTTCGAATGCAGCACGATCTCCGCGCTGCAGGAACGGGTGCTGCATGACCCGGCGATGTTCATGCAGTTGCTGCAGCTGCTCACCATCCCGGTCAGCGAGATGTTCCGCGACCCGCCGCACTTTCTGGCGCTGCGCCAGGAAGTCGTGCCGCTGCTGCGCACTTATCCTTCGCTGAAGGTGTGGATCGCCGGTTGCAGTACCGGGGAAGAGGTCTACTCGATGGCGATCCTGCTGCGCGAGGAAGGTCTGCTGGAACGCACCATCATTTATGCCACCGACATCAACCCCACTTCGCTGGAAAAGGCCAAGCAGGGGATCTTTTCGATGGAAAACGTCCGCGCCTACAACCAGAACTACATCCAGGCCGGCGGGCAACGAGATTTTTCCGACTACTACACCTCGGCCTACGAGTACGCGATCTTCGACAAGACCCTTCGTGAAAACGTCACCTTCGCCGACCATAGTCTGGCGACCGACAGCGTGTTTTCCGAAACCCAGCTGATCTCCTGCCGCAACGTGCTGATCTATTTCAACAAGAAACTGCAGGATCGGGCGTTCGGGTTGTTTCATGACTCGCTGTGTCACCGCGGCTTCCTGGCGCTCGGCAGCAAGGAAACCCTTGAATTCTCCGCCTACAGCGGTGCATTCGAGCCGTTGATCAAACCCGAGCGGATCTACCGCAAGTCATGAAGACTTCCTTTTCCAGCGCAATCGACGGGCCGTCGCTGCCGCGGGTCGAAGCGCTCGTTGTCGGCGCCTCGGCGGGCGGTGTCGAGGCGCTGCTGCGGATTTTCAGTGGCATCCGCACCGGCTTCAGCCTGCCGATCATCACCGTGCTGCATCTGCCGGACGATCACCGCAGCCAGTTGGTTCACGTGTTCGGCAGCCGCGTGCGGATGCCGGTCAAGGAAGCGGACGACAAGGAACCGGTCAAGCCCGGCACGCTCTATTTCGCCAGCGCCGGCTATCATCTGTCGGTCGAAGCCGATCGCAGCTTTTCCCTGAGTCAGGAAGACCGGGTGTTCTACTCACGTCCCAGCATCGACATTCTGTTCGAGTCCGCCGCCGACGCATACGGCAAGGCTCTGGCAGGCATACTGCTGACCGGGGCAAACAACGATGGAGCGCAGGGACTGGCGCATATCGCATCCCTTGGCGGAATGACCGCAGTGCAGGACCCGGCGCAGGCTCAGGCACGTACGATGCCCGAGGCCGCGCTGGCGCTGCACTCACCGGACTACCTGTTGCCCTTGAACGAAATTGGCCACTTGCTGGTCGAGCTGGAACGAATCGCATGCTAAATGACATCCAGGCGAAATTGCTGATCGTCGACGATTTGCCGGAAAACCTGCTGGCTCTCGAAGCCTTGATCAAGCGCGAAGACCGCCTGGTCTTCCGGGCGTCGTCGGGCGACGAGGCCTTGTCCCTGTTGCTGCAACACGAATTCGCCCTCGCTATCCTCGATGTGCAGATGCCGGGCATGGACGGTTTTCAGCTGGCCGAGCTGATGCGCAGTACCGAGAAGACCAAGAACATTCCCATCGTGTTCGTCAGCGCCGCCGGCCGCGAGCTCAATTACGCCTTCAAGGGCTATGAGAGCGGCGCGGTGGATTTCCTGCACAAGCCGCTGGACATCCATGCGGTCAAGAGCAAGGTCAACGTGTTCGTCGACCTCTACCGCCAGCGCAAGGCGGTCAAGCTGCAGGTCGAGGCGCTGGAGCAGAGTCGTCGTGAGCAGGAAGCCCTGCTGACCCAGTTGCAGGCGACCCAGGCCGATCTCGAACACGCCGTGCGCATGCGCGATGACTTCATGTCCATCGTTTCCCATGAAGTGCGCACCCCGCTTAATGGCCTGATCCTGGAAACCCAGTTGCGCAAGCTGCACCTGGCGAAGAACAACGCCGCCGCCTTCACCATGGACAAGCTGCACGCCATGGTCGAACGTGACGAGCGACAGATCCAGAGCCTGATCCGGCTGATCGAAGACATGCTCGATGTGTCGCGGATCCGCACCGGCAAGTTGTCGATCCGCACCAGTCCGTTCGACCTGAGCGAGCTGGTGCGCCAGTTGATGGAGAATTACGCCGCGCAGATCGCCGCTGCCGAGTGCACAGTCAACCTGCAGGCCGACCAGCCGGTGACAGGTGTCTGGGACGAATTCCGTATCGAGCAGGTGGTTTCCAACTTGCTGACCAACGCGCTGCGCTATGGCGCGCACAAACCCATTAACGTGCGCGTCTACCAGGACGGCGACCGAGCCTGCGTCGAGGTCAAGGACCAGGGCATCGGCATCACGCCGGAGAACCAGAAGCGTATTTTCCAGCAGTTCGAGCGGGTTTCCGCCAGTCACGCGGTGGCCGGCCTGGGCCTGGGACTGTTCATATCCGAGCAGATCGTGCTTGCCCACGGCGGGAAGATCGAGGTGGAAAGCACGCCAGGTCTGGGTTCGACCTTTCGGGTCGTTCTGCCTTTGTAAGACAATTCGACGAGATTTCTCGAATTATCGAAAACAGGCGCAACCTCCCATGACGGCTGTGGTCGTAATGGCAGCTATTTAAGATCAAAGGCAGTTCAATGAGTGCTGATGCAGAAAATGTCGTCCTGATCGTGGAAGACGAACCCCTGATATTGATGTTGCTGTCCGACTATCTGTCGGGCGAGGGGTATCGCGTGCTGCAGGCCGAAAACGGCGAGCAGGCTTTCGAGATCCTGGCGACCAAGCCCCATCTGGACCTGATGATCACTGACTATCGTCTGCCGGGCGGTATCTCGGGGGTCATGATCGCTGAACCGGCGGTCAAGCTTCGCCCCGAGCTCAAAGTGATTTTCATCAGCGGCTATCCGGCGGAAATCGTCGACTCGGGCAGCCCTATCGCGGCCAAGGCGCCGATCCTTGCCAAGCCCTTCACCATGGAAACACTTCACTCCCAGATCCAGGTGCTGTTGGCCTGACCTGCTCTGAACCGGCCGGCGAATGTCGGCCGGTTCAGAGTTCTTCGATCATCTCCCGCACCTTGGACGTCAGGTGGTCGAAGGCGAAAGGCTTGGTGATCATCTGCATGCCGGTGTCCAGAAAGCCCGCGCGCACGGTCGCATGCTCGGCGTAGCCGGTGATGAACAGTACCTTGAGGTCCGGTCTCAGCTGACGGGCGATTTCCGCCAGTTGCCGACCGTTCATGCCCGGCAGCCCAACGTCGCTGATCAGCAGGTCGATTCGCTGACCGGACTCCAGCACCGGTACTGCGCTGGGGGCGTCCTCGGCCTCGACATACAGGTAACCGAGCTCGCTCAGCACCTCGCTGACCAGGGCGCGCACAGCCGGATCGTCCTCGACGATCAGCACTGTCTCGCCTTCGTTGGCCTGCAAGGCGTTGCTCTGGTAAAGCTCTTCTTCCTCGGTCACCTCGCCCTGATGGCGCGGCAAATACAGCTGCACTGTGGTTCCGCGGCCCAGTTCGCTGTGGATGGCCACGTGACCGTGCGACTGTTTGCAGAAACCGTAGATCATCGACAGACCCAGTCCCGTGCCCTGGCCGATGGGCTTGGTGGTAAAGAACGGGTCGAATGCCCGGTTGATCACGCTTTCGGGCATGCCGCTGCCGGTGTCGCTGACACTGAGCACTACATAATCGCCCGGCTGCAGGTTTTCATGGGCGTCGGTATAGTTTCGGTCCAGTCGCTGGTTGGAGGTCTCGATCAACAACAGGCCGCCGCCCGGCATCGCATCCCGGGCGTTGAGCACCAGGTTGAGAAGGGCGTTCTCCAGCTGGTTGGCGTCGGCCACTGCGGTCCAGAGGTTTTCCGCCAGATGCATTTCCAGCTTGATATTTTCGTTGATGCTGCGCCTGATCAGTTCGCCCATGGCGGTGATCAGGTGGTTCATCTCCATGGGTTTGGAGTCCAGCGACTGGCGCCGCGAGAACGCCAGCAGCCGGTGGGTCAGGGAGGCCGCGCGGTTGGCGGACGTCACGCCCAGATCGATCAGATTATCGAGATCGTTTGTACGTCCGCGGGCGAGGCGGCGACGGATCAGTTCCAGACTGCCAATGATGCCGGTCAGCATGTTGTTGAAGTCGTGGGCGATGCCTCCGGTCAACTGACCAACCGCTTCCATTTTCTGCGACTGGCGCAGCACTTCATCCTTGTGCTGAAGCTGCGACGTGCGTTCCTCGACTTGCTGTTCCAGGGTTTCATTGAGCTTGCGCAGCTGTTCTTCGGCCTGTTTGCGCTCGGTGATGTCCGACGTCACCCCCGAGAGCGCGGTCACCCGGGCGTACTTGCCGAGAATCGCCCGGGCGCGTACGTCGACCCAGTTGAGCGTGCCGTCCGGCCATACCGTGCGGTATTCGATGACGAAGTCGATCCCCGTGTCCAGGCTGCGCTGCAGTGCCGAAAGCATGCGCGGCTGGTCCTCGGGGTAAACGGTTTCCAGCCACTCGTGATAGCTGAACGAGTCTTGCTCTTCGCGCCCGTAGTGCGACTTGGTGATGGCCGAGCAGGACAGCTTCAGGGAATCGGCTTCCAGCTGCCAGGAACCCAGCCGCCCGGCCTTGAGCGCGTTCTGTAGCCGACGCTCGCCTTCGACCAGATCCTCCATGCGCGTCCGCGCGTCGTACTGGCGGCGACGGCCGCGTACGGCGGTCGCGACCAGACTGACCAGAGTCACCGGGTGGAAGGGGCGTTCGAGAAAGGTCACGTTGCCCAGCAAATCGCCCAGATGCGCGGCCGGGTTCGCAGCCTGTCCGCCGTGGTGGGTGAGCAATACGATCGGCATGTCCGACCAAGCCGGCTGTCCGGCGAGATAGCCGAGCAGCGGCTTGACGTCGCTCTGCAGCAGCGCCTCGACGGCAATGAGCGCCAGCCCCGCGCCTGCGTCGAGCTCCTTGACCAGTTCGAGCAAATCGGTGACCACGAACGCCGGGTAGCCGGCCTCGGCCAGGATGCGCACCGCAATCTGACTGTCCCGACCGATCGGGGTCAGGATGACTGCTCTTTCCGCCAACAATCCACGCGTGTTCACGACGGCTCATCCACCAGCAGGGGCTTGCCCTCACCCTGATAACTGGGGACGCCACGCAGCACGCCCTGGAAAGCCTCCAGCGGCTCGCCGATGCGCAGGCCCTGAGCGCCGATGCGGTACTCGCGGATGGTCGATTCGTGAGAGCCAGTACGTTTCTTGATGACCGAGATCGCCCGGCGCACCTGTCCGAGCGCTTCAAAATAACGCAGCAGGACGACGGTGTCCGCCAGGTAGGTGATGTCCACCGGGGACTGCGCATGGTCGAGCAGCCCGTGCTGAGCGACGGTCAGGAAAGTCGACGCACCCTGGCGATTGAGATACAGCAACAGCTCATGCACGTGCAGGATCAAGGCATTCTCTTCCGGCATCGCCGCCTGATAGCCGTTGATGCTGTCGATCACCACGGTCTTGATCTGCCGCTCGTCCACGGCGCGGCGCACGCGGTGCGCGAATTCGCCGGGTGACAATTCGGCGGCGTCCACCTGTTCGATCAGCAGATTGCCGGTTTCCTCCATCGCCGCCAGGTCCATGCCCATCTTGCGCATGCGTTCGATGAGCAGCCCACGCTCCTCGTCGAAAATGAACAGTGCCGCCCGCTCGCCGCGGGCCACCGCCTGCATTGCGAACACCAGAGCCATCAAGGACTTGCCGGTGCCGGCGGGGCCTAGAATCAGGGTGCTTGAACCACTGTCCACGCCGCCTCCCAGTAACGCATCAAGCTCTTGGATGCCACTGCTGCTCTGGATTGGGATATAGCGCTGCCGATGCTCGGCGGCCACCAGACGCGGGAACACATTGAGCCCGCCGTGAGTAATGATGAAGTCGTGGAAACCGCCACGGTATTTCTGGCCGCGGTATTTAATGACTTTCAGACGTCGCCGCTCGGCACCGTAGTTGGGGGTTAGTTCCTCAAGGCGAATGACCCCGTGGGCAACGCTGTGCACAGTCTTGTCGTGGGCTTCGGTGGTCAGGTCGTCGAGCAGCACGACCGTGGCGTCATAGCGGGCGAAGTAATGCTTGATCGCCAGAATCTGGCGCCGGTACCGCAGGGAACTCTGGGCGAGCAGGCGGATTTCAGAAAGGCTGTCGATGACCACGCGTACCGGCCTGACCTGTTCAACGACTTCGAAGATCTGTCGGGTCGCTTCGCCCAGTTCCAGATCCGAAGAATACAGCAGCGTCTGGTTCTGCTCGGGATCGAGCAGGTTGTCCGGCGGTGTCAGCTCGTAGATCTGGATGTGGTCGTCCAGCTCCCAGCCATGGGAGCGCGCGCCGGATCGCAGTTCCGCCTCGGTTTCCGAGAGCGTGATGTACAGCGTCTTCTCGCCCGCCTGCGCGCCGGCCTGCAGAAAGTGCAGGGCGGCCGTGGTCTTGCCGGTGCCGGGCTGGCCCTCGAGCAAAAATACATGCCCCCGAGCCAGTCCGCCCGCAAGGATGTCATCCAGGCCCGTGATTCCGGTTGCAGCTTTTGACGTTTCCAAGTAACACCCTCGTATGGCTCTGGAGGTTTTCGCGGCCCAAGACACTGGACCTCCGCCGGCGGTTGCAGTTCAGACTTTTTCAGCGTTTGTCGGCCTGCCCGGCAAGCCGGGAACGCTCTGCCAGAGCGTCCTGCGATTGTCCTGATCGTCCGGTACGGCGAGGTCCGGGCGCTTGTTATAGTCCAGCGCAGTTCGACCTTCAATCACCAAAAGGAGCACGCCATGCCCGACTATCAATCCCTGGCCCTGGAGCTGACCGGCTCCATTGCTCAGGTACGTCTGAACCGCCCGGACAAGCTCAACGCGATGGGCGCCGAATTCTGGACCGAAATGGTCGAGCTGTTCGAGTGGATAGAAAGCCATGACGAAGTGCGGGTCGTGGTGTTGAGCGGGGAAGGCCGGCATTTTTCCTCGGGCATCGATCTCGCGTTGCTGGCTTCGGTGGCCGCCGAACTTGGCACCGACGCGGGCCGCAACGCTCGATCGCTGCGGCGCAGGATACTTCAAATGCAAGCGGCTTTCACGGCGATCGACCGCTGCCGCAAGCCGGTGCTGGCGGCGGTCCACGGTTATTGCCTGGGTGGCGCCGTCGACCTGATCTCTGCCTGCGACATGCGCTACGCCGCCCAGGACGCACAGTTCAGCATCAAGGAGATCGACATGGGCATGGCGGCCGATGTCGGCACGCTGCAACGGTTGCCGCGTATCATCGGCGACGGCGTGCTCCGGGAACTGGCCTACACCGGCCGGATGCTGGGAAGCGAGGAGGCGCAGCGCATCGGGCTGGTGAACAGGGTGTTTGCTGATCAGCAACAGTTGCTCGCCGGCGTGTTCGAGATCGCGTCGCAAATCGCCGCCAAATCGCCGATCGCCATCGAAGGCACCAAGCAGATGATCGGCTACATGCGCGATCACAGGGTCGACGATGGTCTGGAGCAGGTTGCCATCTGGAACGCCGCCATGCTGCAATCCGCCGATCTTCGCGTGGCCATGGCTGCGCATCTGAGCAAGCAGAAGCCGGTGTTCGACGACTGATCGGCCATGCACCCATCGTAAAGGAGTTTTTCATGACACCCCCGCAGCGCTGGACTACCGCCGTGCTCGACCCCCAGGCCGAGGGCGGAATGGCCGTGGTCTGCAGCCCTCAGGGCTTTTTGCTGGACCCCAGTGGCGTACTGTTTTCCCGTGCCTGGCTCAAGGGGCTGGAATTGCCGGTGCAGAGCGAACACGGCATCGGCCACTTTGATGGCGAGGCGGTGTTCATGCTGGTGCTCGAACAGCCGGTCACGGCCGACGGCTGCGGCTGGCAGGGGCTGCGCCAGTTCATGCTCGAAGGCGAGTTCGTGGTATTCCAGATGCTCGGCTATGCGGCGCAGATCGCCACATGGGCCAGGGAACACCGGTTCTGCGGCGCCTGCGGGCAGCCCACCGTGCAAATTCCTGGTGAGCGCGCCATGTACTGCGAGCATGACAACCTGCGTTTCTATCCGCGCATCTCACCCAGCATGATCGTGCTGATCACTCGGGGCGAGGAGGTGCTGCTGGCGCGCTCGCCACGCTTCGTGCCGGGGGTCTACAGCACGTTGGCAGGCTTTGCCGAACCTGGCGAGTCGATCGAGGACTGTGTGCGGCGGGAGGTGATGGAGGAAGTGCAGGTGCGGGTGCATAACATCAAGTACATGGGCAGCCAGTGCTGGCCGTTCCCGCATTCGATGATGCTCGGGTTTCACGCCGAATACGAAAGCGGCGAGATCGTGCCCCAGGCCGACGAGATCGAGGATGCGCGCTGGTTCCGCATCGACGACCTGCCGCCGCTGCCTGCCAGTCGCTCCATCGCTCGCTATCTCATCGAGCACTACCTCGCCGAGCGATCAGGCGCCCCCGAACCAGTGCTGCCAGGCCAGCCGCACGGTTAGTCCCAGGACTACGGTGATGAACACCGGGCGGATGAATTTGGCTCCGCCCTTGATCGCGGTGCCGGCGCCGAAGTAGGCGCCGAGCATGACGGCCAAACCCATGCTCAGGCCGATGACGAAGTCGACTTGCCCGGAAAAGATGAACACCGACAGCGCCACCGCGTTGCTGACGAAGTTCATGCTGCGGGCCACGCCGCTGGCCTTGACCAGATCCAGCGGGTACATCATCAAGGTGCTGACCGTCCAGAACGCGCCGGTTCCAGGGCCAGCAACTCCGTCATAGAACCCCAAGGCCAGGCTCTGCGGCACCTGGCGCTTTTTCTTGATCGGTGCGCTGCTGTCCACCGGCGCCTTGGGCGTGCCACCGAACAGCAGATACAGCCCGCAGGCGAAGACGATCAGCGGCAGCATCTGGTTCAGCCATTCCGCTGGCAGGTAGTGCGCCACCACCGCGCCGATGATCGCGCCGATTGCCGTGCCCACCAGCGCGTGCACCCACTGGCGCGGGTCGAAAAGTTTGCGCCGGTAATAAGTGAAACTGGCGGTGGCCGAGCCGAAGGTCGAACTGAGTTTGTTGGTCCCCAACACCAGGTGCGGCGGCAGGCCGGCGGTCATCAGGGCGGGGGTGGTCAGCAGGCCGCCACCCCCGGCGACGGCATCGATGAATCCGGCGACGAAAGCGACGAGGGCGAGGACGGCAAGGGTGGTCAGATCGACACTCAGTTCGAATGGCATGGCGGGCAGGGCTTATCGGCAGGGGGGCAGAAAGGCTGCCCGAAAGCCGGGCATTCTACCCGCATGCCACATTCGCAGGAAGTTGCCGGGCGCCGCTGCCGGCGCGACCAAGGTCCAATTGCCGGGCAGGTCTCAGGACAGAAAACCGCCGTCCACGTTGAGCGCGACGCCGGTGGTGTAGCTCGACGCATCGCTGGCGAGGTAGAGCACCGCGCCGGCCATTTCCCGTGGTTCGGCGACGCGCTTGAGCGGAATCTGCGCCAGCGCGACATTGAGAATGGCCTCATTCTTGACCAGCGCCGAAGCGAACTTCGTGTCCGTGAGACCTGGTAGCAACGCGTTGCAGCGAATGCCGAAACCGGCGCATTCCTTGGCGAACACCTTGGTCATGTTGACCACCGCGGCCTTGGTCATGGAATAGATTCCCTGAAAGGCCCCAGGCGATATCGCATTGATCGAGGCCACGTTGATAATGCTGCCGCCCCCGTTTTCGCGCATCAGCTTGCCAGCGGCCACCGACATGAAGAAATAGCCGCGGATGTTCACGTCCACCGTCTTCTGGAAAGCGCCCGGATCGGTGTCGAGCACGTTGCAGAACTGCGGGTTGGTGGCAGCGTTGTTGACCAGGATATCCAGTCGTCCGAACCGCTCGCGGATCTGCCCGAACAGCGCGTCGATCTGCTCCAGCTCGCCAATGTGACAGGCCAGCGCCGTGGCCTGGCCTCCGTCTGCAATGATCGCGTCCGCCACGTGTTGACAGCTTTCGGCCTTGCGGCTGGAAACCAGCACATGGGCTCCCTGGCGCGCCAGAAGACGGGCGATGGCCTCGCCAATGCCGCGGCTGGCGCCGGATACCAGCGCGATCTTGCCATTCAAGTCGAAAAGGTCGGTCGGGGACATGCAAAACTCCTTGTGAAGTGCGGGAAGCGGATCAGACATCCGAGCGTTCGATGACCTGCAGCGTCATGCGTTCGAGCAAGGCGTTCATCTGCACGAAGGGTGCGAAGCGCTTGTCCTGGGTCTGGCCGTGGTAGAAGCGGTAGTAGATCTGCTGGACGATCCCGGCCAGACGAAACAGGCCGAAGGCGTAGTAGAAGTCGATATTGTCGATCCGCAGACCGGCCTGCTGCGCGTAGTAGTCGACGAATTGCCGACGGGTCAGCATGCCGGGCACATGGCTGGGCTGGCGGCGCATGAGTCTGACCGGCGCCGGATCGTCGGCCTGGATCCAGTAGGCCAGGGTATTGCCCAGGTCCATCAGCGGGTCGCCGAGCGTCGCCATCTCCCAGTCGAGCACCCCGACGATGCGCAGCGGGTTTTCAGGGTCGAGCACGACATTATCGAAGCGATAGTCGTTGTGCACGATGCATGGTTTGGGATGGTCAGCGGGCATGCGCTCGGCCAGCCAGGTCATGACGTGTTCCCAGCGCGGCGCATCCGGCGTCAGCGCCTTCGCATAGCGCTCGCTCCAGCCGGTGACCTGGCGCCGCACGTAACCGTCCGGCCGACCGAGGTCGCCCAGCCCGCACGCCTGATAATCGACCCGATGCAGTTCCACGAGCCTGTCGATGAAGCTCTTGCACAGCGCTTCGGTGTCAGCGCTGTTCAGGCCCAGGGAGGGAGGCAGGTCTTCGCGCAGAATGATGCCTTCAAGCCGCTCCATGACGTAGAAAGGGCAGCCGATCACCGCCTCGTCATCGCACAGCGCGAGTGCCCGGGGGCAGTAGGGGAAGGCGTCCCGCAAGCCGTTGAGGATGCGAAACTCGCGCCCCATGTCGTGGGCCGACCGGGCCTTGTGGCCGAACGGCGGGCGTCGCAGGACCAGCTCGCGCTCCGGGTAGCGGATCAGATAGGTCAGGTTGGAAGCGCCGCCCGGGAACTGGCGAATGACCGGCGTGCCGTTCAGAGCGGGCATATGGGCCTTGAGCCAGGTGTCGATGAGCTGTGCGTCCAGCTCCTCCCCGGTGCGAATGTCGGTGGCTTGGTCGATGGAGGTCATGCCGGTCCTTCCAGCTTGTTAGTGTCGGTCGTCGTTCGCGTCCTTTCAGGGCAATCTAATCATCCGGCGATCCGGGAACAACCGTGGCCCTGTGTTATAGGTCAAGCTGTTGCCGCGCGATCATCGCCACTGATGCCCGGCGGCAATCGAGCGGTTTAGTCCAGCATAGCGCCGGGCAGCCCGGCTCGGACAAGAACCGCGGGCCAAAAAAAACCGGAGCCCAGGGTTCCGGTTTTGTTGTGCAACGCTGCGGCGCAATTACTGCGGGAACAGTTCGCTCAGTTTCATCGCCAGCATCATGTCGCCTTCGGCGCGCAGCTTGCCTTGCATGAAAGCCTGCATGCCGTCGGTCTCGCCGGTGACGATACCCTTGAAGGTTACGCTATCCATGACGAGGGTCACATTGGCATCAGGATTTTCGCCGTCCTGGAACTCGCAGGTGCTGTCCTTAACGATAAGCGCATAGTGCCTGTCGATATCGGTGATATGGAATCCGAAAACCAGATCCAGCCCCGCGGCGGCAGCCGGGTTGAACTTGCTCTGCATGGTTTCGACATATTCGCGTGCTGAACTCATGTCTCGATCCTTATGTGATGGGTGGTGCATTCGTGGGATGCGGTGCTCGTCTTCAACGCCAGGTGATAAGCTCTGGCGCCTTGTGCAGCTGCAAATGGGTGTAGTTGTTGAACGACGCCAGGGACACTTCGTTGTAACGGAATCTGAGCTGGTGCAACGAGGCGTTGACGATATGCCAGCTGAGCTCGAACGCCTGCTGGGCAGGCATACCGGTTATAGAGTGGAGCAGGGCGGTAATGGTGCCGCCGGAAGTGAAAACCGCGATGCGTTCATGCTCGCCCGCCGCCTCCAGGATACCGCGCAGTCCCGCCTGAACCCTGGCCACGAAAGCGGTCCAGCTTTGCAGCCCCAGGCTGTCATGCTCTCCGGCCAGCCAACGGGCGATGACCAGGGAAAACAGGCGCTGGAACTCGACAGGGTTGCCCGCGGCGTTCTGCACGATGTGCAACGCTTGAGGTTCCTCATCCAGCATCTCGGGCAGCAATGCCCGGAGGATTCCCTCGGCATCGAACTCATCGAAGGCGCTGTCGATTTCCAGCGCGGGCGCCGCGAATCCCGCCTCGCCGAGCACGGCAAGGGTATGACGGGCGGTATCCTTCTGACGGCGCAGATCGCCGGACAGGCAGCGGTCGAATTGAAGCCCCAGCTCCGCGAGGTGTGCGCCGAGCACCTGTGCCTGGCGGATGCCGATGGGCGACAGGACGTCGTAATCGTCGGCACCGAAAGAGGCCTGGCCATGTCGTATCAGGTAGATGCTGCCCACGTCCGAGTCATCCGGCGGGTTGAAGATTGGGCGAGGTTAGGACCGATGCGGGTAGCCTGTCAACGGAAAAACATACGGGCGTTTGAAATCACCGTTTAAGCTGCGCCCCGGTACGCGACTGGTGCGGCGCATGACGCGTCGGTATGCTTGCGGCAACGCGGCTCTCGATTGGAAGAGCGAAATGCAAGTGAGGAGTATCCGTGGATTTCATTGCCGACTATGCCATTTTTCTGGCCAAGACCGTCACGCTGGTCGTCGCCATCGTGGTCGTGCTGGTGACTGTCGCATCGCTGCGTGGCAAGGGACGGCGCCGTACGGGCGGGCAGTTGCAGGTCACCCGGCTGAACGATTTCTACAAGGGACTGCGTGAGCGCCTTGAGCAGTCGCTGCTGGACAAGGCGCGGCTCAAGGCGCTGCGCAAGGAGCAGGGCAAGGCGCAGAAACAGGAAAAGGCCGCCAAGCAGTCCGTTGCCGAGGGCAAGCCTCGGGTCTACGTGCTGGACTTCAACGGCGATATCAAGGCGTCGGCCACCGAAAGCATGCGCCACGAAATCACCGCGTTGTTGACCCTCGCTACCGCGCAGGACGAGGTGGTACTGCGTCTGGAAAGCGGCGGCGGCATGGTCCATAGCTATGGCCTGGCCTCTTCGCAGCTGGCGAGGATTCGCGAAGCGGGCATCCCGCTGACCATCTGCATCGACAAGGTGGCGGCCAGTGGCGGCTACATGATGGCCTGTATCGGCAACCGCATCATCAGCGCGCCGTTCGCTATCCTGGGCTCCATCGGTGTGGTGGCGCAAATGCCGAACGTCAATCGTCTGCTCAAGAAGCACGACATCGACGTCGAAGTGCTGACCGCGGGCGAATACAAACGCACCCTGACCGTATTTGGCGAAAACACTGAAAAGGGCCGCGAGAAGTTCCAGCAGGACCTGAACATTACCCACGACCTGTTCAAGCGCTTCGTCGCCAGTTATCGCCCGCAGTTGTCCATCGATGAAGTAGCGACGGGCGAGGTCTGGCTCGGCATGGCCGCTCTGGACAATCAGCTGGTCGACGAGCTCAAGACCAGCGACGAATACCTGGCCGAGCGGGCGAAACAGGCGGACGTGTTCCATCTGCATTACGTGCAGCGCAAAAGCCTGCAGGAACGCATGGGCATGGCCGCGGCGACCACGGCGGATGGCGTGTTGACGAAGTTGTGGGGGCGGTTGAGTCAGCAGCGGTTCTGGTAGCGGCAGCCTGATCCATGTGGGAGGGAGCTTGCTCGCGACGGCGTTGAATCAGACGCCTCGCTGTTGACTGACCCGACGCTGTCGCGAGCAAGCTCCCTCCCACTGGACAGTGTCAACCGGAAAATCAGCTGTAACAAAAAGCCCGGATCTTCAATGAAGGCCCGGGCTTTTTTGTATCACTCGACTCGCTCAGCGACGACGAAACAGTGGCAGCGGCTCGTCTGTCGCGGCCTGGTAGGTCACGGAGAAATCCTTCAGACCTTCCAGCGCCTCGTATGGGTCCTTGTCGGGACGGATCGCGAAGGCGTCGAAACCGCAGCGGCGCATATAAAACAGCTGGTCGCGCAGCACGTCGCCGATGGCCCGCAGCTCGCCCTTGAAGCCGTAACGGTCGCGCAGCAAGCGCGCATTGGAGAAGCTGCGGCCGTCGGTGAACGCCGGAAAGTTCAGGGCGATGACCTGGAACTGGTCCACGGCATCGCCGATTTCTTCCGCTTCTTCGTCACTGTCCAGCCAGACGCCCAGGCCGCCGTCGCGGGCCTTGAGCGCATGGCCATGCTCACGCCACAGCGCCAGCGGCACGATCAGGTCGTCGCAGTTGGACAAGCTGTCGAAGGTGGTGTCCTTGGGCAGCAGGTGCCAGGTTTCGTCGATGACCTGGTTGTTCTTAATGATTCGCTGCATAGACGCGCTCCTTGAAAGGGTCGATGCCAATCCGCTGGTAGGTGTCGATGAAACGCTCGTCTTCGGTGCGTTTTTCAACGTACACGTCGATCAGCTTCTCGATCACGTCAGGCATGGCTTCCTGTGCGAAAGACGGGCCGAGGATCTTGCCCAGGCTGGCGTCACGGCTGGCGCTGCCGCCGAGCGACACCTGATAGAACTCTTCGCCTTTCTTGTCCACGCCCAGAATGCCGATGTGGCCGACGTGGTGGTGACCGCATGCGTTCATGCAACCGGAAATATTCAGGTCCAGCTCGCCGATGTCGAACAGGTAGTCCAGGTCGTCGAAGCGCCGCTGGATGGATTCGGCGATCGGGATCGACTTGGCGTTCGCCAGCGAGCAGAAATCGCCGCCAGGGCAGCAGATGATGTCGGTCAGCAGGCCGATGTTCGGCGTGGCGAAACCGTTTTCACGCAGCTCGTTCCACAGCGTGAACAATTGCGCCTGCTCGACGTCGGCGAGAATGATGTTCTGTTCGTGGGACGTGCGCAGCTGGCCGAAGCTGTAGCGATCGGCGAGGTCGGCGATGGCGTCGAGTTGTTTGTCCGTAACATCACCCGGCGCAACGCCGGTAGGCTTGAGCGACAGCGTCACGGCCACATAGCCCGGCTGCTTGTGGGCCACGACATTGCGCTGGCGCCAGCGCGCGAAGCCTGGATGCTCGGCTTCCAGCGCGGCGAGTTCGGCGGTCTGGTCGGCAAGCGACTTGTAGTCAGGGTCGACGAAATGCTTCGCAACGCGATGCACTTCGGCTTCGGTCAGTGTGGTCTGTCCGCCGCGCAGATGGGCCATTTCGGCCTCGACCTTCTCGGCGAAGACTTCCGGCGTGAGGGCCTTGACCAGGATCTTGATCCGCGCCTTGTACTTGTTGTCACGACGGCCGTAGCGGTTGTAGACCCGCAGGATGGCGTCGAGGTAGCTCAACAGGTCCTGCCATGGCAGGAATTCGTTGATGAACGAGCCGACCACCGGTGTGCGGCCCAGACCGCCGCCGACCAGCACGCGGAAACCCAGTTCGCCGGCCGCGTTGCGCAGCGGTTCAAGACCGATGTCATGCACTTCGATGGCGGCGCGATCGGTGGTCGAACCATTGATCGCAATCTTGAATTTGCGCGGCAGGTAGGCGAATTCCGGGTGGAAGGTCGTCCACTGACGCACGATCTCGCACCAGGGGCGCGGGTCGACGAGTTCGTCCGCCGCGACGCCGGCGAACTGATCGGTGGTGACGTTGCGCAGGCAGTTGCCGCTGGTCTGGATCGCGTGCATCTGCACCGTGGCCAGCTCGGCGAGGATGTCCGGCACGTCTTCCAGCGCCGGCCAGTTGAACTGCACGTTCTGGCGGGTACTGATGTGGGCGTAGCCCTTGTCGTAGTCCCGCGCGATCTTCGCCAGCATGCGCGTCTGGCGCGAAGTCAGCTGGCCGTAAGGCACCGCGACACGCAGCATGGGCGCGAAACGCTGGACATAAAGACCGTTTTGCAGGCGCAACGGTCGAAACTCTTCTTCGCTCAGCTCGCCTGCCAGATAGCGGCGTGTCTGATCACGGAACTGCTTGACGCGGTCCTCGATGATCCGCTGATCGTACTCGTCGTATACGTACATATAGGTCCTGTTCTCAGGCTTCGTCATGGAACTGAGGCAGCGGCGGATGCTGGGCATCCCGCTCGGCCGCCCCGCGCCATTCAACAATCTGCGCGCACGGTCGCGCACTCCCCGCGGGAGCGGTGGCGAAGATACCAGCAAGGGGTTATCGGTAAAAGTGATGTTTATATATATGCAAATCACTAAAAACGATAAGCGCATCACGGGTGGGTAATAGCCATGATTGTCGTATGGACAAAGCTGGTCTTTACTCAGAACATCCCGGCGCTGCCGGGCTCTTTCGTATGCAATCACCGACAAGACAGACAAGAGGCGATGCAATGAGCAAGCACCCCAAGATCACCAAACCCGACAGCAAAGTCGACGCCTGGGCCATTTTCTTTTTGATCGTGCTGGTGGTAGGTGGCGCGGTGTTCTGGGTGAGCGGGCAGTGATACCCGCAACGTCTGGCGCGAAACCATTGACAAGACGATCAAGACATCGTGTGCGTTCTATTTATCGCGGCTGAAGCCGCTCCTACGGGATTGGTGTAGGAGCGGCTTCAGCCGCGATACAGTCGAACAGGCGATAAAAAGGTTGCGTCTGTGCAATCCATCGCCAGCAAGCTGGCTCCTACGAGGTGGTGCAGAGCCGCTGAGCGCGACGGTAAAGCACGTTTAAGACACTGCCAGATACAGCACCAACTGCACCACCGAGAACAGAATCCCCACGAAGAGCACGGTGAACACCGCCCCCAACAACAGAAAGTGCACTGGCTTGCCGTGGGTAAAGTCTCGCTGGCGATTTCTGTTGCTCTGCACGCCCAGCGCCGCGGCCAGCACGCTGTGCACCATCTGCCAGAAGGTGGGCGGTTTTCCGTCAGGGTGATCGTCGCCAGAGTCGTTCATGCGCCCTCGCTGGCCGGGCCGAAAATCTCAGCATAGCCAGCGGGGCGCAGCGGCGGCGGGTCAGTCGTCGTAGCCCAGGTTCGGCGCTAGCCAGCGCTCGGTCACGCTGATGTCCTGGCCCTTGCGCGCGGTGTAGTTCTCGACCTGATCCCGGTCCACCTTGCCGACGGCGAAATACTGCGCCTGCGGGTGAGCGAAGTACCAGCCGCTGACGGCCGCGGTCGGGAACATCGCGTAGTGCTCGGTGAGGAACACGCCGCTTCGGCCCGGTGTGTGAACCGGCGCGTCGGCCGGGAGCGGGTCGAGCAGGTTGAACAGGGTCGCCTTCTCGGTGTGGTCCGGGCAGGCCGGATAGCCGGGGGCAGGGCGGATGCCGGCGTATTCTTCCTTGATCAGGGCCTCGTTGGACAACTGCTCGTCCCGGGCGTAGCCCCAATACTCCTTGCGCACCTGCTCGTGCAGCCATTCGGCGCAGGCTTCGGCCAGACGGTCGGCCAGAGCCTTGACCATGATCGAGTTGTAGTCGTCGCCCTTGTCCTGGTAAGCCTTGGCCACTTCTTCGGCGCCGATGCCTGCGGTGGTGATGAAGCCGCCGAGGTAGTCGGTCACGCCGCTGCCCTTGGGCGCGACGAAGTCGGCCAGGGACAGATTGGGCTTGCCATCCGGCTTGATGGTCTGCTGACGCAGGTGATGCAGGGTCGCCAGCGGCTCGCCGTTCTCGCCGTAGACTTCCAGGTCATCATCGTTGACCTGGCTGGCCGGCCAGAACCCGAAGACGGCGCGGGCGCGGATCAGTTTTTCGTCGATCAGCTTGCGCAGCATCAGTTGCGCGTCGCCGAACAGCACGGTCGCGGCTTCGCCCACCACTTCGTCATTCAGGATGCGCGGGTATTTGCCGGCCAGGTCCCAGGAAATGAAGAACGGCGTCCAGTCGATGTAGTCCGCCAGCACGTTGAGGTCGATGTCTTCGAGCACGCGGGTGCCGGTGAAGGTGGGCTTGACAGGAGTGTAGGCGGCCCAATCGAACTGCGGCTTTTTGGCGACCGCAGCTGCGTAGCTCAAACGCTCGGTGCGGGCGCTGCGGGCAGAGGTCCGTTCGCGCACTTCCACGTATTCCTGACGGGTCTTCTCGATGAAGCCTGCCTTCAGCTCCTTCGACAGCAGCTGAGTCGCGACCCCGACCGCCCGGGAGGCGTCGGTCACGTAGACGACCGCGTCATTGCTGTACCTGGGTTCGATCTTGACCGCCGTGTGCGCCTTGGAGGTGGTCGCGCCGCCGATCATCAACGGCAGGTGGAAGTCCTGGCGCTGCATTTCCCGGGCAACATGCACCATTTCATCCAGCGACGGGGTGATCAGGCCGGACAGGCCGATAATGTCGCACTTCTCGTCGCGCGCCACTTGCAGGATCTTTTCCGCGGGCACCATGACGCCCAGGTCGACGATGTCATAGCCGTTGCAGCCCAGCACCACGCCGACAATGTTCTTGCCGATGTCATGCACGTCGCCTTTGACGGTCGCCATCAGGATCTTACCCTTGGCTTCGGGCTTGTCGCCTTTCTCTTCCTCGATGAAGGGAATCAGGTGCGCCACGGCCTGCTTCATGACGCGGGCCGATTTGACCACCTGCGGCAGGAACATCTTGCCCGAACCGAACAGGTCGCCGACTACGTTCATGCCCGACATCAGCGGTCCTTCGATGACTTCGATCGGCCGGCTGAACGACAGTCGCGATTCCTCGGTGTCTTCGACGATGTGCGTGGTGATGCCCTTGACCAGCGCGTGTTCCAGGCGCTGGTTGACCGGCCAGCTGCGCCACTCTTCGGTTTCGGCTTCCTTGACGCTGCCGTCACCCTTGTACTGGTCGGCAATTGCCAGCAGCGCCTCGGTGCCATCGGCATTGCGGTTGAGCACCACGTCTTCGACGCAGTCGCGCAGTTGCAAGGGGATCTGGTCGTAGATCTCCAGCTGTCCGGCGTTGACGATGCCCATGGTCAGGCCGTTGCGAATCGCGTGCAGCAGGAACACCGAATGGATCGCTTCGCGCACCGGGTTGTTGCCACGGAAAGAGAAGGACACGTTGGAGACACCGCCCGAGGTCAGCGCGTAGGGCAGGTTGTCGCGGATGTAGGCACAGGCGTTGATGAAATCGACCGCGTAGTTGTTGTGCTCTTCGATACCGGTGGCGATGGCGAAGATGTTCGGGTCGAAGATAATGTCTTCCGGCGGAAAGTCGACTTCGTTGACCAGGATGTCGTAGGAGCGCTTGCAGATTTCTTTTTTGCGCGCCTCGGTGTCGGCCTGACCTTTTTCGTCGAACGCCATGACCACCACCGCCGCGCCGTAGCGCTTGCACAGGCGGGCGTGATGAATGAACTGCTCGACGCCTTCCTTCATGCTGATGGAGTTGACGATGCCCTTGCCCTGGATGCACTTGAGGCCGGCTTCGATCACTTCCCATTTGGACGAGTCGATCATGATCGGCACGCGGGAGATGTCCGGCTCGCCCGCGATCAGGTTGAGGAAGGTCACCATGGCCTTCTTCGAGTCCAGCATGCCCTCGTCCATGTTGATGTCGATCACCTGGGCGCCGGCTTCCACCTGTTGCAGGGCGACTTCCAGTGCCTCGGTGTAGTTTTCTTCACGGATCAGGCGGGCGAATCGCGCGGAACCGGTGATGTTGGTCCGCTCGCCGACGTTGACGAACAACGACTGGCGATCGATGGTGAACGGCTCCAGACCGGACAGGCGACAGGCGCGGGGAATGTCCGGGATCTCGCGCGGCTGATACTTGGCGACTGCCTCGGCAATGGCCTGGATGTGCGCGGGCGTGGTGCCGCAGCAGCCGCCGATGATATTGAGAAATCCACTGGCGGCGAATTCTTCGACCACCGCGGCCATTTCCGCCGGGGTTTCGTCGTACTCGCCGAACGCATTGGGCAGGCCGGCGTTGGGGTGCGCGGAAACCCGGGTGCCGGCCTTGGTTGACAGCTCTTCCAGGTAGGGACGCAGGTCCTTGGCGCCGAGGGCGCAGTTGAGGCCCACCGAGATCGGTTTGGCATGGCGAACCGAGTTCCAGAAGGCTTCGGTGGTCTGACCGGACAGCGTGCGGCCCGATGCGTCGGTGATGGTGCCGGAAATCATGATCGGCAGCTCGAACCCGACTTCCTCGAAGACACCCTGGACCGCAAAGATCGCAGCCTTGGCGTTGAGCGTGTCGAAAATGGTTTCGATCAGGATCAGGTCCGCGCCGCCTTCGATCAGGCCGCGGGCAGCTTCGGTGTAGTTTTCGACCAGTTCGTCGAAGGTCACGTTGCGGTAACCGGGGTCGTTGACGTCTGGGGATATCGAACAGGTGCGGCTGGTAGGTCCGACGACACCGGCCACGAAGCGCGGTTTTTCCGGGGTTTCCAGCGTCTTGGCATCCGCTACCTGCCGGGCCAGGCGTGCGCCTTCGACGTTCAGTTCATAAGCCAGCGACTCCATGCCGTAGTCGGCCTGGGACACCTGGGTGGCGTTGAAGGTGTTGGTTTCCAGAATGTCAGCGCCGGCATCCAGGTAAGCCTTTTCGATGGCACCGATCACGTCCGGGCGCGACAGGATCAGCAGATCGTTGTTGCCCTTGACGTCGCTCGGCCACTCCGCGAAGCGCTCACCACGATAGTCGGCTTCTTCGAGTCGATAACTCTGGATCATGGTGCCCATGCCGCCGTCGAGGATCAGGATCCTCTGATTCAGGGCATTGAGAAGAGCTTGCTGGCGGGCGCTGCGATCGGACATGGGAGCTACCTGGAAAACGCGATGACAGAAAAGCCCGAATCATAGCAAAGCAGAGCGGTTTTTGCGGTGGTCGGGGTTTCTCATGAAAATCGCTCATGTTGAGCGGGTATACGGGCCATTGGTCCGCCGGCAAACCTGAACGCTGTTTTCGTTTCAGCCACTTTGCTGTCAGCCCGCACACGTGGGGTATTCGCGCCCGTGACACGACGAAACATGGCCCGCCGCCATTGCAGTTTCCTGAACGAACTCGGCATTCGCCTGACCATTGCGTCGCGATGGTTGTCCCAAGCCTGCGTAGCGGAGACGGTTCGTCGTCGAGCCCAAGCGCGTCAGACTGGCAAGCGGTAGAGGTTTTTCAGGATGTTGATTTCGGTTCAGGCCTTGCGGGCGTTCGCCGCATGGATCGTGGTATGTCATCACTTCATGCAGATTTTCTTCGACTTCAAGGCCAGCGGGCCGGTGGAAGATTTCTTCGTGACCAAAGGCGCGGTAGGCGTCGATATCTTTTTCGTCATCAGCGGGCTGGTGATCTTCCTGTCGACGCAGAACAGCGATATGCCGGCGGGGCGTTTCATCGTTCATCGGCTGATTCGCATCGTTCCCGCCTACTGGCTATACACGGCGGCCATGGGCCTGCTGTTGCTGGTCGCGGCGCCGTTCCTGCCGCACCAGGTGATCGGCTGGCAGAACTTCATGCTGTCGCTGTTCTTCATTCCTTCCGAGAACCCCGGCGGCTACGGGCTGTACCCCACGCTGAACGTGGGCTGGACCCTCAACTATGAAATGCTCTTCTACCTGTTGTTCTCGATGGTGTTCCTGTTCGAGCGCCGTCACCGGCCTGTGATCATCGCCGCCGCGCTGCTGCTGGTCACCGAGGTTCTGGCACGCACCGGGCTGATCAGCCGCTTCTATGGCAACGACATTGTCTATGAATTTCTGCTAGGTATCGGCATCGGGTTGATCTACCGGCGCGGCTGGATCAAGGAAGGGCTGTGGCTGCCGCTGGCGGGCGTCGCGCTGGGGTTTACCGCCATCTATCTGCTCGGCAACGAGCGCCGGTTGCTCAATTGGGGGCTGCCCAGCGCCCTGATCGTGCTGTCCTGCGTGGCGATGGAACCCTGGTTCCGCGGCAGTCGACTGCTGAAAATGCTCGGCGACTGCTCGTATTCGGTCTACCTGCTGCACGTGCTGGTGCTCTATGGCGGCCTGCTCATGGCGCAGCGCTACGCGCTCGACCCCTACACGGTCTTCGCGTTCTGCGTGCCGGTGATCGGCATCGGCGCATGGCTCAGCTACGAGTGGATCGAGAAGGGCCTGTACCGTCGCATGCGCGCCTGGCTGGATGCCCGGCGCAGCCTCGGCGAGGTCCGGGTGCTTTCCTGACAAAAATACTAGGACTTTGTACGAGGCGCCGGATTGGCGTAAACTGCCGGCACGTCTGCGAGGAACTTTCATGACCGCTATCACAATTACCGATGCCGCCCACGATTACCTGGCCGATCTGCTGGAAAAGCAGAACACTCCCGGCATCGGCATCCGCGTGTTTATCACTCAGCCTGGCACCCAGTACGCCGAGACCTGCATTGCCTACTGCAAGCCGGGGGAAGAAAAACCTGAAGACACCGCTATCGGCCTTGCGCGTTTCACCGCCTGGATCGACGGCTTCAGCGAAGCCTTTCTGGAAGATGCGGTGGTCGATTACGCCACCGATCGCATGGGCGGCCAGCTGACCATCAAGGCGCCAAACGCCAAGGTGCCGATGGTCAACGCCGACAGCCCGATCAACGAGCGCATCAATTACTACCTGCAGACCGAGATCAACCCCGGTCTGGCCAGCCATGGCGGGCAGGTCACCTTGATCGACGTGGTCGAAGAGGGCGAGCAGAACATCGCCGTGCTGCAATTCGGCGGCGGTTGCCAGGGCTGCGGTCAGGCTGACGTCACCCTCAAGGACGGTATCGAGCGCACCTTGCTCGAACGCATTCCTGAGCTGTCCGGCGTGCGCGACGTGACCGATCATACCCAGAAAGAAAACGCGTATTACTGATCAGTTGATCGCCAGCAATGCGGATCGCCGCCCGCTGGTTCCTACAGTTCCGTTGTAGGAGCCAGCTTGCTGGCGATAGCTTATTTACGGTCGATACAAATGCGCATGCCCGGCGCGATACAGCGATGACTCGCTGAACGGGTCATCCCCCAGCACCTTTCCCACCAGAATCAACGCCGTACGCCGAAAATCCTTTGCCTTCACCTTCGCGGCGATATCGGCCAGCGTACCCTGCACCCAATCCTGATCCGGCCAGCTGGCCCTGTGAATGACGGCGATCGGACATTCCACGCCATAGTGCGGCGTCAGTTCGGCGACGATCTTTTCCAGGTGATTGACGCCGAGATGAATTGCCATGGTCGCTTGATGGCGGGCCAGGTCCCCGAGCTTTTCCCCTTCGGGCATCGACGTCTTGTCCGCGTATCGGGTCAGGATCACGCTCTGGGACAGGTCAGGCAGCGTCAGTTCGGTGCCCAGTAGCGCGGCGCACGCGGCGGTCGCCGTTACGCCTGGGACAATCTCGAAGGGAATGCCCAGCCGGCGCAGATGGCGGATCTGCTCGCCGATGGCGCCGTAGAGGCTCGGATCGCCGGAGTGAACGCGCGCGACGTCCTGGCCGCGTTCATGAGCAAGTTTCATCAGCGCCACGATCTGCTCCAGATGCAGTTCGGCGCTGTTGGTGATTTCATCGGCGGTATGGCCTTCGAGCACCGCCAACGGCACCAGCGAGCCGGCGTAAATGATGACCGGGCAGCTGCGGATCAGACGCTGGCCCTTGACGGTGATCAGCTCCGGGTCGCCGGGGCCGGCACCGATAAAATAGACGGTCAATGGGTTCTCCAGACAGAAAGGTGACGAGTGATTATCCGTTACCCGGACCTGCCAACGCCAAGGCAAATGTCGCCAGACGGGATTTGCGCCGCGGAATCAGCAGGCGCGCCCCACCGCCGGCCAGCTGACTGGCTGCCGCCAATGCAGCGCCTTCGGCGACGCCATGGCAGCCGGTGCGAGCGAACGCCAGCGCCGAGCGATGGGTGAGTTGCGCATCGAAGGGTGCCAGCTGCGCGGGTGGCATCAGCACAAGCGGCAAACCGAGCTGCCGGGCCAGCTCCAGCAGGCCGGGCTCTTCCGCCTTGGCCGTAGTGCTGGCGAGCGCGTCGATGCGCTGGATGTCCAGACCGTGCTCGGCCAGCGCGCCGTCGATCAGTTCGCGAAGATGAGCGGCCTCGCAGTCCTGCCGGCAGCCAAGTCCGACGACCAGAACCTTGGCGCGCAGCGGGCGGTGAGTGGCGCTTCCGGATGTTGGAAAATTGTCGATCATGGCTGCCTGCGGCCGGCAAATGCGCCGCAGCAAATCACGGCAGGGCGGGCATCGTCAATCTGAACGATTGACCTGCCCGCAGGCACTGCGTAGCCTTGCGGGTTCGAGGTTCTCCAGCTGAAGGCTGGAGCTAAGACGGGAATGCGGTATAGGCCGCAGCTGCCCCCGCAACTGTAATCGGTCAGGTCGTTCGCACAGCCACTGCACACGCGGGAAGGCGCGGGCGACACGCGTCACGCGGCCTCTACTGCCGCGTCGCGCCACCGGAAGCCAGGAGACCTGCCTCGAACCGGGCTTGTGCCCGCGAATTCTCACTACAACCGGGCGGGGTGATCCGGTGGCGAATCGAGCCTTGGGCGCCGTGCCCGGCTGTCGTCCTGTCTGCCCGCCGCGCCAAAGGGCATCTGATGAAAACACTGGCCAAGCTTCCCGTCACCATCGTCACCGGCTTCCTCGGCTCGGGCAAGACCACGCTGTTGCGCCATATGCTGGACAACGCGCAAGGCCGCCGTATCGCGGTCATCGTCAATGAATTCGGCGAGCTGGGCATCGACGGCGAAATTCTCAAGCAGTGCAGCATCGGCTGCACCGAGGAGGAGGCCAACGGCCGGGTGTATGAGCTGGCCAACGGTTGCCTGTGCTGCACCGTGCAGGAAGAGTTCTTCCCGGTGATGCGCGAGCTGGTGGCACGCCGTGGCGATCTGGATCACATCCTGATCGAAACCAGCGGCCTGGCCCTGCCCAAGCCGCTGGTGCAGGCGTTCCAGTGGCCGGAGATCCGCAATGCCTGCACGGTCGACGCGGTGATTACCGTGGTCGACAGTCCGGCGGTACGGGCCGGCACCTTCGCTGCTTATCCCGAACAGGTGGACGCCCAGCGCAAGCTGGATCCGAACCTGGACCACGAGTCGCCGCTGCACGAGCTGTTCGCCGACCAACTGGCAAGCGCCGATCTGGTCATTCTCAACAAGGTTGACCAGATCGACGCCGAAGGGCTAGCTGCGGTGCGGGCTGAAATCGCCGAAGAGCTGTCGCCGGCGGTCAAGGTAGTGGAGGCCAGCAACGGCCGCCTGCCACTGAGCGTCCTGCTGGGCGTCAACGCCGAATCCGAGCTGCATATCGATGGCCGCAAGACTCACCACGATCACCACGACGACGAAGATCATGACGACCACGACCATGATGCCTTCGACTCGATCTCCATCGAGCTGCCCGAAGCCGACGAGAGCGTGCTGCTCGATGCGCTGACCGCGCTGGTGGTGCAGCACGGCATTCTGCGGGTCAAGGGCTTCGCGGCGATTCCGGGCAAACCCATGCGTCTGTTGATCCAGGGCGTCGGCACGCGGTTCGACAAGCACTTCGACCGCAAGTGGGGCGCGGACGAAGCGCGTCTGACCCGGTTGGTGCTGATCGGCCAGGCCCTGGATGCGCCGGCCTTGGAAGCGCAACTCACCGCTGCGCTCGCTGCGCTCGCCGGTTGATCCATGCACCTGCTGAGAACCCAGCCCGGCGGATTCGTCCCGGACGACAGTATTGCCGACCTTGGTCAGACGCCGGCCGAGCTGGTGATTCTCTGTAGCGGCGATTCGAGTCTGGCGCTGCTGGCGCAGGCCGCGCAGCAGCTGCCGGACGAGTACCCCAGCCTGCGTCTGGCCAATCCGATGCAGGTGCAGAACCATGCCTCGGTCGACCTCTACGTCGAGGAAGTCCTGCGCCATGCCAAGGTCATCCTGATCTCGCTGCATGGCGGCATCGGCTACTGGCGCTATGGTGTCGAGCGCCTGATGGAACTGGCCGCCACCGGGGTGCAGGTGATTCTGGTGCCGGGCGACGACCGACCTGACCCGGAACTCAGCGACCTGAGCACCGTGCCGGCGGCGGATCGTGACCGGCTCTGGCAGTTTCTGCGCCAGGGCGGGCTGGGCAACGCGCTGGATCTTTATCGGTGCATTGCCAGTCAGTGGCTGGGCCGGGACTATCCCTGGTCCGAGCCACAGCCTCTGCCGCGTACGGCGGCCTATCATCCCCGGCTGACAGGCTCCGGCCCGGCGCTCTGGCATTGCGACTGGACGGTCGGCCAGCCGGTGGCGGCGCTGCTGTTTTATCGCTCCCACCTGCAGGCGGCCAACACCGCGTTCATCGACGAGTTCTGCGCGCGCCTGCAAGCGCGGGGCATCAATCCGCTGCCGATCGCGGTCGCCAGCCTCAAGGAGCCTGGCTGTCTGGATCAGGTGCAGGCGTGGCTCGACGAAGCCGAGGTCGAGCTGATCCTCAATACCACAGGCTTCGCCCAGTCCAGCCCGGAGGCGCCGCATTTGCGGCCGTTCCGCCGTGACGTGCCGGTGATCCAGGCGATCTGCGCGCAGGACAACGAGCCAGCCTGGCAGGCCAGCGAGCAGGGGCTGGGCGCGCGGGATCTGGCGATGCACATTGCGCTGCCGGAGCTGGACGGCCGGATCATCAGCCGCCCGGTCAGTTTCAAGGACCTGGCCTGGCGCAGCGAGCGCAGTCAGTCCGATGTGGTGTGCTACCGCGCCCAGACCGAACGCATGGATTTCGTCGCCGAGCTGGCGCGGCGCTGGATCGAGTTGGGGCGGCTGGCCAATGCGGACAAGCGCGTGGCGCTGATCCTGGCCAATTACCCGACCCGCGACGGACGCATTGGCAACGGGGTAGGGCTGGATACGCCCGCGGCGGCGCTCAACATCCTGCGGGCCATGGCGGTCGAGGGGTATCCGCTGGCGCAGTTGCCGCAGGACGGCACCGAGCTGATCCAAACCCTGCTGGGCGGGGTGACCAATGATCTGGAAACCCTCGATGAGCGCCCCTGCCAGCAAAGTCTGTCGCTGGATGATTATCGGACTGCGTTCGACACGTTGCCGCAGGCCAATCGCGAGGCAGTGATCCAGCGCTGGGGCTCGCCCGAAGCGGACCCGATGTTCCGTGACGGCAGGATGATGGTGGCAGGGGTGCGCTTCGGCCTGACGTTCGTCGGCATCCAGCCGGCGCGCGGTTATCAGGTCGATCCGAGCGCGGTTTACCACGACCCGGATCTGGTGCCGCCGCATGGCTATCTGGCCTTCTATTTCTGGCTGCGCAAGGTGTACGGCGCCCACGCGTTGATCCACGTGGGCAAGCACGGCAACCTTGAATGGTTACCCGGCAAGGGCGTAGGCCTGTCGGCTGAATGCTGGCCCGACGCAATACCCGGCCCGCTGCCCAATATCTATCCGTTCATCGTCAATGATCCGGGCGAGGGCGCCCAGGCCAAGCGTCGGACTCAGGCAGTGATCATCGACCACCTGATGCCGCCGCTGACCCGCGCCGAAACCTACGGACCGCTGCGCGATCTCGAACAGCTGGCCGACGAATACTACGAAGCGCAGTTGCTCGATCCGCGTCGTGCCCAAGAACTGCAACGCGACATTCTCAAGCTGGTCCGCGAGACGCGTCTTGACCGGGAGCTGGCGATGGACGACACGGCGGACAACGAGGCAGACGCGGCGGTCTGGCTGCCGCGTCTGGACACCTACCTGTGCGATCTCAAGGAGTCACAGATTCGGGATGGGCTGCACGTGTTCGGTGAGTCGCCGCAGGGACGGCTGCGCACCGACACGCTGCTGGCGCTGCTACGCATCCCGCGTGGCGACGGCCGGGGCGCGCACTCCAGTCTGCTGCGCGCATTGAGCGAAGCGTTCGGACTGGGCTTCGACCCGCTGGACTGCGAGCTGGCGGCCCCCTGGACAGGCGCTCGGCCTGAACCGCTGGCGGCGATGACCGAACAGCCGTGGCGCACCACCGGCGACACCCGGGAGCGGCTGGAGTTGTTCGCCGCCCGGCTGATCGAGCGGGTCGAGCGGGGCGAGCCGCTGGCGGACGTGCCGGCCGGTGACGATCTGCGGTTGATCCTCGAACATCTGCGAACCCTGGTCGCGCCAAGGCTCGACAGTTGCGGGCCGGCGGAAATGCAGGGTCTGCTGGATGCTTTGAGCGGTCGCTTCGTACCGGCCGGCCCCAGTGGCGCGCCGAGCCGGGGACGTCTGGACGTGCTGCCCACCGGGCGCAATTTCTTCAGCGTCGACGTGCGTAACCTGCCGACCACCACCGCCTGGCGCATCGGATTCAAGTCCGCCGACCTGCTGCTGGAGCGTCACCTGCAGGACCACGGTGACCACCTGCGCCAGCTCGGCCTTTCGGTCTGGGGCACTGCCACGATGCGCACCGGCGGCGACGATATTGCCCAGGCCATGGCGTTGATGGGCGTGCGGCCGGTGTGGGCCACCGGCAGCCAGCGGGTCGACGATTTTGAGATCTTGCCCCTGAGCCTGCTGGACCGGCCGCGGGTCGACGTGACCTTGCGCGTGTCGGGCTTTTTTCGCGATGCCTTCGCCAACCTGATCCGCTTGTTCGATGCCGCGGTGCAGGCGGTGGCGGCGCTGGACGAGCCGGACGATCTGAACCCGCTGGCCGCCCGGGTCCGCGCGGAGCGTGATGAGTTGTTCGCGGCGGGCCTGAGTCAGGGACAGGCGGAGCGACAGGCCGGCTGGCGCATTTTCGGCGCCAAGCCCGGCGCCTATGGCGCGGGTGTGCAAGGTGCCATCGACGGCCGGCTGTGGCAGAGCCGCGAAGACCTGGCCGAGGTCTACCTCAACTGGGGCGGTTATGCCTATGGTGCCGGAGATGAAGGCACGCCGGCGCGTCAGGAGTTCGGCCGACGTCTGTCTCAGGTACAGGCTGTGCTGCAGAATCAGGACAACCGCGAGCACGACCTGCTCGACTCCAACGACTATTACCAGTTTCAGGGCGGCATGCTGGCGGCGGCAGAGAGTCTCGGTGGGCAAAAAGCCGTCGGCTATCACGGCGACCATAGCCAGCCCGACCTGCCCAGAATCCGCACGCTCAAGGAAGAACTGAATCGGGTGATTCGCTCCCGGGCGGCCAATCCCAAATGGATCGAGGGCGTGAAGCGCCACGGCTATAAAGGCGCGTTCGAAATGGCGGCGACGGTGGATTTCCTGTTCGCCTTCGACGCGACCACCGAGCTGATCGACGACCACCAGTACGCGCTGCTGACCGACGCCTACCTGCTGGACCCGTCGACCCGCGACTTTATCCGGGAGCACAACCCCGATGCCCTGCGCGACATGACCGAGCGGCTGCTCGAAGCCCAGCAACGCGGACTCTGGGAGGAGCCGGGCGACTACCGTCATGCTCTGGAAGAGCTGCTGCTGGATATAGAAGAAAACTGATGACTCTGGCCGATTCCATGACTGACACACTGCATTTTCCGCTGGCCGCCGTGGTCGGTGCCGACGAGTTGAAACTGGCCCTGTGCCTGGTCGCCATCGATCCGCGGATCGGCGGCGTATTGATCGAAGGGCCGCGTGGCATGGCCAAGTCGACGCTGGCGCGCGGCGTCGCCGATCTGCTGGAAAACGGTCGCTTCGTCACGCTGCCGCTGGGGGCTACCGAAGAGCGACTGGTCGGCACTCTGGATCTCGATGCGGCGCTGGCGCAAGGTCAGGCGCGGTTTTCTCCGGGCGTGCTGGCGAAGGCCGATGGCGGGGTGCTCTACGTCGACGAGGTCAACCTGCTGGCCGATCATCTGGTGGATCTGCTGCTCGACGTGGCCGCCAGCGGTATCAACCTGGTGGAGCGCGATGGCCTTTCGCATCGTCATTCCGCGCGATTCGTGCTGATCGGCACCATGAACCCCGAAGAAGGCGAGCTGCGGCCGCAGCTGCTGGACCGTTTCGGACTGAACGTGGCGCTGGACGGGCAGACGCCGCCTGCCGAGCGCGGACAGATCATTCGTCGGCGCCTGGAATTCGATGCGGATCCCCAGGGCTTCTGTCAGCGCTGGAACGATGAACAGACAGCCCTTGCGCAGCGGTGCACCGCAGCCCGTGGATTGTTGACGAGCATCGAGCTGGACGATGATTCCCTGGGGCAGATCACCGAGCGCTGTTTCGCCGCCGGCGTGGACGGCATGCGCGCCGACCTCGTCTGGCTACGGGCGGCTCGGGCGCACGCGGCCTGGCGAGGCGTTCACCGGATCGAGACGCTCGATATCGATGCGGTCGCCGAATTTGCGTTGCGCCACCGCCGTCGTGCCCAGCCGAAAGCCAGCGAACCCGAGCAGCCACAAGCGTCGGAGTCGCCCCGTTCACGTCCGCAGCCGCCGGAGGCCGACCAGCCTGACGGCGGGCAGGGCCAGTGGGGGCAATTGCCGGCACGGCCGGTCGCGACGGGTGCGCGCCGGGAGGTCCCGAGCTGGCCAAAAAAGCCCTAGGCATCCGCTCTCGCCCTTCGCAAGGAGCGGATGCCCGCCCCGGTCCCGGCCGGTTGCGAATGGGTAAGCAGGGTGCCGCGCGAACCGGGAGCGACGGGCCGGTGGCCTGGGTCCCGACCTTGCTCAAGGGGCGTCCGCGCACCCGGCAGGATCTGGTGCGACAGCCGCGCAGCAGCCGACCCGTCGAACTGTTGTTGGTGATTGTCGATGCCTCGGCATCAACTCGTCGCAACGGCGCCTTGAGTCAGGCCAAGGGCTTGCTCGCCCAAGTATTCGATGACGCTTACCGGCGACGCGCGCGACTGGCCTTGCTGACGGCCAGTGGCGCCGCGCCGCGCTGGCAGCACCAGGGTCTCAAGGCATCGCGTTCACTGACGCCCTGGCTTGATGCCCTTGGCGCGGGAGGCGGGACGCCATTGCGTCAGGCGCTGGAGCAGGCCAGCGATTGGCTGGCCCGACGTCGCGAACGCTATCCCGCCGAGCGACAGCGCGCGCTGCTGCTGACTGATGGCCGCATCAAAGCCGTGCCCGAGCTGAATGCGCTGGGCTGCGAAAGTCTGTTGGTGGATATTGAAACCGGGCCGATTCGCCTGGGGCGGGCCCGCGATCTGGCGAGACAACTGGGTGCCGATTACCGGCATCTGGAAGAGCTGCGGCGCTTGCGCTAGCGGAGGGCGCAACGCCCTCCGTCGCACGCCTCGTCAGGCAGGCATGGTCCATGGCTCGAGGGTGTAACCCTCGTTGCTCAGCTCGGCGCGCGCCTGTTCCAGGGCGCTGGCCAGTTGGGCCTTGTCGGAATAGGTGCTGCTTGAAAGGTGCTTGCGGCCAATGCGAGTGCTCATGCGATCGAGCACCGTCAGGCTCAATTCGCCATCCCCATACTGCGGCGCCCAGGCGATGCAGCGGAAGGGTTCGAAAGCGTGTCCAGCGATGAGAAGTGCATCGTTGAAGCGCAGTGGGGCGTTCATGGTCGTTTCCTCAAAAGGCCCATATCAGTTCAGTCGGGTCGGCGGGCTTACCGTCCGGCTGGTTAATGGTGTTGATGCGCGTGAGGGTGCAGTGAGTCACACAGGGCGTCGCTTAATTTCAATTTTTTTACATCGGCGAACGGTGCGTATTGACTCAGGGCAAGTGACCAAGTTCGTGCCGCCCATCAGGCGGGCGTTTCAGAGGAGGTGTAAAACCGGCGTGACAGTCTTAATGACGTTTGGTTATTAGGGTTAGATGTAAACGGTACAAGGCTGTGTCAAATATTTGCTAATGTAACAGTCGGGCTCGCCAACATGCTGTTTATAAAACGATTTTTATAACTCCAACCAGACGCCGGGCGCCAAGGAACCTATATGCATGAGTCGGCCCCAACACGACGTCTTCTGATAGTGGACCCCTGCGACGACTGTCACCAGTTGATCCCCGTGCTGCATGCGGCCGGATGGGCGGTCGACAGCAGCACGATCGAGTCAGCGCTCCACCTCGGCTGTGACGTCGGCCTGATACGCTTGATGCCTAACCACTTCGAGCATCCCGAAGTGGTCAAGGAGCTCATAACACGCAGCGGTACCCAGTGGATCGCAGTGCTTGCGCCGGAAGATCTGCGCCGGGAAAAGATCGGCGATTTTGTCTGCGAGTGGTTTTTCGACTTCCATACTTTGCCGTTCGACGTAGCACGCATGCAAGTCACCCTGGGACGTGCCTACGGCATGGCCCGGTTGCGGGCGCAAGGCACGGTCCAGGCAGCGGCGGGCGACCAGGAAATGCTGGGTGAAAGCCGGCCGATCCGCGAACTGCGCAGGCTGCTGGGCAAGCTGGCGCCCACCGAGTCCCCGGTGTTGATCCGCGGCGAGCGGGGTACCGGGAAGGAACTGGTTGCGCGCACCTTACATGCGCAGTCTCAGCGCCGTAACAAGCCGTTTGTGGCGGTCAATTGCGGGGCCATCGCCGAGCACCTGATCCATGCCGAACTGTTCGGCTATGAAAAAGGCGCGTTCAACGGCGCTCAGGAGGCGAAGGTCGGTCGTATCGAGGCGGCGGACGGTGGCACCCTGTTTCTCGACGAGATCGGCGATCTGCCGCTGGAAACCCAGGCGCATCTGCTGCGTTTTCTCCAGGACCGGCAGATCGAACGGTTTGGCGGCAGCGAACCCATCCCGGTGGACGTCAGGGTGCTGGCTGCGACCCATGTCGATCTGGAAGCGGCGATTCGCAAGAAGCGTTTCCGCGAGGACCTTTACTACCGGCTCAACGTCTTGCAGGTCGGCACGGCGCCTCTGCGTGAGCGGCATGGCGACCTGGCGATGCTGGCGAATCACTTTGCGCATTTTTACAGCCAGGAAACCGGCAGGCGCGCGCGCAACTTCAGCCAGGACGCGCTGATCGCCATGGGCAAGCATGACTGGCCGGGCAACGTCCGCGAACTGGCCAACCGGGTACGACGCGGACTGGTGCTGGCCGAAGGAAGGCAGATCGAAGCGGCCGATCTGGGACTGTTGGGCGAGGAGGACATCGCCAGCAGCATGGGAACGCTGGACGACTATAAATCCCGCGCCGAGCGTCAGGCCTTGTGTGACGTGCTGACCCGGCACAGCGACAACCTGAGCGTCGCCGCCAAGGTACTAGGGATTTCCCGGCCGACCTTCTACCGCCTGCTGCACAAGCATCAGATCCGGTGAGTCGGCCAGAAGTCGCGCTACCAGCGCCAGGGCTCGCTCACGCCTGGCGGTCCAGTCGCCGTCAAGGATTGTGTAGCGCTGTCGATGGTCGTGCAGCCAGTCCCGGCTGGCGGCGAAGAACGCCAGTCGTTCCTCCAGTTGCGGCTGACAGCGTTGGCCATCGCTGACCCAGTCCACGCCCTCGGGTGACAGCAGCAGATGCAGGTCGTAGTGCCTGTTCAGCAATTGCTGTTCGACCCAGGCGGGGCAATCGCCGAACAGCGTCCGGCTCCATAACAGGTTGCTCAATAAATGCGTATCGAGAATCAACAGCTCGGGAGCTTTCGCGCGCGCCGCGTCTTCCCACTCCAGCTGGCCCCGGGCAATGGCCGGGATATCCGCGTAGCAGGTATCGCGACCGTGCAAGTCGATAAAGTGCCGCACGTATTCCCCGACCAGCACGCCGCCGAAGCGTTGTTGTATTTCGGCCGAAAGCCAGCTTTTGCCGCTGGACTCGGGACCTGCGAGCACCAGGACCTTCATCGCGCCGGCGCCAGGTCGTTGCGCCACTCGCGCCAGCCCTGCACCGCGAGCAGGGTGAACAGCGCATACAGCGCGGCGGTCAGAAACAGGGCCTTGTAGATGAACAGGCCGACGAAGATCACGTCCAGCACTATCCACAGCGGCCAGCACTGGACCCGTTTCTGGGCCATCCAGACCTGGGCGACGAGGCTGAAACCGGTCAGGGCGGCGTCAAGCCAGGGCTGCGCGGCATCGGTCAGATGCGCCATCGCCGCGCCCAATGCGAGGCTGACGCACGCGCCGACCGCCAGGCCCGCCAGCACGGAACCACCGCCCAGCACGCTGACCGCGCGGGGCGGGCGCCGGTTGCCATGACGCGTCCATTGCAGCCAGCCATAGACCTGCAGCCCTGCGTAGACCACCTGCAAGAGCATGTCGGAATACAGCTTCACGTCGAAGAAGATCCAGATGTAGATCACCACCATCACCAGCCCGACCGGCCAGCACCAGGGGTTCTGCTTGACCGTCAGCCAGACGGCGATCACGCCGAGGGCGGCAGCGAACAGTTCGACCGCAGACATGGTGGCTCCGGAATCAGGTGAAGGATCGAGGGCGGCGATTGTAAGCATTTCCGCGGTGCGCGGGGAGCCTCGCGAGTCGAGAGCGAATTTCCCGCAAGGCAACACAGGTTTTGCCGGAACAGGTCTGCTAGCATCTGCCCGGTTTTTTGCATGAGTGTTCGGGTCAAGCGCCGTACAGGTTCCACCGCTCATAGTAATCGTTAGTAATCTTCAGTCGAACAGTCACTTAACCGGTGGGCTAAAGGCCGCGCCACATGGAGGAACGATGGATCTTTGGACGGCCGCTCAGGCGTTGATTTTGGGTGTTGTAGAAGGGCTGACCGAGTTCCTGCCGATTTCCAGTACCGGGCACCAGATCATCGTCGCCGACCTGATCGGCTTCGGTGGCGAGCGCGCGATGGCGTTCAACATCATCATCCAGCTGGGGGCGATTCTGGCCGTAGTCTGGGAATTTCGGCGCAAGATTTTCAATGTGGTGCTGGGACTGCCCAAGGAGCGTTCGGCGCAGCGTTTTACCATCAACCTTTTGATCGCGTTCCTGCCGGCGGTAGTGCTGGGCGTGCTGTTCGCCGATCTCATCCATCATTACCTGTTCAATCCCATCACAGTGGCCATGGCGCTGGTGATCGGCGGGATCATCATGATCTGGGCCGAGCGCCGCGACCACGTGATCAGCGTGCCGGCGGTGGACGACATGAAATGGAGCGATGCGCTGAAAGTGGGTCTGGTTCAGTGTCTGGCGATGATTCCGGGCACATCGCGTTCCGGCTCAACGATCATCGGCGGGCTGCTGTTCGGCCTGTCGCGCAAGGCGGCCACCGAGTTCTCGTTCTTTCTCGCCATGCCGACCATGGTCGGAGCGGCGGTGTACTCGGGCTACAAGTACCGGGATCTGTTCCGACCCGATGATTTCATGGTGTTTGCGGTCGGCTTCGTGGTCTCCTTCATCTTCGCGATGATCGCTGTGCGCGGCCTGCTCAAGTTCATCGCGACCCACAGCTACGCAGTATTCGCTTGGTACCGGATCGTGTTCGGGCTGCTGATTCTGGCCACCTGGCAGTTCGGCTGGATCGACTGGGCGTCGGCGCAGGGGTAATGCAGCCCTCCTTCTGTAGGAGCCAGCTTGCTGGCGATGAACGGTTACGCCATGTGCCTGATGCAGCCGCTGCGCGGCAGATCGCCAGCAACCTGGCTCCTACAGGGCCCTGAAACCCGTGCGATAGCCGAACACAACCACGTGACGCACGTTGCTCGTGCGTCTCGAGCTGGCTAGTGTTGGGCTTTTGCCTGTCAGGAGACTTCGATGCCCAGCGCGCAACTCGCCGATGGCGATCTCAATTATCAGCTCGATGGCCCAAGCGACGCACCGGTTCTGGTGCTGTCCAACTCGCTGGGCACCGATCTGCACATGTGGGACGAGCAGATTCCGGCCTTCACCCGCCATTTCCAGGTCCTTCGTTATGACACCCGCGGGCATGGCCGCTCGTTGGTGACACCCGGTGATTACAGCATCGAGCAGAACGGCCGCGATGTGCTGGCGCTGCTCGACGCGCTGGAGATCGAGACTGTGGATTTCTGCGGTTTGTCCATGGGTGGGCTGATCGGGCAATGGCTGGCGATCAATGCGCCCCAGCGGTTGCGTCGCGTGGTGTTGTGCAACACCGCAGCGAAGATCGGCACCCCCGAGATCTGGAATCCACGCATCGAAACCGTTCGCCGGGATGGACAGGCCGCCATGGCCGCGTTGCGCGACGCGTCCATCGAGCGTTGGTTCACACCGGCATTTGCCCAGGCTGAACCTGCTGCGGTCGAGACCATCGTCGGCATGCTGGCAGGCACTTCGCCCCAAGGCTATGCCGCGAACTGCGCTGCGGTGCGCGACGCCGATTTCCGTGAGCAGATCGGTTCAGTCACGCTTCCCGTGCTGGTCGTTTGCGGCGGTCGGGATCCGGTCACGACCACGGCCGATGGCGAATTCATCGTGCAACGCGTGTCTGGCGCGCGGCTTGTGGAGCTACCGGCGGCACACCTGTCCAATGTCGAGGCCAAAGACGCTTTCACTCGCCCCGTGCTGGATTTCCTGACCGGGCACTGATCGGTCGAACTGGCCCGGCTTGTGCACTAATCCCTGTTCGGATGCTCTATAGCTTGAATGCTTGCAAGGCCTCAGGACAGGGAATGAGTACCATGACACGTATTGGTGCAGCGCTGCTGGTCTGTTTGCTCAATGGCCTCTTGTCAGTGCAGTTGCAGGCCGCCGAGGGGCAGTGGAGCGCCGGCTTTCGCGAACTGAGTTTCCGCGACCCGCTGGACGCCGGCCCCATGCGCGCCATTGCCTTCTATCCCTCCACTGAGCCGTCGCGGCAGGGTCCGCTGCAAGGTTATCGTATCGATGCCACGCGTGACGGTGCTATTGCAATGGGGCGTTTCCCCATGCTGATGCTGTCCCATGGCAATACCGGCAACCCACTTGCCCTGCATGATCTGGCGACGTCTCTGGCACGGCGCGGATTCGTGATCGTGGCGGTCGTGCATCCGGGCGACAACGATCTGGACCACAGTCGCCTGGGCAGCCTGAGCAATCTGTACGGACGACCCTTGCAGATCTCCGAAGCCATCAGCGCCGCGTTCCAGGACCCGGTCCTGGCGCCTTATCTGGATGATCGTCGGGTAGGGGTGATCGGTTATTCGGCGGGAGGAGAAACCGCGTTGATCCTGGCAGGCGCGACCCCCGACCTCAACCGTTTGCGGCGTTACTGTCTGGAGCGTCCGGATGACCACGACGCTTGCCGCACCCAGGGCGAGCTGGTCGCCGATCGCGACGACCTGCATGCCCAGGCCGATCCACGGGTCGCTGCCCTGATGCTGATGGCGCCGCTGAGCCTGATGTTCGGCCGTCAGACGCTGGGAGATGTGCATGTGCCGGTGCTGATGTACGCCGGTGACAACGACGAGTTGCTCGCGCTGGACCGCAACGCCGAGGCACTGGCACGCAAGCTGCCGCAAACGCCTGATTACCGGCTGCTCGCGGGTGCCGGTCATTTCGTGTTCATGGCGCCGTGCAGTGCCGAACAGCGGGCCAGCATGCCGGTGATCTGTACCGACCGGGAAGGTGTAGACCGGGAAGGCATCCATCGCACCCTGAGCGCCGAAGCGGCGCGCTTCTTCGCGGACGCGCTGGGGCGAGATAGCGACGAGCGGGCTGGCATGCAGACCGCTCATCACCCCTGAACCTGTGTCCGGGCGGCCCGGCTCCGGGGTTTCAGAGAAGCAGAGCGGGGCGTTCGAGCATGTCTTCCTGTTCGGCCACGGAAGTGCCGTCCCGACTCCACAGGTCGAGCAGAAAATCCGGTTCGTGATGGGTAAAAAGCTTCTGCATGGGCAGACTCATGCTCAGTGTCCGGTGAACCCGCTCGGCGCTCAGGCTGCAGCCCTGTATGTGGGGCCGCCAATGGCAGGCCAGGAGGTGGCCGTCAAACGTGAGGGATTCCACGGCCTGCTGGATCCAGAGATCCAGATCGTCGCTGTCCAGGTAGTAACCCATCTCGCTTAGCACGATAAGATCGAAACGTCCTTCCGGCCACTGCGCCGGAAGACGCGCGTGCAGGACCTCTACGTGATTCAGCCCGGCCAGCCGTTGTCGCGCCAACTCGACTGCTCGCGCCGACGTGTCACAGCAAAGCAAGCGCTCGCACCGGTTCGCCAGCTCTGCGCTCAGCTCGCCATTGGCACAGCCGGGTTCGAACACCGATTCGTAGCGCTCACGAGGCAGCGCGGCCAGGGTGAGTGCGCGCTTGCGTCGTTCGTACCATCGCTCTCGGAAGGCCCACGGGTCATCACTGTCCCGAAAGAGCTCATCGAAGTAATGGTTTGCCACACTCATGTAAACACCAGCTCGAAGGGTTGCAGCAGTCGCTCCAGGATGCCCGAGGGAAGAGCCGGCGACAGGGCGACCCCCGGATCGCCCTGCAACTGGCTGGAGAAGGCAAGCGCAGCCTCGCGTTTGCGTGCCTGGGTGGCCGGATCCAGCAGCAGCTTGCGTGCTCGCTCCCAGGGCAGGCGCTCATCTTCGGGGCCGGCCCAATGCCAGGCCCGAATCGGTACCTCGTACAGCTGGGCGCCGACCTGCTCACAAGCACGGGCCGCGGCCCGGCCTACCGCTTCATGATCCGGGAGGCCGTCCTGCGCCCAGGTGGCGAAGACCCTGTCAGTGGCCTGCAAATGGTACGAGAGGAAATCGACCAGCTGATCTTCATATTCGGCCAGTTGGCCGTCCGGGTAGCCGCCACGGGACCAGTCGATGGCGGTCGACCCGAGGCCCAGACGCACCAGTGCATCGACACTCTCCTGAGGCCTCAGGATCTTGAGCCGTTGTTCGGGCCAGAGTGCGGAGCCGGGATGGCTGCCTTCACCGTCGCTGACCGATATCAGCGCCAGCGTGCGCTGCAAGAACGCCAGTTGCGACATCAGTCCACCGCAGCACAAGACTTCGTCGCCGGGATGAGGCGCGACAATCACGGCGCGGCTGTTAGGCGGCACCAGGATGTCGGCGGTGATGGCCGGCACTGCGGCCAGCTTGGAAGAACTGTGCCAGGCTGCCAGCGAAGTGCCGCGACCGCGCGCGTCTTCGCTGTCCACAAAGAACTCGCTCATGGCGACTCCATCTTATGCAGCGGCGGCCGACCGCGCAGGACGCAGCCGGCCGCCGCGTCGATCATTGCTGATCTTCGCGTTGCAGCTCGAACAGCAGCAGCGAGCGCGGCGTCACTGTGTATTCGGAGCCGAAGGCAAACTTCTCTTTGCTCTTCACGTCTTCCTGGTTGGTGTCGATCAGGCAGACGTAGTGGGTGCCCTCCGGCACTTCCGGCAGGGTGAAGTTGACCCCCTCGTGGTGCGCGTTGACCACCAGCAACAGCGTGGCGTCGGCGCCAGGACGGCGGATACCGGTTTCCTGCGCGCGGCCGTCCATGAGCATGCCCAGGCATTTGCCGTGTGCCTCTTCCCATTGCTCGGTGGTCATCTCAGTGCCCGCGGGCGACAGCCAGGTCACGTCCTTGACGCCGATGTCCTCGTTGTAGTCGCCGACCAGGAAGCGGCTGCGGCGCAGGATCGGATAGCTCTGGCGCAGCTTGATCACGCGCTTGACGAATTTGAGCAGCGCCTTGCCATCGTCATCCAGGTTCCAGTTCACCCAGCCGATTTCGCTGTCCTGGCAGTAGGCGTTGTTGTTGCCGTGCTGGGTACGGGCGAATTCGTCGCCGGCCACCATCATCGGCGTGCCCTGGGCCAGCAGCAAGGTCGCGAAGAAGTTGCGCATCTGGCGCAGACGCAGGGTGTTGATCTCCGGATCGTCGGTCGGGCCTTCGACGCCGTGGTTCCAGGACAGGTTGTTGTTGCTGCCGTCCTGGTTGTTTTCGTCGTTGGCTTCGTTGTGCTTGTCGTTGTAGGACACCAGGTCGTGCAACGTGAAGCCGTCGTGGGCGGTGATGAAGTTGACCGAAGCCTGCGGACGACGCCCGCGCTGGTTGAACATCTCACCGGAGGCCGTCAGGCGCGCGGCAAAATCAGCCAGTTGACCTTCGTCGCCTTTCCAGAAGGCCCGCACGGTATCGCGGAAGCGGTCGTTCCATTCCATCCAGCCCGGCGGGAAACCGCCGACCTGATAGCCGCCCGGACCGCAGTCCCATGGCTCGGCGATCAGCTTGACCTGACGAAGCACCGGGTCCTGGCGGCAAGCGACCAGGAAGCTGTGCCGTTCGTCGAAGCCTTCGTGGTAACGGCCCAGAATGGTCGCCAGGTCGAAGCGGAAACCGTCGACATGCATTTCCGACGCCCAGTAGCGCAGCGAGTCGGTGACCATCTGCAAGACACAGGGGTGGCTCAAGTCCAGCGTGTTGCCGGTGCCCGAGTCGTTGATGTAGTAGCGCTTGTCGTCCGGCATCAGGCGATAGTACGAGGCGTTGTCGATGCCGCGCATCGACAGGGTCGGACCCAGTTCATTGCCCTCGGCGGTGTGGTTGTAGACCACGTCGAGGATCACCTCCAGCCCGGCATCGTGCATGCGGGCGACCATTTCCTTGAACTCGGCGATCTTGCCGTGGGCGAGATACCGCGGGTCCGGGGCAAAGAAGGCAATGCTGTTGTAACCCCAATAGTTGGTCATGCCTTTCTGCAGCAGATGCTGGTCATTGACGAAAGCATGAATGGGCAACAGCTCGACCGAGGTTACGCCCAGCTTGCGGATATGGTCGGTGACCTCTTTCACCGCAAGACCGGAGAAAGTACCGCGCAGCTCTTCAGGTACATCCGGATGCTGCATCGTGAAACCGCGAACGTGGGTTTCATAGAGAATGGTCTTGTCCCAGGGCGTCGCAACGCGCTGGTCACGGCCCCAGGTGTAGGCCGGGTCGATGACCTTGCTCTTGGGAACGAAGGGGGCGCTGTCACGCTCGTCGAAGCTCAGGTCGCCATCCGGGTGGCCGATGGTGTAGCCGAACAGTGCCTCGGACCATTTGAGCTGGCCGACCAGCTGCTTGGCATAGGGATCGATCAACAGCTTGTTGGGGTTGAAGCGATGCCCGTTCTGCGGGTCATAAGGCCCGTGCACACGGTAGCCGTAAATCAGCCCCGGATGGGCGTCAGGCAGATAGCCGTGGTAGATCTCGTCGGTGTATTCGGGCAGTTCGATGCGTTCCAGTTCCACCTCGCCGGTCGAGTCGAACAGGCACAGTTCCACTTTGGTGGCATGGGCCGAAAAAATGGCGAAGTTGACACCCAGGCCATCCCAGTTCGCGCCGAGCGGGAAGGGCAGGCCTTCGCGAATGCGAGAAGTCGACGCAGCAGGTTTTTCCTGAACCGCGGGTTGTTCTTTGCCCGATTTCTTTGTCTTGGTGGTCATGATGCCTTCCTGACGTCGAGTGTTTTTTGCGCGGCCGTAACCGCTATCGAAGCTTGGACGGCTTCAATATTGCTGGATGAGAGAGCTGGGGAGCCGCAGTCCGCATGGCGAGCCAGTGCGGTTCCTGCGGCAGTGGACAGGTGTTGCGCTGTCAGAGTTTCAAGTAGCCGATGGCTTGCGCGTTTTCTTCGCGGCAGGAGCGCTCGCCTGGCCTTCAGGCAGCGGCGCGGCAGCGGTATTGCCCTTGGTCTTTGGCGCCGGCTTGGCAGCGGTCTTGGCTTTGGCGGGGTCGGCTGCCTTGGTGGCAGTCTTGGCCTTGGCAGGATCAGCAGGCTTTGGAACCGGTGCGGACTTCACGGTCTTGGAAGCGGTCTTGGGTTCCTTGGCGCCGTCCACGGCTGGCAGCTTGGGCTTGCTCGACTTGCGAACCGTGGATTTGTTCGGGGCCAGCGCTTCAGCCTCGGCCAGTTTGCGGGCCATTTCCCAATGACGTTCTTCCTGACCGGCAGGTTGCCCTTCCGATTCCCATATTTGATACGCAAACTCGCGAATTCTTTTTTCGTCGGCACTCATCTCGACACTCCCAGGTATTACTTAGTTTGAATAAGCAGATTCACAGAAAACTGTTCAAGCGTTGCACTTACCGCGATTCCCCCGTCGTTTATCGCTACGACTTCGGAGAACAGGCCTGTCCATTCAGAGCCCGGATCGGCGAACGGCACCATGATGCGGGTATCGCCCCAACTGGCCGCGCTGATGAATGGAGTTTGCGCGGTGCCCAATAGTTCACTGCATGTGCGAGGAACCACGATAATGGCATGCGTGTGCTGCCACTTTCGTGCAAACGCGACCACATGAGCGGCCTGACTGCCGGTGACCTCCAGCGGTATGTACTCGCCGCGGGCGAACAGCTCCGCATGACTGGCGCGCACGTTCAGAGCACGGGCTATCAGCGCCTGCTTGACCCGGCCGTCCTGCCATTGCGCGAGCAGCTGGCCAACGTCCAGCTGCTCGGCAAGCGCGCGCTCACGTGCAGGGTAGTCCACAGGTCGCCGGTTATCCGGGTCGACCAGACTGAAGTCCCAGAACTCGGTGCCTTGGTACAGGTCCGGCACCCCTGGCACGGTCAAGCGTAGCAACGTTTGCGCCAGGCTGTTGAGCGCACCGGCGGTTGCGATCCGGTGCGCGGTCGCGCCCAGCGACTGACGCAGCGCCAGACCTTCGGGCGTCAGCAAGACTCGCTGCAGAAACTCGCGGCACGCGGTCTCGTAAGCCTGGTTGGGTGCGCCCCAGCTGCTCAGCAATTTGGCTTCGCGCAGCGCCTTTTCCTGCCATTGAATCATGCGCTTGGCGTAGGTTTCGTGCGCCTCTTCACCTTCGAGCGTCAGCGGCCAGCTGCCGAGCAACGCCTGATACAGCATCAGCTCGTCGCCGCCGGTGATGGTGACTTCCTCGCCTTTGAGAGGAATCGCCAGTTGCCGCCAGCGCTCGACCTGCTCGCCGTACCACTGTGCATGTTCGCTGAGCACCGCCAGACGCGTACGGGTGTCTTCACCACGCTTGTGGTCATGGGTCGCGGTCGCCAGCAGGTTGTCCGGGAAGGACTCGTGGCGCTTGAGGCATGCGGCATGGAAATCTTCCACCGGGGCACTGAAATGCGCCGGATGGAAGCCTACATCGTTGCGCGACAGCAGCACGGCCGAGCGGTAGAACGCCGTGTCTTCGACGGACTTGGCGGCGACCGGCGAGGTCAGTTGCTGGAAGCGCACGCAGGCATTCTTGTACAGCTTGCGACGCTTGCCGCGCGGCAGGTCGCGCCAGGCTTCTCCGCCGAGCCAGCGCTGAAGGTAGTCGAGCACCGGCCAGTCGCCCTCGTTGAGCGTTGCCCGCGCGCCTTCCATGGCTTGCTGGAAGAAGCGTTCATCCTGCTCCGAGCGGCCGCGGACACTGATGTAAGTGCGATAAATGGGGAAATTTACCACCAGCGCCAGCAGCGCGCGGCGAATGGCGCCCAGGGTCAGGTCGCGGCTCATCAGGTCGCTGCGGGCGACTTGCAGCAGCGCCTGCGCGACGTTTTCGAAATCACCGGCCAGGGTGCCGTGCAGTACCAGGTCGCGTGCAATCAGCTCTTCCTGATGGAAGTCGGCGGGTCGCTCGGAGACACGGCTCCACAAGTCGGTGAGCGGTGCCTGACCCTTGGGGTCATGCTGCAGCAGCGAGACCTGGTTCATGAATTCGTAGCCGGTCGTGCCGTCGACGCTCCAGTCTTCGCGCAGTGGTTCGTCGTGGCCGAGAATCTTCTCGACGAAGATCGGCAGATGTTCCAGGCGCGCCTCCGCCGGACGCTTGCCCAGCAGGCTCTTGACCCGCCGATGCAGCTTGCGGCCATAACCGCGCGGATTCGCCAGCCCGTCGATATGGTCGATACGCAAGCCGTCCACCAGTCCATTGGCGATCAGCTCGAAGATCTTGCCATGGGTGGCTTCGAACACCGTCGGCCGTTCGACCCGCAGGCCGCCCAGCTCATTGATGTCGAAGAAGCGCCGCCAGTTGATGTCGTCGCCCGCCGTGCGCCAGCTCGCCAGCCGGTAATGCTGGCGCTCGAGCAACTGGTGCAGGCGCTCGAAACCTTCAGGGGTGGTGGAATCGAACTGCTCCAGGCCACGCTGAATGGCTTCGAGGATCTCCGGATCCCTGGCCAGCGTCGCCAGCTCGGCCTTGGCCTGGCGTGCGCGTTCGTACGCCTGCGGGTACTGCTCCAGCGCCGAGAAACGCTGGCCCAGTTCGGTGAGCTTGGGATGGGCGACCAGGTGCAGCAGCGGTCCGTAGGTGCTGGGGTTGATCGGGAAGTGGTGCTGGTAGTGTTCGATGTGAAACGCACCGCGTTCGGCGTCGAACCGCAGCGGAATGTCGCCCGCTTGCAGTACCGCGCCGTAATCGCTGCTCAGGAATGGCAGCAGCAGCTGGCCTTCGAGCAGCGGGTCCGGCGAATTCCACTGGATATCGAAGAAGTCCGCGTAAGGGCTGCGTCGGCCCCACTCCAGCAAATCGAGCCACCAAGGGTTGTCGGCACCGCCGACGGCCATGTGGTTGGACACGATATCCAGGATCAGCCCCATGCCATGCTCGCGCAGCGCCGCGACCAGCCGGTGCAGTGCCGGCTCGCCACCCAGCTCCGGGTTGATGACGGTGGGGTCTACGACATCGTAGCCGTGCATGGAGCCGGCGCGGGCCTTGAGCAGGGGCGAGGCATAAATGTGGCTGATGCCCAGACTGGCGAAATAAGGCACCAGAGGTACGGCGTCGTCGAGGGTGAAATCCTTGTGGAACTGCAGGCGTTGAGTTGCACGTAACGGTTGCAAAGGGGGGGTCATCGATTACGCTCCGCAGCTTGTAGCCGGGCCTGGGAGAGCAGCTCCAGTCGGCGCGCGGCATCTTCATGGTCTAACAGGGTTGAACTGTCACCCGGCAGCCGACGACGCCAGTTGGGATGGCTGTCGATGGTGCCCGGCAGATTGGCTTGTTCCTGGATGCCCAAGGCATCTTCGAGGGGCAGCAGCACCAGTGGAGCCGGGGTATGACCCAGGAAGCGCACGCTGGCATCGATGGTCTGCCGCGCATCGTCGGAATCGGTCGGCAAGCTGTCGCTGTGCTGAGCCAGCGCCTGGCGAAGACCGTCCATTTCACGGGCGCGCCCGTCGCGCCACTGCCGCTCGGCCTGTTCGTCGATCTGGCCCAGCCGCGCGTTCCATTCGATATCCAGTTCGCTCAACCAGCCGGCCAGGGTCGGCAGGTCGTGGGTGCTGGTGGTCGCCAGGGCGTCATCCGCCCAGTCCTCGACCGGTTTGAACTGGGCATTGTCCTGTTCGAACAACAGCACCCGCATGCCAAGGATTTCCCGTTCGGAAAGCTTCTCGTGCAGGCCTTCAGGCACGGTGCCCAAGTCTTCGCCGAGCACGATCGCCTTGTGCCGCACGGACTCGAGGCTGAGCAGACGCAGCATGTCGTCGAGCGGGAAGTTGAGGTAGGCACCCTCATTGGGAGGCGAGCCCATCGGGATGACCCACAGGCGTTGCAGGCCCATCACGTGATCGATACGCAGGCCGCCGGCATGGGCGAAGTTGGCGCGCAGCATTTCAATGAAGGCACGGAAGCCGTTGCGACGCAGTCCGTCCGGCGAGAAGGCAGAAATGCCCCAGCTCTGGCCCGCGCGGTTGAGAATGTCCGGGGGCGCGCCGACCGTCAGAGCCGACAGTAGCTCGTCCTGACGGCTCCACGCCTGACTGCCAGCGCCGTCCGCGCCTACCGCCAGGTCTGCGATCAGGCCGATGCGCATGCCGCTGCTGCGAGCCGCAATCTGGGCCCGCTCCAGTCCTCGAGCGATCAGCCACTGGGCGAATGCATGGAAGCCGATCAGTTCGCCATGCTCCGCCGCGAAGCGGCGTATGGCCTCGCTGCGCGGATCCTTGAGTTCGTCAGGCCACTCGTGCCAGTTATCGCTGATACCCAGACTGCCGCTTTGCGCTCGCAGCGCTTCGAATCGGCAATGGTTTTCCAGCGCCTCGCCGCCGTTATGGCGGAAGCTGCTGAAGTCCTCGAACAGCGGATGAGTCGTGGCGCTGAAGGAATCGTAAAGATGTCGCAAGGCTTTCCACTTGGCAGTGGCCGCTGCGGGCCAGTCCACCAGTGGCATCTGCTCCAGACGCTTGAACTCTTCGGCAACGCCCGCGTCTTCGATGGCCTGCCGCCAGGACCGCTCGCCCAGAATAGTGCCGGGCGAGGCGTAGAGTGCGTTTAGAAACAGTCGGCTGGACGGCGAGTAGGGGCTGTAGCGATGCGGGTCGTTGGCGAACATGGCATGGATCGGGCTGATGCCCAGAGCGTCGGCTCCGCGTTCGCCCGCGGCGCGCACCAGGTTTTCCAGCGCCTGGGTGTCGCCAAAACCGCCATCGCCCTCGCGACGCAAGCTGTAGAGCTGCGCCGTGAGACCCCATACATTCGGGCGTGCCGTCTCGGTCGCCATCGCCGTGCTGTAGCAATGCTTCGGAGCGACTGCGATGGTCAGATGCTGGCCGTCGATCTCCAGCTGCTGGTAGCCGGGCGGCGCCAGTGCGGGCAGCTCGGCGTTGGCGGTGAGACGTGCATCGAGAGACGAGCCGTTTTCAAGGTGCAGGATGAAGGGTGTGGAAGGCGCGAACCACTCGGACAGGTCCAGATTCCGCCCTTCATCGACGGTCAGCAGCGGCGGGGCGGTCGTGCCGTGGCGTGAACTGTTCAGCTTCGTCAGGCTGGCGTCGATGGCCTCGCTGCCGTCGGCCGGATACCCGAGCGCCGCGAGGACTTTGCGCAGCACGTCAGGACTGACGGTCTGGGGACGCCCATTGGCGTCCACCCACTGTACTGACAGGCCGACTTCGGTCGCCAGGCGTTCCAACTGCTCATTACTCATCCTGCGTCTCCGCACTATCGCTTGCTGTCAGGCTGACGATCGCCGTATGGGCGTTCAACGTGCCCTGTCTGGAAGGCTCGACCGCGCCGGGGGGGCTGGCGAACAGCAGTGAGCCGTCGCCGAGCGCGGGCACCGTTACCGAATGCTCACTCAGGTTGAGATCGATCCGCAGCACGCTGCCATCGCCCATCCTCCAGCGTGCGCTGACGGCGGCGTCGCCAAGGACCTCGGCACCCAGTGCCTGGGTCCGAGGCAGACGAGGCACAATGGAGCGGTGGCGGATGGCTAGCAGTTCGCGATAAAGCGCCAGCCAGCTGCGGTGGTCTTCGCCAACATCGGTTTCCAGTTGCAGGGCATCCAGCGCCGGGCGCGACGCTTCGAAGGTCTTGGGATCGTTGGGATCAGGAATGGTCTCGCGGCGCTTCTCGTCGGTGAACGCGGCGAAGTCTGCAAATTCGCTGCGCCGGCCTTCACGGACGGCGTCAACCAGTTCGCCGTGATGGCTGGTAAAGAACAGAAAGGGTTCGCTGGCGGCCCATTCATCGCCCATGAACATCAGCGGGATCATCGGTGAAAGCATCAACAGCGCCGTGGCGGCGCGGAGCGCGGGAGCAGGGCAGAGCGCATGCAGGCGCTCGCCGAATGCGCGATTGCCAATCTGATCGTGATTTTGCAGAAATAGCACGAACGCCGTCGGCGACAGATGAGCACTCGGCTCCCCGCGTGCATGGCCGTGTCGCGTCGATTCGCCCTGATAGACGAAGCCCTGGCTAAGCAGTCGCGCCAGTTTCTGGGTCGGCTCCTGGGCAAAGTCCGAATAGTAGGCGTCGGTCTCGCCGGTCAGCAGCACATGCAGCGTGTTATGGCCGTCATCGTTCCACTGGGCGTCGAAGCCCTTGTCCAGCAAGCGGGCCTGATTGAACTCGTTTTCCAAGTTCAGCCAGACATGGCGCTGCGGGTCGATCTGCGCGCGTACCCGCTCGGCGAATTCAGGCAGGAAGGTCTCGTCGCGAATGGCATGCACAGCGTCCATGCGCAGCCCGTCGAAGCGGTATTCCAGCAACCACATCAGGGCGTTATCGATGAAATAGCTGCGCACTTCCTTGCGGCGGAAATCAATGGCATCGCCCCAAGGGGTATGCAGGTCGCTTCGGAAAAAGCCTTTGGCGTATCGACCCAGGTAATTGCCATCCGGTCCGAAGTGGTTGTAGACCACATCGATGATGACGCACAGACCTAGGCCGTGGGCAGTGTCGATCAGATGTTTGAGCTGCTCGGGCGTGCCATAGGACGACTGCGGCGCATAGGGCAGAACGCCGTCATAGCCCCAATTGCGGTCGCCCGGGAACTGCGCCAGTGGCATCAGTTCGATGGCGGTGACGCCGAGGTCGACCAGACGCTGCAGGTGCTTTTCAACGCCGGCATATCCGCCAAGCGATCCCACATGCAGCTCATAGATGACCGCTTCATGCCAGGGCCGCCCTTGCCAGGCGTCGCTCGTCCACCGATAGGCCTTGGGGTCCACGACGATGCTGTGGGAGTGCACACCGTCGACCTGAGCCCGGGAAGCCGGGTCAGGGACTTCGATTTCACCGTCGATGTTGAAGCGATAGCGCGTGCCGGCCGGGCAATCGGCCTCCAGCACGAACCAGCCATCCTGCTGAGGCAGCATGGCCAGTGACTGGCCATGCTCCAGCTCGACGCTTACGTAGTAGGCGTCCGGCGCCCAAAGGGCGAACCGTGTGCGTTCAGGGTCCAACAGTACCGCGCCGTGGCGCCAGGTTTCATCATTACGCTGCGGCATCCATAAACCCCTTTGTTCTTCAATAGTGGAGCGAGACGCTCGAATTCTTCTTCAGCAGGTCCTGATACAGCTCCGCGTAAGGTTCAACCGCCTGGTGCCAGTTGAAAGGGGCCGCCATGGCGCGGCAGCGCATTGCATTGAGCAGTTCAGGGTGTGCGTAGACCTGGAAGGCACGATTCAGGGCTTCGGTGTAGCTTTCCACCGTCGATTCGTTGAACAGGAAGCCGGTCACGCCATCTTCGATGGTATCCGCCAGACCGCCGGTGTTGCGCGCAACCGGCAGCGAGCCGAAACGCTGGGCGTACATCTGGCTCAGGCCGCACGGCTCGTAGCGCGACGGCATCAGCAGGAAGTCGCTGCCGGCGAACATGCGCCGTGCATCAGTCTCGTTAAAGCCGACGCGTACGCTGACACGACCTGGGAAGCGGGCCGCGAGCGCACGCATCGCGTCTTCTTCTTCAGGCTCGCCTCGGCCGATGATTGCGATCTGGCCGCCGTTGTTGACGATGTGTTCAGCGACGCCGATGGTCAGGTCCAGGCCTTTCTGATAGACCAGACGCGATACCACGGCGAACAGCGGACCTTTGGAGGGTTCGAGTTCGAACAGTTCCCGCACGTAATCGGCGTTGATCTCTTTGCGCAGCCATTCGTTGGGCGCGAAATGACAGATCAGGTGCTCGTCGGTCGACGCATCCCAGCTGGCATCGATCCCGTTGGGAATACCGCTGAGCTTGCCCTGTTCGGCCTTGCTCTGCAGGAAGCCTTCCAGGCCGCAACCGAACGCTGGCGTGGTGATTTCCTGGGCGTAGGTCGCGCTGACGGTAGTGATGTGGCTGGCGTAGGCCATGCCGGCCTTGATGAACGACAGCTTGCCGTAGAACTCCATGCCTTCGGTGCTCAAGGCTTCATCGGGAATGCCTAGCTCAACGGTCGAGCCGGTGCTCACGGTCCCCTGATAGGCCAGGTTATGGATGGTGAAGATGCTCGGGGTGGTCTGTCCGCGCCAGCGCATGTAAGCGGGCGCCAGGCCAGCCGGCCAGTCGTGGGCGTGAACCAGCTCGGGGCACCACTGGCTCTTCACGGCGCCGGCGGCAAAATCCGCGGCGGCCAGGCCCAGGCGGGCGAAGCGGATGTGGTTATCCGACCAATCGCGACCTTGTGGGTCCGCGTACGGTGTGCCTTCACGCTCATACAGCTCCGGGCAGATCAAAACATAGATGACCAGCCCGTCCTTCATGTCCATGCGGCCGATCTTGCAGGCCGGCAGTGCGGCGTAACCGCCCAACTCACTGATGATGTGAATCGGGTTGCCGCTATTGAGCACTTGCGGATAGCCGGGGATCAGGACCCGCACATCGTGCAGATGACGCATGGCACGGGGCAGGGCGGCGGATACGTCGCCAAGGCCCCCGGTCTTTACCAGGTCGGCGAGCTCGGAGGTCACGAACAGGACCTTGCGGCGGTTGACCTGAGACATGGTGGGTTGAACCGCCGACGGGGCCACCTGCAATACTGGAACCTTGGAGCCAAAGACCGGCAGATGAGTCAGCTCGCTGGCCGTCTGATTAAAACTCTCTCCCTGCTGGGTTTTGACAGCGGCGCTAATCATCGATTTCTCCCATACAAAACTGTGTTGGTGCGTCAATTGATTTTCTTATGGCCATTTCCTATGGCCGGGTGGCTCACCTGAGCTACGCAATATCAGCTACGCAAGATCGATACCTGACTGAAAAATTGCGCGGCGGTGAGCGACACGAAGAAGCCAAATGCAAGGTGTCCAGCCAACAGCATAGGCGCTCTAAGCAGATGACCTACCCGTTCTGGAGAAGTTTCGACTTTTTGATGGCGAAATGTCTGGCACGTGATCAGGACGGGAGCCCAACAAGCCAGCCTTCAAGCGCAGGGGGGCCGTCTCGACTGGAAAGCACCGTCCAAAGGCCTGCGAAAAGTTTCGGACGACCGGTCGCCCGGCTGGCCTGGAGGCTTTGATTACACAGGGAAAATCGGGGGTGTGAGGTGCGGCCCAGCGGGGTCCGATCGGGTGCGTGCTGCGCGATCGTGCTTCCTGCCGGTGCATCGGCTGAGGGCTACCGGTTCGGGGTATGGAAAAAACCTGTGACACTGATGGCACATTTACGGCTGTGACACGCTAGAATCGTCGCCCCCGACCCGTGCGAAGTGGTCGGTATCAAGGCATCAATTCGTTTCAAGCGTTAAAGAGGTTGGCAATGGATTCCCCAGAGGTACTGGTACTGCAGGCGAGCTACACCAATCCGGTGCATGCTGAAGCGATCGGCTTCGTGCTGAATGAGTACGCCATGGACGCGATGGGCGGCGGCGTACCGATTTCCCTCGATACCCGTGAGCAGATCGCTATCGAGCTGGGCAAGCGCCCCCATGCCTTCAGCGTGCTGGCGTTCATCGCCGGCGAGCCGGTCGGACTGGTCAACTGCTTCGAAGGATTCTCGACCTTCGCCTGCCGGCCGCTGGTCAACATTCATGATGTTGCGGTGATCGCGAAATGCCGCGGCCTGGGCATCAGCCAGAAAATGCTCGCCAAGGTCGAAGAGATCGCGCGCCAGCGGGGCTGCTGCAAACTGACCCTGGAAGTGCTGGAAGGCAACGAGGTTGCCCAGGGCGCTTATCGCAAGATGGGTTTCGACGGTTATCAGCTTGACCCTGCCATGGGACGGGCTATGTTCTGGCAGAAGGCGCTGTAAACAGGGGGAGGGGCAGGCTGTCCGGCACGCCGGTCGTGGCTCGGATCAGGCCTGTCGAAATCGTAAGCAGGGGGCAGATCCGTTCGGCGGTTCTGCCCTCGGGGCTCGTCGGCGAGGCTGGAAATCAGGCCTGCAGGGCGACGCCCAGTTGTGCTTGCTGAAGCATCAGGTTCAGGCTGGCGACTTTCTTCTGCAGTTGCTCGCGCTCTTCACGCAGGGCGCGCAGTTCATCGCGACGAATCGTGACGTACAGGGTTTGTGGTGCAAGTACTGGTAGTGCAGTGCGCATTGCTCACCTCGCAAATGGCGGAATCAACCTCGAAGAGGCCCGTGGCAATGACTTTTCATCCCGGAAGTGTCTTTGCTTACCTCTCTATCGGCGCTAATTCTGATTTCTTTTGCCCGGGATTGGAACTTTTTTATTTTTAATGGTCGCGAACGTTTCACAATCGCGACAAAATGTGTCACCCGGCAGCCTGATGGCTGCCTTTTCCGCCTCCGGGGCGGGAACCGATTCGGGCTCCGCTGGACTAAGCAGCATGCTTCACGCTTCGCTGCGCGGATCGACGGGGCACCTTCATTACGCGTTTCAAGAGTTTAGGAGCACCTTCATGCAACTTGGGATTGTTGGACTGGGCCGCATGGGCGGCAACATCGCGCGGCGACTGATGCGCGACGGGCACAGCACCGTCGTCTACGACCGCGATGAGGCTTTGCGCGGCGCCCTGGCCAACGAAGGTTCGACTCCGGCCGACGACCTGGCATCACTGGTCAAGGCACTCGACAAGCCTCGGGCGATCTGGGTGATGCTGCCCGCCGGCGCGCCGACCGAAGAAACTATTCAGATACTGAGCGAAGTGCTCGAACCCGACGACGTGATCATCGACGGCGGCAACACCTTCTACAAGGACGACATCCGTCGCGGCCAGGAACTGAGCGCCAAGGGCCTGCACTACATCGACGTCGGTACCTCCGGTGGCGTCTGGGGCCTGGAGCGCGGCTATTGCATGATGATCGGTGGCGAGGCCTCGGTCGTCGAGCGTCTGGACCCACTGTTCGCGACCCTGGCTCCGGGGATCGGCTCGATCGAGCGTACCCGCGGCCGCAGCTCGACCGACGACCGCGCCGAGCGCGGCTACATTCACACAGGTCCCGCGGGTTCGGGCCACTACGTGAAGATGATTCACAACGGCATCGAGTACGGCATGATGCAGGCCTTCGCCGAAGGCTTCGATCTGCTCAAGCAGAAGAATTCCGAACTGCTGCCTGCCGACCAGCGTTTTGACCTCGACACCGCCGACATCGCCGAAGTCTGGCGCCGTGGCAGCGTTGTGTCCTCCTGGCTGCTGGACCTCACGGCCGAAGCGCTGGCGACCGATCCAGAGCTCGACGCCTTCTCGGGCTCGGTGTCCGACAGCGGCGAAGGGCGCTGGACCATCGAGGCGGCCATCGAACAGGCCGTTCCGGTTCCGGTGCTGTCCAGTGCATTGTGGGCGCGCTTCCGTTCGCGTCAGACCAGCTCTTACGCCGACAAGATGTTGTCGGCCATGCGTTTCGGCTTCGGTGGACACAAGGAACCCAAGTAATGGCAGCAGGGCGCGGGCAGATCGAGCAGAAACCGGAGGTCGCACCGGCCACGACCTTGTTCCTCTTCGGAGCGCACGGCGATCTGGTCAAGCGGCTGTTGATGCCCGCGCTCTACAACCTGGCCCGCGACGGTCTGGTGGACGATTCCCTGCATATCGTGGGGGTCGACCATAATCCGGTCAGCGACCGGGACTTCGCCCGCAAGCTTGAGGATTTCATTCGTCAGGAGGCCGCCGCCAAGGTCGCGGCCAGCGGGCAGGAACCGCTGGACCCGGCGCTCTGGTCCAGGCTGGCCGAGCGCATCAGTTACGTGCAGGGCGATTTCCTCGACGATTCCACCTACCAGGATATCGCCCGCAAGATCGAGAGCACCGGAACGGGCAATGCGGTGTTCTACCTTGCCACGGCGCCCCGTTTCTTCAGCGACGTGGCCACCCGGCTCGGTGCAGCCGGACTGTTGCAGGAAAGCGGCGACGAATTCCGCCGGGTCGTGATCGAGAAGCCGTTCGGCTCCGATCTGGCCAGCGCCATGGCGCTCAATGCCTGTCTGCTCAAGGTCATGAGCGAAAAGCAGATTTATCGCATCGACCACTATCTGGGCAAGGAAACCGTACAGAACATCCTTGTCAGTCGTTTTTCCAATGGTTTGTTCGAATCCTTCTGGAACAACCATTACATCGATCACGTGCAGATCACCGCCGCCGAGACCGTGGGTGTCGAAACCCGCGGCAGTTTCTACGAGAACACCGGGGCTCTGCGCGACATGGTGCCCAACCACCTGTTCCAGCTGCTGGCGATGGTCGCCATGGAACCGCCGGCGGCGTTCGGTGCCGACGCGGTACGCGGCGAGAAAGCCAAGGTGGTGGGCGCAATCCGGCCGTGGAGCGAGATGGAGGCGCTGGCCAACTCGGTACGCGGGCAATATGCCGAAGGCCTGGTGAACGGCAAAACAGTGCCCGGCTATCGCCAGGAAGAGCGGGTCGCGCCGGACAGCACCACCGAAACCTATGTCGCACTCAAGGTGATGATCGACAACTGGCGCTGGGTCGGGGTGCCGTTCTACTTGCGCACCGGCAAGCGCATGAGCGCCCGCAGCACCGAGATCGCCATCTGCTTCAAGCCTGCGCCTTACGCGCAGTTCCGCGATACGGAAGTGGACCGGCTCAAGCCCAACTATCTTCGCATCCAGATCCAGCCCAACGAGGGCATGTGGTTCGACCTGTTCGCCAAACGTCCGGGGCCGACGCTGGATATGGAAGACATCGAGCTGGGCTTCGCCTACAGCGATTTCTTCGAAATGCAGCCGTCCACCGGCTACGAAACCCTCATCTACGACTGCCTGACCGGCGATCAGACGCTGTTCCAGCGCGCGGACAACATCGAGAATGGCTGGCGCGCCGTGCAGCCTTTCCTGGATGCTTGGGCCAAGAGCCCTGAGCTGCATACCTACCGCGCCGGCGAAAACGGCCCGACCGCGGCCGACGACCTGCTTGATCGCGACGATCGGGAATGGCGGCAGATCGATGTCTGAACGCGCCGAGCCTGCTGTCCGACTGCTGCTTTCCGACATCGACGGTACTTTGCTGCGCCCTGATCACAGCCTGGCCGAGGCGACTGTCGCCGCCGTGCGGCGTCTGCGCGACGCGGGTGTGCAGTTCACGGTCGCCAGCAGCCGTCCCCCGCGGGCCATGCGCCCGATCATCGAGGCGCTGGGTCTGGAGCTGCCGACGGTGGCATTCAATGGCGGGACCCTCATCGACGCTGACGGCAAGGTGCTGACAGCGCATTACATCCCCGAATCCGCCGCCCGAACGTGTCTTGAGCTGTTTGCCGAGCACGCCGTGGCGGTCTGGGTGTTCGCCGATGACCAGTGGTTGCTGCGCGACCTGGCCGGGGACTACGTTGCCCACGAGCGTGACACCTTGGGCTACGAGCCGGTAGTCGTCGATGCTTTCGAGCCCTGGCTGGACCGGATCGACAAGATCGTGGCATCGAGTGCGGATTTCGAGTTGCTCAAGCGGCTGGAGGCCCGGCTCAATCCGCGCATCGAGGGTCAGGCGCTGGCGGCGCGGTCGCAAGCGTACTACCTGGACGTCACCGCGCTGGAGGCCAATAAAGGTTCGGCGCTGGCCGCGCTGGCGCGTTATCTAGATATTCCGTTGGCGAACACAGCGGCCATTGGCGATGGCGGAAATGATGTGGCGATGTTTCGTGTTGCGGGGCTTGCCATCGCGATGGGGCAAGCCGAGGCCGAAGTGGTGGGTCAGGCCGACCGCGTCACGGCGACCAATCTCGAAGACGGCGTCGCCATGGCGATCGATCGCTTCATCCTTTCGGCGAGCTGATCAACCCGCCTTGCGAAAGGTCAGGTTGATGCGTTGTTCGCCGAGCAGGGGGTGGATCGCCGGTTTGACCGGCAGGATCCCATGGAAACGCAGTCGATCTTCGCCGCCCCATACGACAACGTCACCATGTAGCAACGGAATGCGCCGGGCAGGCTCGCTACGTATCATGCCGCCGAATTGGAACACCGCCGCTATCCCCAATGAAACCGAGACCACCGGCGCGCCGTGGTCGCGCTCGTCCTTGTCCTGATGCAGCGACATCTTCGCCCCTGGCACATAGCGGTTGATCAGGCACGCGTCGGGCACGAAATCTTCAAAGCCGGCCGCCTGCGCGGCATCGCAAGCCAGCGCCATGCCGGCCTCGGGAATGGCCGGCCAGGGCAGACCGCTGAGCGGATCGGTGCTGCTGTAGCGATAGCCGTGGCGGTCGGTCACCCAGCCCAGCTCACCACAGCTGCTCATGGCGGCCGACATCAGCAGGCCGCCTGGCGTGATCATCTGCCGCAACGGCGCCTGCTCGAGTCCTCGTTGCAGCGACTCCCACAACAAGTGCGCCACCGGCAGGGCGAAGCCGCGCAACAGCATCGAGGCAGGTCCGATGCGTTCGCGGGACTCGAATGCCGGCTGCTGGTCGGCAAACAGATCGGAGGTAGCGGAAAAGGGGGCGGATGATCGCATGGACCGGATAGACGCCTGCTAGGGTTAGAGAGCCTTGCTCACTTTGACATCGGTGATCTGGTCACCGCTTTCCCCATGCATCTTCTCCAGCGCCGCGCGCGCTTCATCGATGGACGCCGAGTGCAGGTTGGCGAATTCGAAACGTCGTTCGCCATTGAGCTTGTAGCTGACGGCGAATTTGGTGGTGCGAGGATCGGGGTTGGTCACGAGAGCTCCTGGTGTCAGCGCAAGCGGGAAGACGAGCGGCGAACGATTTTGATCGAATGGGTGAATTGCGGTCTGCGGCCGGGATGGGCATCGGGCTTGCGGCCGGTGGTGTCGATGGTGATGTTCCAGTAACCGGTGCTCGGCACGGTGATCTTGGCAGGAAACCGGTCGAATGCCCCGCCATGGTACGTATGGCGGCCACCATTTTTGAAGCTGCGAAAATTCGCATCGTTCATCAGGCGAATGTTGCAGGTTTGCGAGCACTCGATGACGACCTGGTCGTCCTCGTTCAAATGCTCACGCTGGTGTACGAACTTCATGCGGGACTCCGAAACAGCGGTTTTCTTGAAAATCAAAACGATAGCACGCGAGAGACGCCAGTTGACGTCGAGGTCCGGGTAAAAACGGCATTTCGAGCAAAAATCGGCGTGATCGGGATTTAATTCCCGCCAGGCGTGTCGTAGCACCTTTATTTGGAGGGATTGTATGAAACCGGCTGTTGTAATCCTGGCACTGGCAATGACCGGCTGCGCGACCGTCTCGGATATCGAGCATACCCCAGCCACCATGAGCGTGATTTCCGGCAAGAACCCCCGGGAATATGCTGAGTGCTTCAACAGTAAAATCAGCGGCAGTCGCGACTTGCCGGTGGTCGAAACCCGTCGTGACGGTCTGCGCCTGATCGTGGCGCAGAAGATGAGCGAGTCACCTGCCGCCGTGGTCGACATCGAAAGCCGGTCAGGCGGCAGCGCGATCAAGGTCTACGAACGGTTGTCGAACCTGCCGATTCGCTTCCGCGACGTTCAGCATGCCGCCGAAGCCTGCATCTCCGGCTGACGCCAGGCTTCAGGACTTGCAGACCACCAGCACGTTACGGCTTTTGTAGTTGCCGACGTCGACGCCCAGTGTCTTGTCGCTCTCGGCAGGCTGTGGCGTGCCGTCGGTGCCGACGATTTCATAACCGGTGCCGGCGCAGGACGCGTCGGCCTTCTCATAACAGCCGGCCCAAGACATGGCTTCGCCCGAGCAGTCGATGCTCAGGGCTTGCTGGCCGTTCTTCAGATAAGTATTGGAGGCGGTAGCGCAGCCGGTCAGGCCCAGCACTAGGATTAACGGCATCAGTCTGATCATGGTGTTTGCTTCGCTAGGGATACAGGTTCAGGTTGGGGTAAGTGTTACAGCGGTTTGACTGGTCTGTTGTGCCATCGTTCCGCCATGAACGCGCGTCCACCATCGATTTCCGGCAATGGACGCCGACAGTCGATGGCCGTCATGGTGCTGTCGTCCGGATGTCACGCGTCTGCAATCGCGCTGCGTTGCAATCGACGCACATTCAGGACGAGGGTCTGGGTATGCGGCTATGCATCATTGGCGCGGGCTACGTTGGGCTAGTGACCGCAGCCTGTTTCGCAGAGATGGGCAACCGGGTCAGCTGCGTCGAATCCAGGCTGGATCGGGTGGCAATGCTGCGCCGGGGCGAGTGTCCCATTTATGAACCCAGCCTGCAGGCGATGCTCGATGAGCATCAGGCGAGCGGCCTGTTGTCGTTCACCGCGGACCTGCACGCCGGAGTGGCGGGCGCTGACGTGGTGTTCATTGCGGTTGGCACTCCGAGTCACGAGGACGGCGGGGCCGACCTGTCTCATGTCCTGAACGTTGCCGACCAGCTGGGCCTGTGTCTGAACCGCCCCTGTCTGGTGGTCAACAAATCCACCGTGCCGGTGGGGACCGCCGCGCAGGTGGCGCGCCGCATCAACAGTCATCTGACTCGGCGCGGGCTGGGCATGAGGATAACAGTGGCGAGCAACCCCGAGTTTCTGAAGGAGGGCGCGGCGGTCGAGGATTTCATGCGCCCCGAGCGGGTCATCATTGGCTGCGATGCGCCAGACTCAGCCGAGTTGCTGCAGCGTCTCTATGCGCCATTCCTGCGCAATCGCGAACGCGTGCTGGTGATGGACCCGCGCGCCGCCGAGTTCAGCAAGTACGCGGCCAATGCGTTCCTGGCCACCAAGATATCCTTCATCAACGAGATGGCCGGGTTGTGTACGCAACTGGGCGTGGACATCGAGCAGGTCCGGCGCGGCATCGGCAGCGACAAGCGCATCGGTACGCACTTCATCTACGCCGGGTGCGGCTATGGCGGTTCATGTTTCCCCAAGGACGTGCGCGCGCTGATCCGCAGCGCCGAAGAGAAGGGCTTCGAGCCGCATATACTGCGCGCGGTACAGGCCAGAAACGCGACTCAGAAAACCGTGCTGTTCGAAGCCCTGGCGCAACACTTCGGCGGTTACTTTCAAGGGCGGGTGGTGGCGCTCTGGGGGCTGGCGTTCAAGCCCGGCACCGACGATATTCGCGAGGCGCCCAGCCTGGTGCTCATCGATGCGCTGCTGAGCGCGGGAGCCAGGGTGCAGGCGACCGATCCGGCCGCCATGGAGGCGATCGCCGCGCATTATCCCGACGCCGTTGCCGCTGGTCAGCTACGCTTGTGCGAATCATTGTACAGCTGCGCCGAAGGCGCCGATGCAGTGGTCCTGTTGACCGAATGGAAGCAGTTTCGCCAGCCGGATTTCGTTCGGGTGCGTGGTCTGATGCGCATGCCCATGCTGTTCGATGGTCGCAATATCTATGATTGTGCGGAACTATCCGCGCATGGCTTCCTCTATCATGGCATCGGACGGCCAGCGGCGGGGCATTGTAAGGTGACCGCCGCCTGATTAGACTGCGCCGCTAATGCCCATAGCCCTTAACAAGGACCTTTATGATCAAGAAATGCTTGTTCCCCGCAGCCGGTTACGGTACTCGCTTTTTGCCAGCGACCAAGGCCATGCCCAAGGAAATGCTGCCGGTCGTCAACAAGCCGTTGATCCAGTACGGTGTGGAAGAAGCGCTTGCGGCTGGCTTGAATGAGATCTCCATCGTGACCGGTCGCGGCAAGCGCGCGCTGGAAGATCACTTCGACATCAGCTACGAGCTGGAGCACCAGATCAAGGGCACGGACAAGGAAAAGTATCTGGTCGGGATCCGCAAGCTGATCGACGAATGCAGCTTTTCCTATACTCGCCAGACTGAAATGAAAGGCCTGGGCCATGCAATCCTCAGCGGTCGCCCGCTGATCGGCAAGGAAGCGTTTGCTGTGGTGCTGGCGGACGACCTGTGCGTCAACCTCGAAGGCGACGGCGTGCTGGCGCAGATGGTCAAGCTGCACAACCACTACGGCTGTTCGATCATCGCTATCCAGGAAGTCGATCCGCAGGAAACCAACAAGTACGGTGTGATCGCCGGCGACGAGATCAAGCCGGGTCTGTTCCGCGTGACCGACATGGTCGAAAAGCCCAAGCCTGAAGACGCGCCGTCCAACATGGCGATCATCGGCCGTTACATCCTGACCCCGGACATCTTCGAGAAAATCGAGCAGACCGAGCCTGGCAAGGGTGGCGAAATCCAGATCACCGACGCGCTGATGAAGCAGGCGGCCGAAGGCAACGTCCTGGCCTACAAATTCCAGGGTCAGCGGTTCGACTGCGGCGGGGCTGAAGGCTATATCGAAGCGACCAACTTCTGCTTCGAGCACTTCTACAAGACCGGCAAAGCCTACTGATTCACGGGCGCGCCTGATCTCACGCAAAGCCACCTTCGGGTGGCTTTGTCGTTTGTGACAGAGCGCTGAGGAGGTATGCTGTCGACCTGCTTAGGAGACAGCAATGGCATACGACTTCGATCTGTTTGTAATCGGCGCGGGTTCCGGTGGTGTCCGGGCCGCGCGTTTCGCCGCCGGCTTCGGCGCCAGAGTGGCCGTGGCGGAAAGCCGCTATCTTGGGGGCACCTGCGTCAATGTCGGCTGCGTGCCCAAGAAGCTGCTGGTGTATGGCGCGAACTTTGCCGACGAATTCGAGCATGCCCAGGGCTTCGGCTGGACGGCGGGTGAGCCTACGTTCGACTGGCCAGCCCTGATTGCCAACAAGGACCGGGAAATCCAGCGTCTCAATGGCATTTATCGCAACCTGCTGGTCAACAGCGGTGTCACGTTGCTCGAAGGCCATGCCCGGCTGGTCGGCAAACAGAAAGTCGAGGTCAACGGGCAGGTCTACAGCGCCGAACGCGTTCTGATCGCCACCGGCGGCTGGCCGCAGGTTCCGGACTTACCGGGACGCGAGCACGCCATCACCTCCAACGAAGCCTTTTATCTTCCGCAGCTGCCCAAACGCGTAATAGTCGTGGGTGGCGGCTATATCGCGGTCGAGTTCGCTTCGATCTTCAACGGCCTGGGCGCCGATACGACGCTCGTGTACCGCAGGGAACTGTTCCTGCGCGGCTTCGACAACAGCGTTCGCACGCATTTGCATGAGGAGCTGATCAAGCGCCGCATGAGCATCCAGTTCAACAGTGACATCGAGCGCATCGACAAGCAGACGGACGGTACGCTGCAAGTGACATTGCTGGACGGGCGGGTCATGGAAGCCGACTGCGTGTTCTACGCTACGGGACGGCGGCCGATGCTCGACAACCTGGGGCTGGAGACGGTCGATGTCAGGCTCACCGAAGAGGGTTATATCGATGTCAACGACCACTACGAGAGCAGCGAGCCTTCGATTCTGGCGATCGGGGACGTCATTGGCGGTGTACAGCTGACGCCGGTCGCGCTGGCCGAAGGCATGGCCGTCGCGCGCAGGCTGTTCAAGCCTGAGCAGTACAGGCCCGTGGACTACAACCACATACCCACCGCAGTCTTCAGTCTGCCGAACATAGGAACGGTCGGCTTGACGGAGGAGCAGGCAATCGAAGCGGGGCATTCGGTGAAGATTTTCGAAAGCCGTTTCCGGCCGATGAAATTGTCCCTGACTACCGATCAGGAGCGCACCCTGATGAAGCTGGTGGTCGATGCCGACACGGATCGAGTGCTGGGTTGCCACATGGTCGGCCCTGATGCTGGCGAAATCGTGCAGAGTCTGGCGATCGCCATCAAGGCGGGTGCCACCAAGCAGGTCTTCGATGACACCATTGGCGTGCATCCGACAGCCGCGGAAGAATTCGTCACCATGCGTACCCCTGTCGAGCGTTGACAGGGCGACTGCAGAGCCGGCCATGGGGCCGTTCTGCACGCCGCCTTGAGCGCGCGACGCAAGCCCGACTGTCAGGATGAGGGTCGGGCCATACCCGTGATACCAGGAAGGTCCATTATGTTGAGTCACGACACTTCGGCGTCCGAACCTGCGCTCCCGCACCGGGATGCCAAGGATTTCATGCGCCACATCGACAGCTTGCGCGACAGTGAGCGCCATTTCCGGACGCTGGCCGAGAACATGAGCCAGCTGGCGTGGACCGCGGACCCGCGTGGTCACGTGCATTGGTACAACGAACGCTGGTGCGCCTACACCGGCGCGTCGGCGGAGGCCATGCATGCGCTGGGCTGGCGGTCGGTGCTGCACCCCGAACACCGCGAACGCGTGGTCGCTCGACTGCAGCATTGTCTGGCGACCGGCTCGATCTGGGAGGACACCTTTCCCATGCGCGGGCAGGACGGCGGCTACAACTGGTTCCTGTCCCGAGCCTTGCCGATCCGGGATGACCAGGGTCACATCACCCACTGGCTGGGCACTCACACCGACATCACCGCTCAGGTCCGGGCCGAAGAGGCGCTGCGAGAACTCAATGAAAGCCTCGAACTGCGGGTCGCCGAGCGCACCCGCGAACTGGCGCGCGCCAATGAGCTGCTGCGGATCGAGATGGACGAGCGGGCGCAGGCCGAGGAAGTCTTGCGTCATGCGCAGAAAATGGACGCCATCGGCCAGTTGACCGGCGGCATCGCTCACGATTTCAACAATATGCTGACCGGGGTTCTGGGCGCTCTGGAGTTGATCGAGCGGCGTATCGCTTCAGGTCGGGTCAGCGAAATCGGCCGTTATATCGAGGCGGCGATCACCTCCGCCAATCGGGCGGCCGCGCTCACCCATCGACTGCTGGCGTTTGCGCGGCGCCAGCCATTGAGCGCCGGATCAGTGGACGTCAACCGAATGGTGACCTCGATGGAAGAGCTGTTGTGTCGCACCATCGGCGACAACATCACGTTGCACATTGATCTGGCCAAGCCGCTGCCAGCCATTCGCGCGGACGAGCACCAGCTGGAAAATGCGCTGCTCAATCTGGTGATCAACGCGCGCGATGCCATGGCCGAGGGCGGGGAGGTACGGGTGTGCAGTGAACTGGCCGAGGTTACCCGGCAGCAAGGCATCGTCACCCCGGGAACCTATGTGCAGCTGAGCGTTACCGACAGCGGCTGCGGCATTCCGGCGGAGCTGGTCGAACGGGTGTGTGAGCCGTTCTTCACGACCAAGCCGCCAGGGCGGGGGACGGGGTTGGGCCTGTCCATGGTCTACGGGTTCGTCAAACAGAACGACGGGCATGTAAAGATTGACAGCGCTGAAGGCGGCGGAACCTGCATCCGCCTCTACTTGCGCTGCGCTGCGCCAACCGAGACCCAGGGCGCCTCGTTATCGGACTGAAATCACGCCAGGGCGCGTGTGAATCGCTCCGGTTGCATTGATGTCGACTGTCAGGGCAACGTTACAGCCGGAACTCACCGCCTTGGCGGTCTGCCAGCACGAAGCCGGCCGGCGAGCAGACCTTCACGTCCCCGGAGCCTGTGCAGGCTGAAAGGACATCGGGCGCGCAATGCGCTACATTGACGCCTCGCCGTCCCTCGGAGGCGTCAATCCTCCGCGGCGGTGTAAAGGTTTCTTCTATTGATAAGCGCGTTTCATAGGCAAAAGCAATTGATGACATGAGCTTTACCAATGAGCCATCGTCATGAATCACCGTTAAGATTCACGCCATCAAAGTTTCAAACCCCTTACGTTCACACACCATCAGGAGATGTACCGATGCCTATCATCAACAGCCAGGTAAAACCGTTCAAAGCTACCGCGTTCAAGAACGGCGCTTTCGTTGACGTCTCGGACGCTGACTTGAAGGGCAAGTGGTCTGTCGTTTTCTTCTACCCAGCCGACTTCACTTTCGTCTGCCCGACTGAACTGGAAGACCTCGCTGACAACTACGAAGCTTTCCAGAAGCTGGGCGTTGAAATCTACAGCGTTTCGACCGACACCCACTTCGCGCACGCTGCCTGGCACAACACTTCGCCAGCCATCGGCAAGATCAAGTACACCATGATCGGCGACCCGACTCTGGCTATCTCCCGCAACTTCGACGTGCTGATCGAAGAAGCTGGCCTGGCTGACCGCGGTACTTTCGTGATCAACCCTGAAGGTCAGATCAAGATCGTCGAAATCAACGACGGCGGTGTTGGCCGCGACGCCACCGAGCTGCTGCGCAAGATCAAGGCTGCTCAGTACGTTGCCGCTCACCCGGGCGAAGTCTGCCCAGCCAAGTGGAAAGAAGGCGAAGCCACTCTGGCTCCTTCCCTGGACCTGGTCGGCAAGATCTGAGTCCTGTTGAAATGGCTGAATCTTTCGAAGCAGCCAAGGGCGTTGAGCTCTTGAGCAAGTAAACCGCATCGCCCTCTAAACGCCCGGGCGGTCTTCGCCTGGGCGTTTTTATTTCTACTCATTGAAAAAGGAAGCCGACACATGTTGGACGCCAATCTTAAAGCCCAGTTGAAGTCCTACCTGGAGCGGGTCACTCGCCCCATCGAGATCGTTGCGTCCCTTGATGACGGCGCGAAGTCTCAGGAAATGCTGGCTCTGCTCAATGACATCATCAGCGTTTCCAAGGATGTCACCCTCAATGACAGCGGCACCGACGTGCGTACCCCGTCGTTCTCGCTCAACAGCCCCGGGAAGGACATCAGCCTGCGTTTCGCCGGCATCCCGATGGGTCATGAATTCACTTCGCTGGTCCTGGCCCTGCTGCAAGTGGGTGGTTATCCGCCCAAAGTGAGCGCCGAGACCCTCGAACAGGTTCGCGGACTCGAAGGCAGCTTCAAGTTCGAAACCTACTTTTCGCAGTCCTGCCAGAACTGCCCTGACGTGGTTCAGGCGCTCAACCTCATGGCAGTGGTCAACCCGAACATCGAGCACGTCGCTATCGACGGCGCGCTGTTCCAGGACGAAGTCACCGACCGCAAGATCATGTCGGTGCCAAGCATTTACCTGAACGGTGAGCTGTTCGGCCAGGGCCGCATGGGCCTGGAAGAAATTCTTGCCAAGATCGACACCAACGCCGGTGCTCGTCAGGCCGAAAAGCTGAACAGCAAAGAAGCCTTCGACGTGCTGGTGGTCGGCGGCGGCCCTGCCGGTTCCGCAGCAGCGGTCTACTCGGCTCGTAAAGGTATCCGCACCGGTGTGGCAGCCGAGCGTTTCGGCGGACAGGTGCTCGACACCATGGCAATCGAGAACTTCATCTCGGTTCAGCACACTGAAGGCCCGAAACTGGCCGTTGCGCTGGAAGAGCACGTCAAGCAGTACGACGTGGACATCATGAACCTGCAACGCGCTGACCAGTTGATTCCAGGCAAGGCCGGCGAGCTGCACGAAGTCAAATTCGCCAGCGGCGCGAGCCTCAAGGCCAAAACCGTGATCCTTGCGACTGGCGCACGCTGGAGGGAGATGAACGTTCCGGGCGAGCAGCAGTACCGCAACAAAGGCGTGGCCTACTGCCCGCACTGCGACGGCCCGCTGTTCAAAGGCAAGCGCGTAGCGGTGATCGGCGGCGGTAACTCGGGCGTCGAGGCGGCCATTGACCTGGCCGGTATCGTTTCCCACGTCACCTTGCTGGAGTTCGATGTAAAGCTGCGTGCTGACGCGGTTCTGCAGCGCAAGCTGCACAGCCTGCCGAACGTGACCGTACTGACCAACGCCCAGACCACCGAAGTCACCGGCGACGGTGAGAAGGTCAACGGTCTGCGCTACAAGGATCGCGTTTCGGGTGAGGAAATCACCGTGGCGCTGGAGGGCATCTTCGTCCAGATCGGCCTGCTGCCCAACAGCGAATGGCTCAAGGGTGCCATCGAGCTGTCGCCACGCGGTGAAATCGTGGTCGACGCCCGGGGCGAAACCTCGGTACCAGGCATCTTCGGTGCCGGCGACGTGACTGTCACGCCGTACAAGCAGATCATCATCGCCTTGGGCGAGGGTGCCAAGGCCTCGCTGAGCGCCTTCGATCACCTGATCCGCACATCGGCTCCCGCTTGATCCATAGCCGCTGAACAAAAAACCCCATGAGCGATCATGGGGTTTTTTTGCGTCAGCATCGGCAGAATCTGTAGGAGCGGCTTCAGCCGCGATGAACGCCAACCCGGATCGCGGATAAATCCGCTTGTGTCTTCCATCAGGCTAAAGTCTGGGGTGAGAGGGGTGGACGGCAAGCTGTCTAATCGCGGTGCCCTTGAGCACGTGTAGGAGCCAAGCTGCCGTCCACTCTTCCCGCTTTGGCTCAAAGC